>NZ_DATFAV010000297.1:0-34779 GCF_035254145.1 Caulobacter sp. | reverse complement strand
GCCGATCGGACCCTCGGTGGCGATGTGGATCGCCTCGGGCTCGAACTGCTTGAAGCGCTCCTGCACCGGTTCGTAGGCGCCAATGGCCAGCTTGATTTCGGGATAGGTCGGCAGTGTGAAGGTCGGGAACTGTTCGGGGCTGACGACGTCGACCTCGTGGCCCATGGCGCGCAGTTCTTCGACCACCCGGGTCAGGGTGCGAACCACGCCGTTGACTTGCGGTTCCCAGGCGTCGGTAGCGAGTAGAATTCGCATCAGGCGGCGGCCGGCTCCGGCAACGGCTCGTCGATCGGCGACGCCAGCTTGGGTCCGCGGTCGATCACCGACCACGAGCGCAGCTTGGCCCATTCCAGGATCTCGAGACGACCGTCGGCGTGCTCGGCCACGGCCGTGCAGCTCTCGACCCAGTCGCCGTCGTTGACATAGGCGACGCCGTCGATGTCGCGCATTTCGGCCTTGTGGATGTGACCACAGATCACGCCGTCCACCCCCCGACGTCGAGCTTCGTCGGCCACCGCGGCCTCGAAGTTCTCGATGAACTGCAACGCGTTCTTCACCTTGACCTTCAGATAGGCCGAAAAACTCCAATAGCCGAACCCCAGGCGGCGACGTGCGCGATTCACCAGAGTGTTCAGCATGAGGATGGTTCTATAGGACCAATCCCCGAGGAAGGCGAGCCACTTGGCGTGCTGGACGACGCCATCGAACTCGTCGCCGTGGACAATCAGGTAGCGCTTGCCGTCGGCCGCCTCATGGATCACGTCGCGCGCCACCACCACGCCGCCGAAGTGCACGCCGCAGAAGTCGCGGATGCGGTCGTCGTGGTTGCCGGGCACGTAGATCACCTCGGTGCCCTTGCGGGCCATGCGCAGAATCTTCTGGACCACGTCGTTGTGCGACTGCGGCCAGTGCCAGCCGCTGCGCAGCTTCCAGCCGTCGATGATGTCGCCGACCAGATAGAGCTTGTCGCACTCGACGTGGCGGATGAAGTCCAGCAGCAGCTCGGCCTGGCAGCCGCGCGTGCCCAGGTGCAGGTCGCTGATGAAGATGGAGCGATAGCGGCGGACGGCGACGTTGGCGCTCATGGTCGTACCCCCGTTTGACGCCGCGAGATCGCTCCGTCCCCGGATCGGCGCGATGGCGGTCAACGGCAGGCGATTAAGCTGATTGCATGTCGCTTTGATGAAGCAGGGGCGGGCCTGATTTCCGTAACGTAAGCCTGGGAATTGCGCAGTTTCGGCGTTTGCGTCAAAAACGGGGAGCATCCGCGGCGCCTTTCGCCGCTCGGCTCGGCGCGGGCTGTTGCAGTGCAGCATGGCTCGGACTAGATCAAACCGATGGACGCCGCCCGCCTCGCCAAGGACACCCCGAAGTCTCAGAAGACCCGCGCCCGGATTCTGGACTGCGCGATGCACCTGTTCGCCGAGATCGGCTATCACGCGGCCACCAACCCGGCGATCGCCGACGCCGCCGGCCTGACGCGCGGCGCGATGCTCTATCACTTCCCGACGCGTGAGGCCCTGGTCGAGGCCGCCGTGGCCCATATCCAGGCCGAGCGCTCGGCCCTGTTCCGCGCGGCCGCCGACAGCCTGCCGCCGGGCGCCGACGTCACCGAGCACGCGATCGACAGCTATTGGGACCTGCTGCACAGCACGCCGTTCCAGGCCTTCGGCGAGTTGGAGGCCGCCGGCCGCACCGACCCGGCCATCCACGCCTTGCTGGCCCCGGCCCAGGCCGAGTTCGACCGCGCGCAGGCCGGCGACCACTTCCTGAAGATCCTGCACGCGGGCGCTGGCCCGCGCTTCCAGGCCAGCCGCGACCTCGCCCGGTTCATGCTCGAGGGGTTGGCCCGCACGACCCTGACCTATGACAAGGACGGCCGGAAGGAGCGCCTGCTGCAGGTGATCAAGCGGGCGACGCACATGCTGAACCGCAAGGGCGACATCCAGGACCTCTGGCCGGAATAGAGGCTCAGGACTTACGGCCTCAGACCTTCAGGGCCTTGGGCAGGACGCTCGCGAAATAGTCCAGCTCGGGCGGGCTGGCCGTGCCGACGCGGATCCAGGTCGGGTGGCGGGGGCTGTCGAACACCCGCACCTCGACGCCCAGCGACGCCAGGGTCTTCTGGAACTGCAGGTTCGGCTTGCCGCAATCGACGAAGACATAGGTGCCGTGCGAGGGCAGGTAGGCGAGGCCGTTGGCTCGACAGATCGCGTAGATCTTCTCGCGGCATCCCTCCAGATACGCCTTGGCGCCGGCCAGATAGGTCTCGTCGCCGTAGCAGACCGCCGCCGCGGCGAGGCCCGGGCGGCCCTTGTGGGTAGGGATCAGGCTCTTCAGCGTCCGCACCCGGTCGACCCGGGCGGCGATGAAGCCGACGCGCAGCCCGGCCATGCCGTAGACCTTGGAGAAGGTGCGGGCGACGATCACGTCGTGGCCGGCCCGGACCAGGTCCATCATCGAGTTGCGCGCGGGATCGGGGCTGATCTCGATATAGGCCTCGTCGACGATCACCGGGCAGGTCCTGGAGACTTCGACGCAGAAGGCGCGCAGGGCGTTGGCGTCCAGCAGCAGGCCCGTGGGATTGTTGGGATTGCAGACATAGACGACCCCGGCCTTCGTCGCCCTGGCGCGCTCGGCCAGGGCGGGCAGGTCGATCTGCTGGTCGGCGGTCAGCTGGACCCACTCCAGCTTCGCGCCCTGGCGCTCGGCGTAGAGCAGGGGCGTGGCGTAGCTGGGCTGGGCGGAGACCACCGGGCCGGCCTTGGCGAAGGCGGTCGACAGCAGCGACAGCGCCTCCAGCGAACCGTTGCACAGGCCGACCTGGTCGGGCTGCAGGCCGTCGCGCTGGGCGATCAGCTTGACCAGCGGCGGCTCGAGCGCCCAGGCGTAGTAGGGCGTTTCCTCCAGCGCCTTGGCGGCGGCCTTGCGGGCGGCGGGCGAGGGGCCGAAGGGGTTTTCGGTGACGCCAAGGTGCGCGCGGATCGCCGGCGGGGCGGTCGGGTCGACCGAGGTCTCGGCGGCCGCCAGGGCCACGCCCGGCGCCAAAGCCGCGCCACTGATCAGAAGTCCGCGCCGCGTCGCGTCCATGAGCCATTCTCCGTTGAGGTCGCGCCTAGTTGCGCACAGTCGATGACAGCCTCAAGACACAGTTCAGGTCGGGGCGATCGGAAGCGCCGTGGTGAACTTGATCTGCTCCATCGCGAAGCTGGACGAGACGTCGGTGAGCGGCGCGGTGGCGATCAGGCGCTTGTAGAAGCGGTCGTAGGCGGCGATGTCCCTGACCACGACCTTCAGCAGATAGTCGACGTCGCCGCTCATCCGATAGAATTCGACCACTTCGGGCAGGGCCCGGGCGCCGGCCGCGAACAGGCTGAGCCATTCCTCGTCATGGCGGCCGGTCTTGACCGCCACGAAGACGGTCAGGGAGAGGTCCAGCGCCTCGCGGTCCAGCAGGGCCACGCGCGCGGTGATGACGCCGGCGTCCTGCAGGCGCTTCACCCGTTTCCAGCAGGGCGTCTGGGTCAGGCCGACCCGCTCGGCGAGGTCGGCGATCGGGACCGTGGCGTCCTCCTGGAGGATCGCCAGCAGGCGTCGATCGATATGATCGAGATCAATCATCTCCGCTTCCGCGCTGAACGAGAATCAAATTCTCTCTACGCCGTGATCGGCGCACGATCCAGTAATGCCTTTCCGCGAATCGTCGCCATGCTGGGGAGCCTCGGTCATCGCGAGGTCTTCCATGCTGGCGTCGTTCACCCGTCACCCCCGTTCCGTCGGCGAAAGCTATGGTCAGCACATGGGCATGGCCTGGAGCTTCGGCTTCACCCTGCTCGGCGCGGGCCTGGCCTGCCTGGTCCACGGCCTGCTGCCGTTCGCGTTCGAACGCACGGGCAGCCGCACGGTGCGCCAGCTGAACGAGCGGCTGTCCAACCGCTGCGCTCGGGCCGAGGCCCACTTCGCCGCCCAGGCGCCGATCACCGGCGAGACCGTTCGCGGATGACCGCGGCGGCGCTGCGGATCGGCGCGGGCAGGTTGGCGCCGGGCCTCGTCGCCGGCGTGCTGCTGGTGGTGCTGGCCAAGTTGCTGGCGCAGAGCCTGCACGCCCCCGCGCCGCTGATCGCCGTCGTGCTGGGCATGATGCTCGGCGCGCTCGGCCTGCAGGCCCAGTTGGGCGCGGGCCTGGATCTCTTCGCCAAGCCCGGCCTGCGTCTCGGCGTGGCCATGATGGGCGCCCAGATCAGCTGGGCCGAGTTCGCCGCCCTGGGCGGTCCGGCCGTCCTGGCCAGCGGCGTCGTCGTGCTGGGCGGCCTGGCCATCGGCGCGGCGGCCGGCGTGGCGCTGGGCCTACCGTTCGCCGAGGCCCTGATCGCCGCGGCCGCCTGCTCGATCTGCGGGGCGTCCGCCGCCTTGGCGGCGTCTCAAGCCGCGCCCGCCAACCCGGCCAATCAGCGGACGACCGCCCTGGTCATCGTCGGGGTGAACCTGCTGTCGACCGTGGCCATGCTGGCCTATCCGCCGCTGGCCCACGCCCTGGGCCTGACCGCCCACCAGGCCGGCGTGTTCTTCGGCCTGTCGATCCATGACGTCGCCCAGGTGGCCGGGGCCGGCGCCTCGGTGTCGCCCGAGACCGCCAGCACCGCGGCGCTCGCCAAGCTGGCCCGCATCGTTTGGCTGGGTCCGGCGGTGGTGCTGATCGGCTTCATGCTGACGCGCGGCAAGGACGGCGCGGAGGGCGGCAAGCTCTCCCGCCTTCAGGCGCCGCCGCTGTTCGTGCTCGGCTTCGCCGCCCTGGCCGCGGCGCGCGGGTTGAACCTGATCCCGCCGGCCCTGGTCACCACGCTCGCCGCCTGCTCCAGCTTCCTGCTGCTGGCCGGCGTCGGCGCGATCTCGGCCAAGCTGGGTCCGAAGGCGCTGCTGCAGGTCAAGCCGAAGCTGGCGGTGATGTTGGGAACGGTCACGCTGGTCGTCGCGGTCCTGGCCTACGGGCTGACGAGAATTTTCTTCTAACGATCAAGGCTTGGCGGAGCACGAAACGCGCTCCATGGTCCCCGATAAGAGTCGGAGGGACCCCGAGAGTGAGCTTCTGGACGCGCCGCAAGGCCATCGACACCATCACCGCGGGCCACGCGGACAGCCACCAGCTGAAGAAGACCCTGAGCTGGCCCCATCTGGTGGCCCTGGGCGTGGGCGCCATCGTCGGCACCGGCATCTACACCTTGACCGGCGTCGGGGCGGGCTTGGCCGGACCGGGCGTCATCCTGTCCTTCCTGATCGCCGGAGCGGTCTGCGCGTGCGCGGCCCTGTGCTACGCCGAGCTGTCGACGATGATGCCGGCGGCCGGCAGCGCCTACACCTACAGCTATGCGGCGATGGGTGAGCCGGTGGCCTGGTTCGTCGGCTGGAGCCTGATCCTGGAATACACCCTGGTCTGCGCGGCCGTCGCCGTCGGCTGGTCGGCCCACGCGACCGGCCTCTTCCACGCCGCGGGCGTCCCGGAGTATCTGCTGGCCGGTCCGCACGTGACGCTGGCCGACGGTCGCCACGGCGTGGTCAACCTGCCGGCCGTGATCATCTCGATGGCGGTGGCGGGCCTGCTGGCCCTGGGCACCCGCGAGAGCGCCACGGTCAACATGGTCCTGGTGTTCGTGAAGATCGTCGCTCTGGCCGTGTTCGTGGTCCTGTGCCTGCCGGTGTTCGACGCCAGCCACTTCACGCCATTCATGCCCAACGGCTTCCAGGCGCATGTTCCGGCCGGGGCCGGCGCGGACGCCGCCAAGGTCGGGGTCATGGCGGCCGCCAGCCTGATCTTCTTCGCCTTCTACGGCTTCGACGCGGTGTCGACCGCGGCCGAGGAGACCAAGAACCCCAAGCGCGACCTGACCATCGGCATCGTCGGTTCGATGGCCGCCTGCACGGCCATCTACATGATCGTCGCCGCCGTCGCGATCGGGGCCTCGCGGGCCGAGGTGTTCTCCAAGAGCGAGGCGCCGCTGGTCTTCATTCTGGAAACCCTGAGCCATCCCAAGGTCGCCCAGCTGGTGGCCCTGGCCGCCGTCATCGCCCTGCCGACCGTGATCCTGGCCTTCATGTACGGCCAGAGCCGGATCTTCTTCGTCATGGCGCGCGACGGCCTGCTGCCTCGCGCCTTGTCGCGGGTGAACGCCAAGACCGGCACGCCCGTCCTGATGACCCTGCTGACCGGCGCCCTGTCGGCGGTGCTGTCGGGCTTCCTGTCGCTGAAAGACATCGCCGAGCTGGCCAACGCCGGCACCCTGGCGGCGTTCATCGCCGTGGGTCTGTCGGTGATCGTGCTGCGGCGGCGTGAGCCGGGCCGTCCGCGCGTCTTCTCGACGCCGCTCTGGCAGGTGGTCGCCCCGGCGGGCGTCCTGGGCTGCCTCTATCTATTCTACAGCCTGCCGGCCAAGACGCAGATCTATTTCCTCTACGCCCACCTGATCGGCGCGGTGATCTATCTGGCCTATGGCGTCCGCAAGAGCGTGCTGGCCCAGCAGGAGAAGGCCGCCCAAGGGTAAGGCTTCCATTCCTGGAGGCCGCCGCTACAGTCCGGTCAAAACAAGCGTTTGACTGAGGAAGGAAGCGCATGGCCCTCGATCTGGAAACCCGCGAGCAGCTGATCGACACGGTGGCGCGGTTCGTGGCCGAGCGCCTGCGCCCCATCGAGGCCAAGGTGGCCGAGGACGACGCCGTTCCCGCCGACGTGATCGAGGAGATGAAGGGGCTGGGCCTGTTTGGCCTGTCCATCCCCGAATCCTACGGCGGGCTTGGCCTGAACATGGAGGAGGAGGCGCTGGTGGCGATCGAGTTGGGCCGCGCCTCGCCGGCCTTCCGCTCGGTGTTCGGCACCAATGTCGGTATCGGCAGCCAGGGCCTGGTCATGTTCGGCGACGACGCCCAGAAGGCCAAGTGGCTGCCGGGGATCGCGTCAGGCGAGGTGATCACCTCGTTCGCCCTGACCGAGCCGGAGGCCGGCTCCGACAGCGCCGCGGTGCAGACCCGCGCCACGCTGGATGGCGACGCCTATGTCCTGAACGGCGGCAAGCGCTACATCACCAACGCCGGCAAGGCCTCGCTGTTCACGGTGATGGCCCGCACCAATCCGGATGTGAAGGGCGGGGGCGGGGTCTCGGCCTTCCTGGTGCCGCGCGATCTACCTGGTCTGTCGGTCAGCAAGCCCGAGAAAAAGATGGGCCAGCAGGGCGCCCACATCCACGACGTCACCTTCGACAACGTCCGCGTGCCGGTCGAAAACCGTCTGGGCGGCGAAGGGGAGGGCTTCAAGGTCGCCATGCAGGTGCTGGATCGCGGCCGCCTGCACATCGCCGCCGTCTGCGTGGGCGTGGCCGAGCGGCTGATCGCCGACTGCGTCGCCTACGCCAGCGAGCGAAAGCAGTTCGGCCAGCCGATCGCCAATTTCCAACTCGTCCAGGCGATGATCGCCGACAGCAAGACCGAAGCCCTCGCCGCCAAGGCCCTGGTCCTCGAGACGGCCCGCAAGCGCGACGCCGACGTCGGCGTGACCCTGGAGGCGGCGGCCAGCAAGCTGTTCGCCTCGGAGATGGTCGGCAAGGTCGCCGACAGGGCGGTGCAGATCTTCGGCGGAGCCGGCTATGTCGCCGACTACGGCATCGAGCGGCTGTATCGCGACGTGCGGATCTTCCGCATCTACGAGGGCACCAGCCAGATCCAGCAGTTGGTCATCGCTCGCGAGACGCTGAAGCGCGGTGGTTAAGTCCATGTTCCGGTGTGGCGCCTTGTCGCGCTCGCATGGATAAAATGACTGCGCCGTAAAGTCGCATGGCGAGTGCATTCCCAAGTATAAACCGGATTTGGGGTTGTTAAAATTCTGGAAGAACACTGTTCGATTTAATGGCGAGTGCGACAAGTTGACGCGATCTCTGCACGAATACTTAAGTTCGCATTAAGCATGCGCCGCCACGCTCCCGTCGCACTAGCAGATGGGAAGCAGCGATGGGCCAGAACGACGCGATCAACGACCGGATGGCCTTCATGGGGATCGACGACAAGGCCCGGGCGGCCTTGCGCGATCTGCGGCCGGTTATCGGCAAGGCGATCGGCCAGGCGCTGTCGACCTTCTACGGCAAGGTCGCGGCCACGCCCGAAACCCGGAAGTTCTTCGACGGCGAGGCGCTCATGGCCTCCGCTAGCGCCCGGCAGCAGGCGCATTGGGGCGAGATCGCCAAGGCCGAGTTCAGCGAGACCTATGTCCGCGCGGTGCGCGCCATCGGCGAGACGCACGCGCGCATCGGCCTGGAGCCGCGCTGGTACATCGGCGGCTATGCGGTGGTCGGCGACCATCTGATCCGGTCGGTGATCGATCAGGTCTGGTCCAAGGGTTTCATGCGCAAGGGCGGCGCCGCGGAAGCCGGCGAGGCGGTCAGCGCGCTGGTCAAGGCCGTGCTGCTGGACATGGACTTCGCCATCTCGATCTATCTGGAGACCATCGACAACGAACGCCAGCGACTGGAGGCCGAGCGTCGCGAGACCGAGGTCAGCCAGGAGCGGCTGGTCAGCGCGCTGGGCGCGGCGCTGGACCGGCTGGCGCAGGGCGATCTGCTGGCGCGGCTGGATATCGACGTGAAGCCCGAGTTCCAGAAGCTCAAGGACGACTTCAATCACGCCGTGACGCTGCTGGACGAAGCCATGGGCGGGGTCAGTGGGGCGACCGACGGCATCCGCTCAGGCACGGAAGAGATCAGCATCGCGGCTGACGACCTGGCGCGCCGGACCGAGCAGCAGGCCGCAAGTCTGGAACAGACCGCCGCGGCGCTCGACGAGATCACCACGACCGTCCGCCGCGCCGCCGACGGCGCCAAGCAGGCGCAGGATGTGGTGGCCGGCGCCAAGGCCGAGGCCGAGCGCTCAGGCATGGTGGTCAGCCAGGCGGTGGCGGCCATGGGCGAGATCGAGACCAGCTCGCGCGAGATCGGCAACATCATCGGGGTGATCGACGAGATCGCCTTCCAGACCAATCTTCTGGCGCTGAACGCCGGCGTGGAGGCCGCGCGCGCCGGTGACGCCGGCAAGGGCTTCGCCGTCGTCGCCCAGGAGGTCCGGGCCCTGGCCCAGCGCTCGGCCGAGGCGGCCAAGGAGATCAAGGCCCTGATCGGCGCCTCGACCCGCCAGGTCGAGGCCGGCGTGGGGCTGGTCGGCCAGACCGGCGAGGCGCTGCGCGGCATCGTCGGCAAGGTCGCCGAAATCGACGACCTGATCGTGCAGATCGCCGCCTCTTCCCAGGACCAGTCGCGCGGGCTTTCGGAGGTGAACACGGCCGTCAACCAGATGGACCAGGTGACCCAGCAGAACGCGGCGATGGTCGAGCAGACCACGGCCGCCACCCATTCACTGAAAGGCCAGACGGCCGAGCTGTTCAGGCGAGTCTCGACCTTCTCGATCTCGACCCGCCGCGCCGCGCCGGTCGCGCCCGCCGCCGCGCCAGACCGCGTTCCGACCGTGCGTCCGGCCAGCCGTCCAGGCTCGGCCTCGCTCGCCCGCGGCGGCGCGGCGACCGCGCTCAAGGACGAGTGGCAAGAGTTCTAAGAAGGGCGGAGCCGGCGCGTGAGCGGCTGTCCGCACATAGCAAGACGCCCCCGCCGAAGCGATCGGCGGGGGCGTTCTGTTCTTCCGGCAGGAAGGCGAAGCTTACGCGCCGCCCGGGAAGCGGAACGGGACCTTCACGGTGCCGGTCTTGGCGCCCATCGGGAGCTTTTCGGCGATGCACATGGCCGCCTTGTCGAAGCCCTTGCCGGCGGCGCTGTTGTCGACGACCTTGCAGTCCGAGAGCTTGCCGGCGTCGGCGGTGCACTCGAGCATCACCTGCGCGGCGTCACGGGTGTTGGCGAACTGTTGCAGGCAACGGCCCATCTGGTCTTCGAAACCGCCGGCGGCCGAAGCGGCCTGAGCGACGAAAAAGCTGCCAGCGATTCCCGCGGCAATAGCGATCGGATATTTCATCCCGCTGCTCCTAGTAGTGTTTCTGCGTCCAATGGACGATGCGCCAACTGGACGCAGGAGCAGACTCGCAGGAGGCAGTTAAGATATTCTGAGTCGCAAAAGAATATTCGAGATTTACTTCTAGGTAACCATGGCCGAAGCGCGGCGTTGGGCGGGCGCGGACCAGCCTACTCTCTAGAATCCCGGCAAAGGATGGTGCGACCAAAGCGCCACCCGACCATCTGCACGCAAGATTATCTCGAATTCGCTTTAACCAAGTCAGAGTCTGTTAGGACTCTATCTGGATTATCCCTCTTCAGTTTGGCGATCCGTGGGCACGGAGCGCTGGTTGGAGGGGACCTCGCGATGAAACGGATTCGTCTCGTCGATTTACCGTTGATTATTAAGATCGGCTTCGCGCCGGCTTTTGCGCTGCTCATGCTGGCCCTGATGGCCGGCGGCGCGATCGTCGTTCAGAAGAGCCAGTCGGCCGCGCTTAAGCAGGTGGTCGAAAGCGATATGCGTCAGAACATGGAGATCCAGAAGATCTCCAAGCGCATCTCGAACATCAACGGCGAACTTTACACGGTGCTGACCCACAAGGCGGGCAACATCGACGTGGCGGCGAACGACGCCCGCATGGCCGCGATCCTCACCGAGACCGACGCGGTCAAGAAGGATCTGGCCGCGCTCAAGGCCAAGCTTCCGAAGGCCGAACAGCCGAAGATCGACGAGCTGATCAAGTCGCTCGACGAATGCCGCAGCGCCATCGACACGGTCAGCGGCATGATCGGCGTCGACTTCAACATGGCCGTCGGCTTCATCGCGCCGTTCGAAGAACAATACGCCAAGATGACCGGCATCCTCGATCAGGTCACCGGCGCGGCCAACAAGCGCGTCGAAGGCGAGACCGCCAAGCGCCAGGCCGAGGCCACCGCCGCCATGAGCGCGACGATCGTGATGTCCCTGGTCACCCTGGCCGCCGTGGGCGCCCTGGCGTTCCTGACCGTGCTGACGACGCGCAAGTCGATCAATGACATCGCCGGCGCCACCGAGAAGCTCTCGAAGGGCGACAACGGCATCGATCTGGAGAAGATGACCCGCGGCGACGAGCTGGGCGCCATCGTCCGCTCGCTGAAGGTCTTCCGCGACAACCAGCTGCACCTCGAGCAGCTGCGCGCCGAACAGGAAAAGTCCGCGGCCCTGACGGCCGACGAGCGTCGCGCCAAGGAAGCCGCCGCCGCCGCCGCCGCCCAGGAAAGCGCCCTGGTGGTCACCAGCCTGGCCGATGGCCTGGAGAAGCTGGCCTCGGGGGACCTGACCTTCCGCGTGACCGCCGACTTCCCCGGCGACTATCGCAAGCTGAAGGACGACTTCAACGCCGCCATGGGCTCGCTGCAGGAGACGATGAAGGTCATCGCCGCCTCGACGGACGGCCTGCGCACTGGCGCCGACGAGATCGCTCACGCGTCCGACGACCTGTCGCGCCGCACCGAGCAGCAGGCCGCCAGCCTGGAAGAAACCGCCGCCGCCCTGGACCAGCTGACGGCGACCGTTCGTCGCACGGCCTCGGGCGCGCGCCAGGCTTCGGACGTCGTCTCCACCACCCGTGGCGAAGCGACGCATTCCGGACAGGTTGTGCATCAGGCAGTCTCCGCCATGGGGGAAATCGAGAAGAGCTCGGGACAGATCAGCCAGATCATCGGCGTGATCGACGAGATCGCCTTCCAGACCAACCTCCTTGCTCTGAACGCCGGCGTCGAAGCCGCGCGGGCGGGCGAGGCGGGCCGCGGCTTCGCCGTCGTGGCTCAGGAAGTTCGCGCTCTGGCTCAGCGTTCGGCCGAGGCCGCCAAGGAGATCAAGACCCTGATTTCCTCGTCGACCCAGCAAGTCAGCCAGGGCGTCAGCCTGGTCGGCCAGACCGGCGAAGCCCTGCAGCGGATCGTCACGAAGGTCGGTGAGATCGATGCGCTGGTCACCGAGATCGCGGCTTCGGCCGCGGAGCAGGCGACCGGTCTGAACGAAGTGAACACGGCCGTGAACCAGATGGACCAGGTCACCCAGCAGAACGCCGCCATGGTCGAGCAATCGACCGCCGCGACGCACTCGCTGAAGGGCGAGACCGGCGAGCTGGTTCGCCTGATGGCCCGCTTCCAAACGGGCGCGGTCGGTTCGTCCTATTCGCGCCCGGCGCCAGCCGACACGGCGCAGCACGCTCCGGCGCGCAACCCGGTGGCCGAGCAGCAGGCTCGCCTGAACACCTTCGCCCGTCCGGGCCGGAGCAGTGGTTCGGCGGCGGTCGCTCAAGCTCCCGTAACGGATGGTTGGGAGGAATTCTAATGGCCGCCATCGCGCTGCCTGAAAATCTGGACCTGAAGGCCGCGGCCCCTCTGAAGGCCGCGCTCCTGGAGCGCCGTGGCGCCCCGATCGAGATCGAGGCCGACCAAGTGCGTCGCTTCGGGGGGCTGTGCCTGCAGGTTCTTCTGGCGGCCCGAAAGGCCTGGGACCAGGACGGCCAACCCTTTTCCATCAAGGGGCCTTCCGAGGCCTTCGTCGAAACAACCCGTCTGTTCGGCGCCGACAAGGCGCTTCTCTCGGCGGAATTCCAAGGAGCTGAATCGTGATGCAGACGGTTCTTACGGTCGATGATTCTCGCACGATGAGAGATATGCTGCGCATGGCGCTCGCCGGCGCGGGTTTCAACGTGGTCGAGGCCGTCGACGGCGAGCACGGGCTGGAGGTTCTCTCCGCCCACCGTCCCGATGTGATCATCACGGACATCAACATGCCCAAGCTGGACGGTTTCGGCTTCATCGAGGCGGTGCGGGTCGACGACGACTACCGCGCCATCCCGATCCTGGTCCTGACCACGGAAAGCGACCCGGCCAAGAAGCAGCGGGCTCGCGAGGCCGGCGCCACGGGCTGGATCGTGAAGCCTTTCAATCCGGAAAAGCTGGTCGACGCCATTCGCCGCGTCGCCGCCTGATCCACGGAGCGGCCCATCGCCGCTCTTTCTGAACACCCGGTGCTAGACGCGAATTAGGACGTACGGGAATGGACGAGCTAGAGGCCATCAAGGTCACCTTCTTCCAGGAATGCGAGGAACTTCTCGCCGACCTCGAAGGCGGTCTCCTGGCCATGCAGGAAGGCGCGGGCGACCTCGAGACGGTCAACGCCGTGTTCCGAGCCGTCCACTCGATCAAGGGCGGCGCCGGCGCCTTCGGCCTCGAGCCGTTGGTGCGCTTCGCCCACGTGTTCGAGACCCTGCTGGACGCCGTGCGCTCGGGCGCCGTTCCCAACACGGTCGATCTGGCCGCGGTGCTGCTGCGCGCCTCCGACATCCTGGCCGACCACGTCAGCGCCGCGCGCGGCCTTGGCGACGTGGACATGGCCGCTTCGGCCGCGATGGCCTCCGAGCTCGAGCACTGGACCGACCCGTCCGCCGCGCCGCCCGCCGCCGCTCCGGCGGCCGAGGCGCCGGTCGCCGAGGCTTCGGCCGTCGAGCCCGCGTCGGCGGGCGACGACGCCATGGAAGACGACGACCTGGGCTTCGTGTTCGTGCCCCAGACCATCACGGTCGAGGCGCAGGCCGCCGACGCCGAACTGATCCCCGACAACGTCTGGACGGTGTCGATCCGTCCGAAGTCCGACCTCTACCGCAAGGCCAACGAAACGGCGCTGCTGCTGCGCGAGCTGAGCCGCCTGGGCCCGATCGAGGCGACGCTGGACGACAGCGGCCTGCCCGAGCTGGAAGACCTGGATCCGGAAGCCGCCTACGTCACCTGGAGCGTCCGGGTCGAGACCGACGAAGACGAGACCGCTATCCGTGAGGTCTTCGAATTCGTCGACGGCGACTGCGATCTGGACATCACCCGGGGCGAGGCGCCGGTCGAGGCGGCCATGGCCTCGCTGCTGAGCGCCGTCGAAACGGCCGTTCCGGCGATGACCGAAGAGCCTTCCGCCCCCGAGCTCGCCCCCGAGCCCGCGCCCGAGCCCATCGTCGCCGAAACCGCTCCGGCCCCGATCGCCGAGGTCAAGCCGGCCGAGCCGGCTCCCGCTGCGGCCGCCAAGCCCGCCGCCGCGCCGGCCGCCGCGCCGACCAAGGCCGCCCAGGTCGAGGTGCCGGGTCCTGGCCAATCGGTCATCCGCGTCGATCCCGAGCGCATCGACCGCCTGATCGATCTGGTCGGCGAGCTGGTCATCAACCAGGCCATGCTGGCGCAACGCGTCGGCGAATACGGCATCGCCCCGTCCTCCAACCTGGCCATGGGCCTCGACGAGCTGGAACAGCTGACGCGCGAGATCCAGGACAGCGTCATGGCCATCCGCGCCCAGCCGGTGAAGTCGGTGTTCCAGCGCATGCCGCGTCTGGTCCGCGAAGTCGCCAACATGACGGGCAAGCAGGCTCGCCTGGTGATGGACGGTGAAAACACCGAGGTCGACAAGACGGTCATCGAGCGTCTGTCCGACCCGATCACCCACATGCTGCGCAACGCCATCGACCACGGGCTGGAAAGCCCCGAGGAGCGCAAGGCGGCCGGCAAGAACCCCGAGGGCGTCGTGCGCCTGGCCGCCCTGCACCGCAGCGGCCGGATCGTCATCGAGGTCTCGGACGACGGCAAGGGCATCAACCGCGAGCGCGTCTTCTCGATCGCGGTCAAGAAGGGCCTGATCGCGCCCGACCTGACCCTGACCGACGAAGAGATCGACAACCTGATCTTCCTCCCGGGCTTCTCGACCGCCGACAAGATCTCGGACGTGTCGGGACGCGGGGTGGGCATGGACGTGGTCAAGCGTTCGGTCCAGGCCTTGGGCGGCCGGATCTCGATCACCTCGCGTCCGGGCCTGGGCTCGACCTTCACGCTCAGCCTGCCGCTGACCCTGGCCGTCCTGGACGGCATGGTGGTCGACGTCGCCGGCGAGACCCTGGTCGTGCCGCTGGCCGCCATCGTCGAGAGCCTGCGTCCGAAGCCGGAAGAAGTTCGCCCGCTGGGCCCGGTCGGCTCGGTGCTGGCGGTCCGCGACAGCTTCGTGCCGCTGATCGATGTCGGTCTGACGCTCGGCTATCGCGACGAGAGTCCGCACCCGACCGACGGCGTCGTGCTGCTGGTCGAGGGCGAGGACGGCTCGCGCGCCGCCCTGGTGGCCGACGCCATCCACGGTCAGCGCCAGGTCGTCATCAAGTCGCTGGAGCAGAACTACCAGCAGGTCGAAGGCGTCGCCGCCGCGACCATCCTGGGCGACGGCCGCGTGGCCCTGATCCTCGACGTCGACGCCACGATCGCCATGCGGCGTCGTGAAGGCGGCGCGCCCCGTCCCACCGAACCCACCCTCATCGCCGCGGAGTAAGTCATGACAGACCATGCCACCGCCATCGGCGCTGACCGCCGAGAACTGATTTCCTTTCGTGTGGGCGACCAAGAATACTGCGTCGACATCATGGCCGTCCGCGAGATCCGCGGCTGGAGCCCGGCGACGACGCTTCCGCAATCGCCCGGCTTCATGCGCGGCGTGATCAACCTGCGCGGCGCGGTCCTGCCGATCATGGACCTGGCCTGCCGCCTGGGCATGCCGGTCATCGAACCGACCGTCCGCAGCGTCTTCATCGTGGTCAAGGCGGGCGACCGCACGGTCGGCCTGCTGGTCGACGCGGTGTCGGACATCCTGTCGATCAACGACGACATGGTGCAGCCGACGCCCGACATGGCCTGCGACACCGTCCGCAACTTCGTGCGCGGCATCATCTCGATCGAAGGCCGCATGATCAGCGAGATCTCGCTGGACCGCATCCTGCCCGAACGGGAGGCGATGGCCGCCTGATGACCGCATCCGCCTCCTTTTCGGACACCCGCGAAGCCCTCGTCGATGGCGAGTTCGCGTTCACGTCCCAGGACTTCAAGCGCATCGCCGCGCTGCTGTACGATCTGGCCGGCATCAGCCTGCCCGACAGCAAGGCGACGCTGGTCTATTCGCGCCTGGCCAAGCGCCTGCGCGCGCTGGGCCTGCGCTCGTTCAGCGAATATTGCGCCTTCGTCGCGAGCGACAAGGGGCACGACGAGAGTCAGGAAATGCTCCGTGCGCTGACGACGAACGTCACGCGCTTCTTCCGCGAGCCGCACCACTTCGAGGACCTGCGCGTCAACGTACTGGAGCCCGTGGCCGACAAGGTGCGCGCCGGTGGGCGCCTGCGCCTGTGGTCCGCCGCCTGTTCCTCGGGCCAGGAGCCGTACTCGATGGCCTTCACCGTGCTTTCGGTGTGGCCGAACGCGGCGGATCTGGACATCCGGATCCTGGGTACGGACATCGACACCAACGTCCTGGCGACCGGCCGAGCCGGCGTCTATGACGACGCCCTGCTCGAGGGCATCCCCGCCGCCACCCGCGGCCAGTTCTTCGAGCGCGACCCCGGCGACCGCCGCAACTGGCGCGTCTGCGAGGCCGCTCGCAGCCTGGTCGCGTTCCGCGAACTAAATCTCAACGGTCCGTCCTGGCCTATGAAAGGTCCGTTCGACGCCATCTTCTGCCGGAATGTCGTGATCTACTTCGATGAACCCACCCAGGAACGCGTCTGGAGCCGCTTCGCGCCGCTCGTCGCGCCCGGCGGCCGCCTGTATGTCGGCCATTCGGAACGGGTGGGCGCTTCGGTGACCGCTTTCGAAAGCTGTGGCCTGACCGCGTACAGAAAGGTTGGCCGCTGATGCCTAAGATCCGCGTACTTGTCGTCGATGACTCCGCCACGATGCGGAGTCTGATATCGGCCGCCCTGAATCGTGATCCCGAGATCGAGGTGGTCGGCGGCGCCGGCGACCCGTTCGAGGCCCGGGGCATGATCAAGACCCTGAACCCCGACGTCGTCACTCTCGACATCGAGATGCCGAACATGAACGGCATCGAGTTCCTCGAGAAGATCATGCGCCTGCGGCCCATGCCGGTGGTCATGGTGTCGAGCCTGACCCAGGCCGGCGCCGAAATGACCCTGCGGGCCCTGGAACTGGGCGCGGTCGACTGCGTCGGCAAGCCGGTCGACGCGACCGGCACCCAGGAAGCCCTGGCCGAGATCGTCACCAAGGTGAAGACCGCGGCTCGCGCCTCGGTGCGCACCAAGGCCGACGCCGCGCCGGCCGGCGCGCGTCGCAAGGACTACATGCCGTCGGGCGACCTGGTCGCGATCGGCTCGTCGACCGGCGGCGTCGAGGCGCTGCTGTCGATCCTGCAGCAGTTCCCCGAGACCTGCCCGCCGACCGTCATCACCCAGCACATGCCGGCCACCTTCACCGCCAGCTTCGCCGCGCGCCTGGATCGCGCCAGCGGGGCCAAGGTGCAGGAAGCCTCGGACGGCGCCGTGCTGGAGCCCGGCAAGGTCTATGTCGCGCCCGGCGGCGCCACGCACCTGGAGGTCGTTCGCTCGGCCGGCCTGCGCTGCCGCCTGGTAGCCGGCGACCCGGTCAGCGGCCACCGGCCCTCGGTCGACGTGTTGTTCAATTCGGTCGCAAACACCCTTGGCGACAAGGCGGTTGGCGTGATCCTGACCGGCATGGGCCGCGACGGCGCGCAGGGCCTGCTGGCGATGCGCAAGGCCGGCGCGCGGACGCTCGGCCAGGACGAGGCCAGCTGCGTGGTCTACGGCATGCCCAGGGCCGCCTACGAAATCGGCGCGGTGGAGAAGCAGGTTTCCCTGTCCTCCATGGGCCAGTCCATCCTTGATCTGGCCTCGGCGAGGCGCTGAACCCATGCCCCAAGCAAGCACCATCTCCGTTCTCGTCGTCGACGACCAGCTGACCATGCGGGCTCTGATCCGCAACGCGCTGCAGCAGATCGGCTTCAAGGATATCCGCGAGGCGCCGGATGGCGAGGAGGCTCTGAAGAACCTCCTGGCCAAGCCCGCCAACCTCGT
Organism: Caulobacter sp.; assembly: GCF_035254145.1. Lineage (GTDB taxonomy): Bacteria > Pseudomonadota > Alphaproteobacteria > Caulobacterales > Caulobacteraceae > Caulobacter. The sequence goes on along the minus strand of NZ_DATFAV010000297.1, from coordinate 16,910 downwards.
CATCTCGGACTTCAACATGCCGAAGATGGATGGCCTGGCGCTGCTGCGAGCGGTGCGCTCGCATCCGCCCATCCGCCAGACCGCCTTCGTCATGCTGACGGGCCGCGCCGACCGCGAACTGGTCCAGCGCGCCGTGCAGTTCGGCGTCAACAACTATTGCGTCAAGCCGTTCACCGTCCAGGGCTTGAGGGAAAAGATCGAACAGGTGTTCGGGTCGCTCACATGACGCAATTCTCCCACCCTGAAGATCCCGAACGCGCGGTCAAGGTGCACGTCACGCAGGGCGAGAGCCACGTGACGACCGATCCCAACGTGGTCATGACCACGGTGCTGGGCTCGTGCATCGCCGCCTGCATTCGGGATCCGCAGTCGGGCGTTGGTGGAATGAACCACTTTCTGCTGCCCGACGCTGGCGATGGCCGCCGCGACGGCGACGCCGTCCGCTACGGCGCCTACGCCATGGAACTGCTGATCAACGACCTGCTGAAGAAGGGCGCCCGTCGAGAGCGGCTGGAAGCCAAGATCTTCGGCGGCGCCAAGCTGTTCGACGGCCTTTCGGACGTCGGCGCCAGCAATTCCGCCTTCGCCGAGCGCTTCCTGCGCGACGAAGGCATTCCGATCGTCTCGTCCAGCACCGGCGGGGTCTCGGCCCGTCGCGTCGAGTTCTGGCCGACCTCGGGTCGTGTGCGCCAGCGCCTGGTGGCCGTCGACAACGCGCCGCAGGACGTCCGTCGTCCCACGCCTCCCCCGATGCCCGCCGCGTCCAGCGGCGACGTGGATCTGTTCTGACGCCCATGACCGCTGCACCGCTGCCGACATCTCCGATCGCCCCGCCCGAGGAACACCTCGCGGTCGGAGAGCTGTCGCGTCGGCTGGCGGCGGAGCTAGCCTCGGCCGCGGCGATCTGCCGGGACTGCGAGCATCTGGCCGGCGACCTCGCCACGGGCGGGGCCACGCTGGAGAACCTCTCGCGCCTGCAGGCCCTGGACGAGCTGAGCCAGAGGCTGCACGGCCTGTCGGAGGTGCTCGAGCGCATCGGCCTCCACGCTTCTGGCGAATGGAGTGTCTCGATCGCCCCCGTTCTCAGCGGCCTGGGCCTGGCCGACATGGCCCAGCGCCTGCGGGCCGACGAGCGGAGCGACAAGCGCGCCGAGGCCGGTGAGCTCGATTTCTTCTAAGCGCCCATGACCGACGCGCTCCTCCCCTCGACACGGATCAATCTCGAGCGGGCGACAGTGCTCGTACTGGACGACAACGGCCCCTCGCTGGACATTTTGTCGCAGGTGGTCTCCGGTTTTGGCGTCAAGCAACTGCTGCGCGCCGAAAGCGTGGCCGACGCCCAGACCCTGGTCCGCACCAAGACTTTCGACCTGATCATCAGCGACGTTCAGATGCCGACCACGGACGGCATAGAGTTCATCCAGTGGCTTCGCCGCGAGGGCGGCGAGACCAATCGCTATATCCCGGTGATCCTGGTCACCGGCCACACCCGCACCTCGCAGATCTTCAAGGTGCGCGACGCGGGCGCCAATTTCATGGTGGCCAAGCCGATCACGCCCAAGGTGCTGCTCGAACGCATCTTCTGGGTGGCGCGCGAGGACCGGGCCTTCATCGAGTGCGACACCTATGTCGGTCCTGATCGCCGCTTCAAGCATGAAGGGCCGCCGCCCGGCACGGACGGGCGGCGCAAGGACGACTTGCCGGCGGAGGTGGGCGAGGCGCAGACGCCCAATATGTCGGATGATGAAATCAGCAATCTGATGCGCCCAGCGAAGGTGCAGATATGACCGTCCGGAAGTTCCGACCGCAAAACCGCCTGAGCGCCATGATCAGGCAGCGCGGGGGCTTGCTCGCCAAGGACGCCATCGCCGCGGCCGAGGCGGGGGTCGAGACGCTGCGCGAGTCGTCGATGGCGGCGCTGGACCAGACTCTGGCCGACATCGAGCGCCGTTTCGGCGCGGGCGCGGCCGATCGCGCGTCCGAGCCCTATGAGGAGCTCTATCTGCTCGCCTCGCGGGTCATCGACGTCAGCGCCTTCGTGACCGACGCCGGGATCGACAAGGCGGCTGTGTCGCTGTGCACCCTGGTCGATAGCTGCGACAGCGCCGACCATTGGCGGTGGGACGCGGTCGACGTGCATATCAACGCCCTGCGCCTGTTGCGCGCCACGGGCGCTCAGCTCCCCGTCGATCAGCGCGACGCCATGCTGCAGGGCCTTTACCAGGTCAGCAATTACCGCCCCGACGAGGGCTGACGCCCGCCGCGGCGGGACCCCGGTATGTGTCGGAAACGCAACGGGGCGCGGAGTCTCTAAGGTGTGGCCATTTTGCGGCCTTGTAGCGAGAGCTGGGCTTTGTTAGCTGTCTGCTACCGGTGTCAGAAACGATTGTTCGCCTCTGACACCGGTAACAAAAACGAAGATTTGCTGGCTGGGCTCCTGTTCCGCGGAAGAACGCGAGGCGGAGACCAAGGCCAAAAGGCGGCGGGAACGTCGTCGTGCAACTGGTCGACACGGGAGGAGATTCTATGTCCAAGAACACCACGGGACGCGTGCGCGCCCTGCAGTACGGCGTCTCGGGCGGCGCCCTGGCCCTGGCGATGATGTTCGCTGGCGGAGCCGTCGCGCAGACGGCCGACGCCCCGGCTACGGCCCAGGCCGCCGATGAAGTCGAAGCCATCGTCGTCACCGGCTTCCGCAAGTCGCTGGACGCAGCCCTCAACGCCAAGCGCGACTCGGTCTCGTCGGTCGACGTGATCGTCGCCGAAGACATCGCCAAATTCCCCGATCAGAACCTCGCGGAGTCGCTGCAACGCGTTCCCGGCATTTCGATCGTCCGCGACGGCGGCGAAGGCCGCGCGATCACCGTCCGCGGCCTGGGCTCGCGCTTCACCCGTGTGCGCGTCAACGGCATGGAAGCGGTCGCCACCACCTCGGACGGCGCCAGCGCCAACCGCGAGCGCGGCTTCGATTTCAACGTCTTCGCCTCGGAGCTGTTCAGCTCGCTGGTCGTGCACAAGACCGCCGAAGCCTCGCTGGACGAAGGCTCTCTGGGCGCGGTCGTCGACCTGAACACCGGCAATCCGCTGGCTGGCAAGGACGGCTTCACGCTCGCCCTCAGCGCTCAGGGCCAATACAACAGCCTGAGCAAGGATCTTGGTCCGCGCCTGGCCGGCCTCGTCAACTATCGTCACCCGAGCGGTGTGTGGGGCGCGTCGCTCTCGGCCGCCTATTCCCAGCAGGAACAGATCGAGTCGACCAATAACACCGTGCGCTGGGCCCAGGCCCGCTTCAATCGCGTGGGTTCGACCAACTGCTTCACCACGCAGAACAGCGGCGGTTCCTACGTTCCCAGCGCGGCCTGTAACGAAGTGGCGCTGGCCTTCCACCCCCGTATCCCGCGCTATGGCCAGGTCACCCATGACCGCGAGCGCCTGGGCCTGACCGGCAGCTTCCAATACGCGCCGACCGACCGCACCAAGCTGTCGGTCGATGGCCTCTATTCGAAGTACAGCGCCGTCCGTAACGAGAAGTGGGCCGAGGTCCTGTTCCGCTCCAACGAGCGCTCGATCAGCGTCCGCGACTACACGCTGGACAGCAACAACAACCTGATCAAGGGCACGTTCGACAACGCCTGGGTGCGTCTGGAGCACTATGAGCGCAAGCTCGACACGACCTTCTACCAGCTTGGCGCCAACCTGACCCACGAGTTCTCGGACAGGTTCAAGATCCAGGGTCTGGCCGGTTTCTCGAAGTCGGACGCCGACATCCCGTACGAGACGACGATCATCTTCGACGACCGGGACGCCACCGGCTACAGCTACGACTACACCAACATGAAGAAGCCGGTGCTGGCGTTCGGCACCAGCATCAGCGACCCGACCAACTTCCAGTTCGCGGAGTTCCGCGACCGCCCGTCGAACAACACCAACAAGTTCAAGACCTTCGGCCTGAACGGCGACTGGGCGATGAACGACTCGGTCACGCTGAAGGGCGGGGCGTCGTTCCGCCAGTTCGACCTGAACCTGCGCGAGGACGCCCGCGACTCGACCTACTGCGCCGCCTTCACCTGCGCGACCGGGACCTACGGCGCGCCGGTCACCTCGGCCCTGACCACGAACTTCACCCTGAAGGGCGCGGAGGCTCCGGCCGGCACGACGACCAGCTGGGCGGCTCCGAATCTCGACGCGGCCACGGCTCTGATCAACCTCTATAACCGTCCCCTGATCCAGCAGGCCGGCAACACCCGCGCGGTGACCGAGAAGGACACCGGCGCATACGTCCAGATGGACGTGAAGAGCCAGATCGGCGACCTCGACTACGCGCTGAACGCCGGCGTGCGGTACGTGAAGACCGAGCAGTCCTCGACCGGGATCAATAGCGGCCAGACCGTCACCGTGGATCGCAGCTACAAGGACTGGCTGCCGGCGGCCAACCTGGTGCTCTATCCGATGGAAAAGGTCATCGTGCGGGCCTCGGCCGCCAAGGTCATGACCCGCCCGAACCTGAGCAATCTGACGCCCGGCGGCTCGGTGGACGGCTTCAACTACCGGATCACCTCGGGCAACCCGCAGCTGAAGCCCTATCGCGCCAAGGCCTATGACGCTTCGGTCGAGTGGTACTTCGCCCGCGAGTCGATTTTCTCGATCGCGATCTTCAAGAAGGACATCGCCAGCTTCCCGCTCAGCAGCTCGATCCAGGGGACCTATGCGTCCACCGGCCTGCCGCTGTCGCTGATCCTGGCCAGCTCGCCCGCGGCGGCTGATCCCGAAGGGCGTCCGTGGACCATTGGCACCACGATCGACGGCAAGGGCGCTTCGCTGAAGGGCGTCGAGTTCGCGATCCAGGGGCCGTTCAGCTTCCTGCCAGGCTTCTGGTCGAACTTCGGCGGCATCGCCAACCTGACGTTGGTCGACTCCAACGTCGACTATCGGGTCAATGGCGCGGCGACCGCGGCTCCGACCGCGACGGGCAACTTCCCGATCCTGGTCGCTCGCAACGAAAGCTCGTCGCTGTTCGATCTGTCCAAGCGCGCGGTCAACGCCACGCTCTACTACGAAGCCGACAAGTTCAGCGCCCGGGCCTCGATCGCCTATCGCGGCGGCTATATCGACGCCGCCAGCGACACCGGCAACGTGTTCGAAGGCTACAACAGCTCGATCAATGTCGACGCCTCGATGCGTTATCGCCTCAACGACAACTTCGAGGTTTCGCTGGAAGGCGTGAACCTGACGGACGAGTACCGCGACCGCTTCACCGACCTCGCGGCCGACCGCAACTACGAATACAACCATTTCGGCCGGACCATCATGTTCGGGGTCCGCTACAAGATGTAGTCACGCCGCAAGGCGTAGACAGGAAAGGCCGCCGGCTGACCGGCGGCCTTTTTCGTTGCGGGAACGGCTGGCTCGACGGACCTAGCCGGCGACCCCGTCGATCCAGGTCGTCACGACGTTGAGCGTATCGTCGAGCAGGCAGAGGTCGGCCGCGAAGCCCGGCGCGATCCTTCCCCGCTGACCTTCCAGACCGAGGAAGGCGGCGGGCGTGGCCGAGGCCATACGGACCGCCTCGTCCAGCGAGAGGCCCAGCATGGCCATGGCGTTGCGGACGGCGGCGGCCATGTCGAGATCGGAACCGGCCAGGGTGCCCTGGTCGTCGACGCAGACGCCGTCGCGCACCACGATCTGGCGGCCCTGGAGGGTGAAGCGCTTGTCGGCCATGCCGACGGTGGGCATGGCGTCGGTGACCAGCATGAACCGGTCCAGCGGCCGGGCGCGCAGGGCGATCTTCAGGGTGACCGGATCGACGTGACGGCCGTCGACGATGATCCCGGCCCAGGCGGTCTGGTTCTCGAGCATCGCGCCGACCACGCCCGGTTCGCGGCTGGTCAGGGGCGACATGGCGTTGAACAGGTGGGTGACGCCGGTCAGCCCCTGGTCCAGGGCCTGGCGCATGGTCTCGTAGCGGGCGTTGGTGTGACCGGCGGCGACGATGACGCCAGCCTTGGCCAGGCGGGCGATCATGTCGGGCGTGGTGCGCTCGGGGGCCAGGGTGACCAGGGTCTTGCCGACCTTGAGCGAGGCGAGCAGGGCGATGGCGTCCTCATCGATGACCCGGAACTTGTCCTCGTCGTGGATGCCCTTGCGCTTGGGGCTGAGGAATGGCCCCTCGATATGGACGCCCAGCACGCCCGGAACGCCTTGGGCGATGGCCGCCTCGACCGCGCGCATCGCCTGGTCGACCACCGAGAGGTCGTCGCTGATCAGGGTCGGCAAAAAGCCAGTCGTGCCGAAGCGGCGATGGGCCGCGCCGATGGCGGCGATGGCCTCCACGGTCGGGGCGTCGTTGAACAGCACCCCGCCGCCGCCATTGACCTGGGTGTCGATATAGCCGGGGACCAGCAGGCCGCCGGCCAGGTCGTGGCGCTCGGCCCTGGCGGGAATGTCGCGGGCGGTCACGAGGCCGGCGATCCGGCCGCCTTCGAGCAGGACGGCCTGGCCGTCGACGATCCCGGCCGGCGTCAGGATCCGGCCATTGACGAGCGCGCGCGGCATCAGACGGTTTCGGTGACCTTGTTGAGGTGGGGCGGGCTGTCGGGATCGTAGCCGCGCGCGAGCGATAGGGCGTTGGCCATGCGATAGAAGCTTTGGACCATCAGGATCGGCTCCAGCACCGGATGGGCGGGAACGGTGGGGAGCAGGTCTTCGCCGTTTTTTCCGGGCGCGGCCAACAGGACGTCGGCGCCGCGCTGTCGCAGGCTCCCCGCCAGCGCTTCGACGCTGTCGCGGCTCTCGTCGTTCTGGGCGAAGACGAGGGCGGGGAAGCCGTCCTTGACCAGGGCCATGGGGCCATGCAGCACCTCGGCGGCGCTGAAGGCCTCGGCGTGCAGGCCGCAGGTCTCCTTGAACTTCAAGGCCGCCTCCTGGGCGACGCCGAAGCCGACGCCCCGGCCCAGCACATAGAGGTTGGAAGCGCCTTGCAGGGCCTCGACGCCGGTCGACCAGTCCAGGTCCCAGGCCCGGGCGAGGGCGGCCGGCAGGTCGGCCAGGGCCGCCGTCAGAGCCTCGTCTTGCGTCCAGGCGGCGATCAGCTGGGTGATGGCGATCAGGGCGGCGATGTAGGATTTGGTCGCCGCCACCGACAGTTCCGGCCCCGCGTGCAGAGGGATCACCGTGTCGGCCAGCTTGGCGAGGGGCGAATCCTCGACATTGACCAGGGCCACGGCGTAGGCGCCCGCGGCCTTGGCCGCCCCGACCGCCGCCAGCAGGTCGGGGCTCTTGCCCGACTGCGAAATGGCCAGGACCAGCGCGCCTTCCAGGTTGGGCGAGGCGTCGTAGACCGAGCTGACCGACAGTCCCGCCGACGAGGTCAGCACCCCGGCGTGGGTCTCGATCAGATAGCGGGCGAAGGTGGCCGCATGGTCGCTGCTGCCGCGCGCGCAGGTCACCACCACCCGGGGCGGATCGGTCCGCAGTCGCCGGGCCAGCGCCTGGATCCGCTCGGCGTTGGCCAGCAGCAGCGCCCGCGCCACCGCCGCGCCTTCCCCCGCCTCCCGGAACATCCGCGTGCTTTCGGGCGAACGCCCCGCCACAGGGCTCTCAGGTCGGATCAAGACAGTCGCCTCCAAGCTCTGGCCTCAAGACAGCGCGTTAAGCTCGGCGACGAAGTCGTAGGCGTCGCCACGATAGTAGGATTGCGTGACCTCCACCGCCCGGCCGTCCTTCAGGAAGCCCCGCCGTTCGATCAGCAGCCCCGCGTCCTTGGCTGGAACGCCCAGAAGGTCGGCCTGTTCGGCGGCGAACAGCACCGCCCGCAAGCGCTGCAGGGCCCGCACCGGCCGGTGGCCGGTCGCCTCCAGCGCCTCGTAGAGCGACACCCCGACGGCGTCGACCGAGGGCAGGGCGAAGGCGGCGATGGTCGTGTACTCCACCGCCATCGGCGCGCCGTCGGCGAAGCGGATCCGGGCGAAGCGATAAACCGGCGTCCCGGGCGACAGGCCCAGGGTCAGAGACTCCTCGGGCGTCACCTGGCCCTCGCTGCGGCTGATCCACTCGCTGCGGGGAACGCGCCCGCGCGAGATCATGTCCTCGGTGAAGGACGTCAGCTTGGAAAAGCTCTTCTCCACCCGCGCGGCCACGAAGGTGCCCGCGCCTTGCCGGCGCGTCAGCAGGCCTTCGCTGACCAGGCCGTCCAACGCCTTGCGCACGGTGATCCGCGAGATCTTGAACTCGTCGGCCAGGTCGCGCTCGGCTGGCAGGGCGTCGTCGGGCGCCAGCATCTTCTGCTGGATCGCCTGGCGCAGCGCGCGTTGCAGCTGTCTGTAGAGCGGGGCGTGGCCGTCGGCGGCGTCGAGCCGTCCGATCCGTTCCGAAAACGTCATTGCCCAACCCTCCCCGCGCAAATCGACGGCGCCCAACGTCCATCTCGATAGCATATGACCATTTTCATACCAATAAGAACATGGTCTGCAATTGGTTTCTTTTTGGCCTTGTCAGATGCAAAATTTCCGTCACAGTTCCCTCCCGAGGCCTGAGAAGTACCCATTTCTGCGGATCCTCCCAGAAAATTGGTATCATATTGGGCTTGGGGTTCGGCTCCGGGTCCAATCGGCCCGGCATAATGGGGAGAAGCCGAGTATGAAGAATTTCCACAAGTCCGTCCTGGCCGCGTCCGTCAGCATCATGGCCGTGGCCGCCGCCGCTCCGGCCCTGGCGCAGGACAACAATGCGGTTGAGCAGGTGGTCGTCACCGGCATCCGGGCCTCGCTGCTCCAGTCCATCGAATCCAAGCGCCGCGCCGACGCCATCGTCGACGTCGTCACCGCCGAGGACGTGGGCAAGTTCCCGAGCACGAACGTCGCCGAAGCCCTGACCATCGTTCCCGGCGTCACCGTCGATCGCGCCTTTGGTCAAGGCGAGAAGGTCAGCATCCTGGGCACGGACCCGGCGCTGAACCGCACCCTGCTCAATGGCCAGACCGTCGCCTCCGCTGACTGGTTCATTCTCGACTCCCCCGGCCGCACCTTCAACTACGCCCTGCTGGCCCCGCAGATCGTCGGCAAGGTCGACATCTACAAGTCGCCCGAGCCGCGCATCGACGAAGGCAGCATCGGCGGCACCGTCATCGTCAACACCCGCAAGCCTCTGGACCTGAAGTCCGGCCTGATCGCTGGCGCGGTGAGCTATCTGTACAACGACCGCTCCAAGAAGGGCGACGCCCAAGGCTCGCTGCTGGTCAGCTGGAAGAACGACGCCCAGACCTTCGGCGCCAGCTTCTCGGTCCAGCGCGCCGAGGACCAACTGCGGCGCGACGGCGTCGAGAGCTACGGCACCATCGCCGCCAACCAGTGGGCCGGCGGCAATCCGGACAATCCGGTCGACTCGCGCACCCGCGGCTGCACCGGAACTTGCGCCAGCACCCTGACCTCCAATCTGACGGCTCGCAGCCCCAATGCGTTCGGCGCCTCCTATTTCGAGCAGGACCGTACGCGCACCACCTACACCACCTCGCTGCAGTACAAGCCCACCGACCAGCTGTCGTTCGAGTTCAACTGGCTGAAGATCAAGGCCGACTACGACAACACCAACCAGTCGATGTACGCCTTCCAGGGCAACACCTGGAACAGCCTGGGCGCCCTGACGGACCTGACCGTCAACAACGGCGTCGTCACCAAGGCCTCGTTCGCCAACGCCCTCTCGGTCCTGGACGTCCAGTATCGCGAGGCGGAGTTGAAGTCGGACACCTACCACCTGAAGGGCGGCTACAAGGGCGACGGCTGGGACCTCTCCGGTGAGATCGGCAAGTCCACGGCCGACGGCGGCACCAAGCGCCAGGTGTTCCTCGAGTTCCTGAACTGGGCCAACTACACCGTCGACATCAGCGGCGCGCCCAAGAGCCCGGGCAGCCTGACCTACACGACCAACGTGATGGGCAATCCGGCCGCCTTCGCGACCGATCCCGGCTGGAGCGGCAACCTGGTCTCCAAGCCGACAAGCGACGAGGAGAAGTACGCCCAGATCGACCTGGGCAAGGACTTCGACGGCGTCATCCAGCGCATCCAGGTCGGCTACAAGCGGCGTGAGCACGAGACCGGCCAGCAATATGCCGGCATCGCCATCACCGGCGTCGCGGCCCCCGCCTCGCTGTTCAGCCCAAGCGAAGTCCCCAGCAACTATCTGAAGGGCTTCGACGGCGTCGGCGACCAGATGAAGAACCGCTTCCGGATCAGCGGTCCGTCGATGGTCGACTATGTCCAGAGCGGCAAGTGGCTGCCGGCGGGCGGGACCCTGCCCAAGCCCTCGATCTTCGCCGCCGCCGAGTTCACGGCCGGCAACTGGAATATCCAGGAGAACATCGACGCCGCCTACGCCCAGGCCAACTTCAAGGCCGACAACATCCGCGGCAACTTCGGCGTTCGCTATGTGAAGACCTCGGTCGACAGCGCCGGCTATGTCTGCAAGCCGGGCGCGGCCTGCAACGCCGCCGCCGACTGGAGCTGGCAGGTCACCAAGAAGAGCTACGACAACGTCCTGCCCAGCGTGAACATCATCGTCGACGCGCGCGAGGATCTGGTGTTCCGCTTCGCAGCGGCCCAGGTGATCGCGAGGCCGAACTACGCCGACATGACCAATTACTTCTGGCTGTCGGACGGCATCCTGACCGGCGGCGGCGGCAATCCGGCGCTGGAGCCCTACAAGTCCAGCAACTTCAACGCCTCGGCCGAGTGGTATTTCCAGCCCCAGGCCATCCTGTCGGCGGAGGTCTTCTACAAGGACATCTCCAACTACATCCTGCAGCGCACCCAGCCGGAATCGTACTTCAACCAGTCGCAGGGCAAGGTCACCACCTACCAGATCAGCCGCCCGTTCAACGCGGGTTCGGCCGAGGTCAAGGGCCTGGCCGTGGCCTACCAGCAGAACTACGCCTACGGCTTCGGCCTGCTGGCCAACTACACCTACGCCGACGCCTCCGGCCAGGACAGCGCGCCGCTGCCCTATAGCTCCAAGCACCAGGTCAATGTCAGCCCCTTCTACGAGAACGGTCCGTTCTCGGCCCGGGCGACCTTCACCTGGCGCTCGAAGTACTTCACCGGCGTCGATCGCGGCGACAACATGTTCGTCCGCGCCTCCAAGAGCCTGGACGCCACGGTCGGCTACGCGCTGAACCAGAACATCAACCTGTCGGTGTCCGGCCAGAACCTGCTGGACAGCGAGTACTACGCCTACGCCAACACCACGGCCCTGCCGCGCGGCGTCTATCGTACGGGCCGCAAGCTGCAGGCGACGCTCAGCGTGAGCTTCTAACGCACATCGGCGGAGGCTCGGGTCCGTCCCGAGCCTCCGCCGATGCGCAATTGATCCGATCCCCTCCTGACTGCAAGCATGGAGCTGGGGCGGGGCAGTCCGGCTGTCCCGCCCGCTTTTTGCCGCCCGAGTTTTCTCCGCGAGGCCGCGTGACCCTGACCCCGCTCCGCATCGCCGCCATCTCGGCCCTGGCCCTCGTCGCCGCCCTCGCCCCGCCGGCGGGCGCCGCTGACCTGACCCTGACGCCCGCGCCCGCCAAGGCGGTCCGCGCCGACGGGGTCTTTGAGCTTACCGCCGCCACTCCAATCGTCGTCTCCAAGGGTGACGTCGAGGCGCGGGGTGTCGCCGACCAACTGGCCGACCTCATCCGGCGTTCGCGAGGCTTCCGGCCGAAGGTCGTCGAGGGCGATCCGACCGACGGCGCCATTGTCCTACGCCGCGAGGGTCCGGCGGGCGAGGCCTACCGGCTCGATGTCTCGCCAAAGGCCGTCACGATCGCCGCCGCCCGGCGCGCGGGCCTCTTCTACGGCGCCATGTCGCTGTGGCAGCTGGCGACGCCCGACAACGCCAAGGGCCCGGTCGCGGTCCCGGCCGCCACGATCGAAGACGCCCCGCGCTTTGCCTGGCGCGGCCTGATGGTCGACAGCGCCCGCCATTTCCAGTCGATCGAGACGCTGAAGGCGACGCTCGACGCCATGGCGGCGCACAAGCTCAACACCTTCCACTGGCACCTTGTCGACGACCAGGGTTGGCGGCTGGAGATCAAGAAATATCCGAAGCTGACGCAGGTCGGCGCCTGGCGCACCGATCCCGGCGCGGCGCGCGCCTATCCCAAGTACGGCGGCTTCTACACCCAGGACCAGGTCCGCGACCTCGTCGCCTACGCCGCCGCCCGCAACATCACCATCGTTCCCGAGATCGAGACTCCGGGCCACGCCCTGGCGCCGATCGTGGCCTATCCAGAGCTGGGCTCAGCCCCACCGGACGCCAGCAAGATGGGCGCCAAGCACATGGGAGATTGGGGCGTCTTCCCCTGGCTCTACAACACCGACGACGCGACCTTCGCCTTCCTCGACGATGTGCTGAACGAGGTCATGGACCTCTTCCCCTCGACCTTCATCCATGTGGGCGGCGACGAGGCGATCAAGGACCAGTGGAAGGCCAGCCCGAAGATCCAGGCCAGGATCAAGGACCTGGGCCTGAAGGACGAGCACGAACTGCAGAGCTGGTTCATCCAGCGCGTCGGCAAGACGCTGGAGAAGCGCGGCCGCCGGCTGATCGGCTGGGACGAAATCCTGGAGGGCGGCCTCGCGCCCAACGCCACGGTGATGTCCTGGCGCGGGATCGACGGCGCGATCGCCGCGGCCAAGGCTGGTCACGACACGGTGCTCTCGCCCCATCCGGTGCTCTATCTCGACAACCGCCAGAGCGTCTCGCCCGATGAGCCGACAGGGCGCGGGCGGGTGGTCAGCCTGAAGGACGTCTACGGCTTCGATCCGGCGCCGTCGCAGCTGAGCGCCGAAGAGCGCAAGCATGTGCTGGGCGTGCAGGCCAATGTCTGGACCGAGCACATGCAGACCGACGCGCGGATGCAGGCGATGGCCTTCCCGCGCGCCGTGGCCCTGGCCGAGCGCGGCTGGACGCCGGAGGGCGGCGTCGACTGGGACGATTTCGCCCGCCGCCTGCCGGCCGAGATGGCGCGGCTGAAGATCCTGGGTGTCACGGTCGATGCCGTCCCGTTCGAACCGCAGCCGGCGCTGTCGGAAGCCGAGGGCGGCAAGACGCGGCTGGCGCTGTCGACCGGCCTCGGGATCGGCGAGATCCGCTACACCCTCGACGGCAAGGCGCCGACGGCGAAGTCGCTCGCCTATGCGGCGGCGCTGGATCTGTCATCGGGAACGACGGTGAAGGCGCGCGCCTTCCTCGACGGCCGGGCCCTGGGACGCGAGCGGACCTGGACGATCGACCCGGCGCTGCTGCGCACCCGCGTTAGCGGCCAACTGAAGCTCTGCACTGAAAAGGTCCCCCTGACCATGATCGACGACGCCCCGCGCGCCCTCGACAAGCGGGCGATGATGTTCGTCGACATCCTCAATCCCTGCTGGATCTGGGAGGGTGCGGATCTTTCCAAGGGCGCGATCCTGAGAGTCCGGGCCAGCCAGATCCCGTTCAACTTCCAGGTCGGCAAGGATCGCGACCAGATCCCGCTGCGGGCGCCGGAAACGCCGGGCGGCGAGCTGGAGGTGCGCGCCGGTTGCGCGGGCGAGCGCCTGGCCGCCATCCCGCTGGGCGACGCCGCCAAAAATCCCGGCCTCTCCACGATCACCGGCCGCTTGCCGGCGCGGCCGGGTAAGGTCGATCTTTGCCTGACCTTCACGGCCAGGAGCGTCGATCCCTTCTGGGCGATCGACCGCGTGACCCTGACGGCCGCGAACTAGTCCAGGAAGAGTGAAGCCCGTGCCCGACCTCGTTCTCGCATCACCGCTGAAGGGCTGGATCGCGCCGTTGGATGAGGCGCCGGACGCGGTGTTCGCGGAGCGGATGCTGGGGGACGGGGTGGCGATCGATCCTCTGGGGTCGGAGCTTGTGGCGCCCTGCGACGGGGTGGTGGTCTCGGCGCACCGGGCGGGCCATGCGGTGACGCTGCGGACGGCGGGCGGCGCCGAGATCCTGATGCATGTCGGTCTGGAGACGGTGGCCCTGGGCGGCGAGGGCTTCGAAGTCCACGTGCGCGAGGGCCAGGCGGTGAAGACGGGCGAGGCGCTGATCAGCTTCGACCTCGATCTGCTGGCCCGGCGGGCCAAGAGCCTGATCACCCCGGTGGTGATCACCAACCCGGAAGCCTTCCAGATCGTGCGCCGCGACCAGGACCGGGCCGTGGAGGCAGGCGGCTTCCTGATGGCGCTGCGGGCCGTGGACGGGGCGGCCACGCGGGCCTTCGAGTCCGCCAACGAGATTTCCCGACCGGTGACCGTGCCGCTGGCGCACGGCGTCCACGCGCGGCCGGCGGCCCGGATCGCCGCGCTGGCCAAGAGCTTTACAGCCGAGACGGCGCTGGTCGCCGGCTCGCGGCGGGCCAGCGCCCGGAGCCCGGTGGGGCTGATGGCCCTGGCCGTACGCCATGGCGACGAGATCGCGGTCGTGGCGTCGGGCGCGGACGCCGAGGCCGCCATGACGGCGATCGCCGTGCTGATCGAGAGCGGCATGGGCGAGGGCGCGCCGGTCGCGACCAGGACTTCGCTCGCGCCCGTCGTGGAAACGCTTCTGGCTCCGGCCGAGCTGCCGGCCGACGGGGTGCTGAAGGGCGTGCTGGCCGCGCCGGGCCTGGCGATCGGCAAGGCCGTGCGCCTGGCTTCCGCCGATATCGCCGTGCGCGAGCAGGGGGAGGGCGTGGCTCAGGAAGAGGCGGCGCTGAGCGCGGCGCTCGACAAGGTCCGCGCCCGGATCGAAGCCGGCGCCACGAAAGGCGACAAGGCCCGCAGGGCGATCTTGGCCGCGCACCTGGCCTTTCTGGACGACCCGGAACTCCTGGCCCAGGCCCGGGCCCTGATCGCCCAGGGCAAGGGCGCGGGCTTCGGCTGGCGATCGGCCGTGGGCGGCTATGTAGAGGCGCTGCGGGCTCTGGGCGACCGCCGCCTGGCCGAGCGGGTCGACGACCTGATCGACCTGGAACGCCAGGTGCTCAAGGCGCTGGCTGGCGAAGACGACGAGGCCAGCGTCCTGCCGCCGGGATCGATCCTGCTGGCCGACGAGCTTCTGCCTTCGCAACTGATGGGGGTCGACCCGGGCGTGGTGGCGGGCCTGGCCACGGCGCGCGGCGGGCCGACCTCGCACGTGGCGATCCTGGCCGCGGCCATGGGCGTGCCGGCCTTGGTGGCCGTGGGCGGCGGGGTGCTGAGCGTCGCTGACGGCGCCGCCCTGATCCTCGACGCCGACGGTGGGACGCTGCGCGTGGCGCCCGACGCCTCGGCCCTGGCGGCGGCCCAGACCCAGCTGGCCCAGCGCCAGACCCGCAAGGCCGCCGCCCGCGCCGCCGCCCATGACCCGGCGGTGACCAAGGATGGCGCCCGTATCGAGGTCTTCGCCAATGCCGGCTCGGTCAAGGACGCCCTGGCCGCCGTCGAGAACGGGGCGGAGGGCTGCGGCCTCCTGCGCACGGAGTTCCTGTTTCTGGACCGCGAAAACCCGCCCGACGAGGACGAGCAGGCCCGCCAGTACCAGGCCATCGCCAACGCGCTTTCTGGCCGGCCGCTGATCATCCGCACCCTCGACGTCGGCGGCGACAAGGCCGCGCCGTACCTTCCGATCCCGGCCGAGGAGAACCCGGCCCTTGGCCTGCGCGGCGTGCGTGTCAGCCTCTGGCGGCCGCATCTTCTGAAGACCCAGCTGCGCGCCATTCTGCGGGTCAGACCTTCCAAAGAAACCGAAGGGGGCCAGTGCAAGATCATGGTCCCGATGGTCGGGAGCCTGGATGAGCTGCGCGCCGTCCGCGCGGTGCTGGAGGAGGCCAAGCGCGAACTCGAGATCACCGACCGCGTCGAACTCGGGGTGATGATCGAGACCCCGGCCGCGGCCGTGACCGCCGACCTGCTGGCCGCCGAGGCCGACTTTCTCTCCATCGGCACCAACGACCTGACCCAGTACGTGCTGGCCATGGACCGGGGCAATCCGGAGCTGGCCGCGCGCATCGACGCCCTGCACCCGGCGGTGCTGCGGATGATCGCCCAGACTTGCCAAGGCGCGGCCAGGCACGGTCGCTGGGTCGGCGTCTGCGGGGGCCTCGCCTCGGATCCCGTCGCCACCCCGGTCCTGCTGGGCCTGGGGGTCACCGAGCTGTCGACCACGGTCGCCATCGTCCCGGAGGTCAAGGCCGCCGTGCGCGCCCTGGACCTCGCCGCCTGCCGGGATCTCGGCGCCCGGGCCTTGGAGCAGACCTCGCCCGAGGCGGTTCGGGCCCTTTGCCAGGCCTTCGGAGCTTGAAGCCGATGAAGTCTCCGCTCGAGATCCTCCAGCCGCTGGGCCGGGCCCTGATGCTGCCGATCGCGGTGCTGCCGGTGGCGGGCCTCCTGCTGCGCCTGGGCCAGCCGGATCTCCTGAACATCGGCTTCGTGGCCGCCGCCGGCGATGCGATCTTCTCCAACCTCGGCCTGCTGTTCGCCATCGGCGTGGCTGTTGGCCTCGCGCGCGAGAACAACGGCGCGGCGGGCCTGGCCGGCGTCGTCTGCTTCCTGATCGCCGTCGAGGGAGCCAAGGCCCTGCTGCATGTCCCGGCCGAGGCGACGGCGGGCCTGGCTCAGGCCCACGCCGACCTGGCCTCGGCGGCCTACAAGGCCAAGGCCCTGGCCAAGCTCAGCGTGCCGATCGGCATCGTCTCGGGGATTGTCGGGGGTCTCTTCTACAACCGGTTCTCCGGCTTCAAGCTGCCCGAATACCTGGCCTTCTTCAGCGGCCGACGGTTCGTGCCGATCGTCTCTGGCCTGGCCGGCCTGGTGATCGCCGGTCTGCTGGGCCTGGGCTACGACGCCATCAACGGCGGGGTCGACGCCGCTAGCCGCGCGATCGTCGGCTCGGGCGAGATCGGCCTTCTGGTGTTCGGGTTCCTGAACCGG
>NZ_DATFAV010000296.1:0-23179 GCF_035254145.1 Caulobacter sp. | reverse complement strand
CGCCTCGCTGTCCGGCGGCCAGCGCCAGCGCCTAGCCTTGGCGCGGGCGGTGTTCCGCATGCCGGCCCTGCTGGTCCTGGACGAACCGAACGCCAGCCTCGACCAGACGGGCGAGGTCGCCCTGATGGAGGCCATGAACCGCCTGAAGGCGGCCAAGCGCACCGTGGTTTTCGCCACGCACAAGGTGAACCTGCTGGCCCAGGCCGACTACATCATGGTGATCAACCAGGGGGTCATCGCCGATTTCGGCGAGCGCGACGTCATGCTGGCCAAGCTGACCGGGGCCGCCCCGCAGCCCCAGCCGCCGCAGCCCGCGCCGATCCAGGGCGCGCATTGACGCCGCTCTCGTCCGCCTCCGCACTCCGTTCTAACGGCCGCCCCCAGCGCGCCCATCAGGCTGAAGATCAATGAAGCCCCCGAAGATCAAACGTCCGACGGACAACTACAAGGGCGTGGCCCGTATCGGCTACGCCGTGATCGCCTTCACGTTCGTGGGCCTGCTGGGCTGGGCCGCCCTGGCGCCGCTGGACAGCGCCGTGATCGCCAACGGCGTCGTGTCGGCCGAAGGCAACCGCAAGACCATCCAGCACCTGGAAGGCGGCATTCTGCGCAAGATCCTCGTCCGCGAAGGCGAGAAGGTGAAGGCCGGGCAGCTCCTGTTCGAGCTCGACGCCACACAGGCCAACGCCGCGGCGGGCATCACCAAGAACCAGTACGTGGCCCTGAAGGCCATGGAGGCGCGCCTGCTGGCCGAACGCGACCAGCGCGCCACGATCAGCTTCCCGGCCGACCTGCTGGCCCAGCGCGGCGATCCGATGGTCGCGCGCGCGATCGCCGACGAGCAGTCGCAGTTCCTGGAGCGTCGCCAGACGATCCAGGGCCAGGTCGACCTGATGAACGCCCAGCGCGACCAGTACCAGAGCGAGATCGAAGGCATCGATCGTCAGACGCAGGGCCTGAAGGACCAGCTGGGCTACATCCAGGACGAGCTCAACGACCTGCGCAAGATCTACGACAAGGGCCTGGTGCCGCGGCCGCGCCTGCTGGCGCTGGAGCGTGAGCAGGCCTCGCTGTCGGGCTCGATCGGGCGCCTGACCGCCGACCGTTCCAAGGCGTCGCAGGGCGCGGCGGAAACTCAGCTGAAGATCCGCCAGATCAAGCAGCAATTCTTCGAGGAAGTCAGCCAGAGCATCACCGAGACCCGGGTGAAGCTGGCCGAAGTCACCGAGAAGGAAGTCGTGGCCTCCGAGGCCCAGAAGCGGATCAACGTCGTCTCGCCGGTCAGCGGCACGGCCCAGAACCTGCGCTTCTTCACCGAGGGCGCGGTCGTGCGGCCGGCCGAGCCGATGGTCGATATCGCGCCCGACGACGAGGCCTTCGTGATCCAGGCGCACTTCGCTCCGACCGACGTCGACAACATCCACGAGGGCATGGTCACCGAGGTCCGCCTGCCGGCCTTCCACTCGCGCGAGATCCCGATCCTGAACGGCACGATCGAAACGATCTCGCGTGACCGGCTCTCGGATCCGGAGGGCAAGACGACCTACTTCCTCGGCATCGTGCGGGTCGACGTCAAGCAACTGCCCAAGCCGCTTCGCGCCAAGGTCACGGCCGGCATGCCCGCCCAGGTGATCGTGCCGACCGGCGAGCGGACGGTGCTGCAGTATCTGTTCTCGCCGCTGCGCGACACCCTGCGCACGACCATGCGCGAGGAGTAGGGCTAGGAATTCAATAGACTGAATTCCCAAGCTTTTCGGAAAGCGGTCCGGCAAGATGGAAATCTGACCGGCGCCGCTTTCCAACCGCCTCCAATAGTGTAGTCAGACACCTTCGTTGTTACTGGAGTCGGCAAGATCGTATGGCGAAGACGGCTTTGATCACCGGCATAACCGGCCAGGATGGCGCGTATCTCGCCAAGCTGCTGCTTGAGAAGGGCTACGCCGTCCACGGCATGCTGCGCCGCTCGGCCTCGGCCGACGTGATCGGCGACCGCCTGCGCTGGATCGGGGTCTATGACGACATCCGCTTCGAGCTGGGCGACCTGCTGGACGAGGGCGGCCTGTCGCGTCTGATGCGCCGCGTCCAGCCGGACGAGGTCTATAACCTCGCCGCCCAGAGCTTCGTCGGCGCCTCGTGGGACCAGCCGCACCTGACCGGTTCGGTGACCGGTCTCGGCGCGACCAACATGCTGGAGGCGGTGCGCCTGGAGTGCCCGCAAGCTCGCTTCTACCAGGCCTCGTCGTCGGAGATGTACGGCCTGGTGCAGCATCCGATCCAATCGGAAACCACGCCCTTCTACCCGCGCTCGCCGTATGCCGTGGCCAAGCTCTACGCCCATTGGATGACGGTGAACTATCGCGAGAGCTTTGGCCTGCACGCCTCCGCCGGCATCCTGTTCAACCACGAGAGCCCGCTGCGCGGCATCGAGTTCGTGACCCGCAAGGTCACCGACGCGGTGGCGGCCATCAAGCTGGGCCAGCGGAAGACCGTGGAGCTGGGCAACCTCGACGCCAAGCGCGACTGGGGCCACGCGCGGGACTATGTCGAGGCCATGTGGCTGATGCTGCAGCAGGACACGCCCGACGACTTCGTGGTGGCGACCGGCAAGACCTGGACCGTCCGCCAGATGTGCGAGGTCGCCTTCGCCAGCGTCGGCCTGAACTATCAGGACCACGTGACGATCAATCCCAAGTTCCTGCGCCCCGCCGAGGTGGATCTGCTGCTGGGCGATCCGGCCAAGGCCAAGGCCAAGCTGGGCTGGTCGCCCAAGATCACCATGCAGGAGATGATCGCCGAGATGGTCGAGGCCGACATCGTGCGGCGGTCGCGAAACTGATGGCCCCGACCCTCGACATCGGGGGCGTCGTCATCATCGGCGGCGGCGGCCACGCCAAGGTGGTCATCGAGAGCCTTCGGGCCGCGGGGGAGACGGTCGCGGCGATCGTCGACGCCGATCCCACCCCGCGCGAGGTGCTGGGCGTTCCGGTCTTGGGGGACGATCTGATCCTGCCGGAACTGAGAGGGCGGGGCCTGTCTCGCCTGTTCGTGGCGATCGGAGACAACCGGCTGCGCGAAAAACTGGGCGGGAAGAGCCGCGACCTCGGCTTCGCGCTCGTGAACGCGATCCACCCTTCGGCCGTGATCTCGCCGAGCGCCAAGCTTGGCGAGGGCGTGGCGGTGATGGCCGGCGTCGTGATCAATGCGGACAGCCAGATCGGGGATCTCGCCATCATCAATACTGGAGCGGTCGTCGACCACGACTGCCAGCTGGGCGTGGCCTGTCACCTGGGGCCGGCCTCGGCCCTGGCCGGCGGCGTGAGTATCGGCGCGCGGGCCTTTCTCGGCGTCGGCGCGCGGGCGATCCCCGGCGTGACGATCGGCGCCGACGCCATCGTCGGCGCGGGCGGCGTCGTCGCGCGCGACCTGCCGGACGCGGTGCTGGCGATCGGCGTGCCGGCCAAGATCAAAGGAGACCGGTCGTGACCAACCCGGCGAACACCCTGCCCAGGATCTCCGTGGCCGCTCCGCGCCTGGACGGCAATGAACGCGACTATGTCCTGGAGTGCCTCGACTCGACATGGATCTCGTCGGCCGGTCGGTTCATCAACGACTTCGAAAAGGCCTTCGCCGACTACTGCGGCGTCAAGCACGCCATCGCCTGCAACAACGGCACCACGGCGCTGCATCTGGCGCTGGTCGCGATGGGTATTGGACCGGGCGACGAGGTGATCATCCCGAGCCTGACCTATATCGCCTCGGCCAACGCCGTGACCTACTGCGGCGGCACGGTGGTGCTGGTCGACAACGACCCGCGCACCTTCAACATCGACCCGGCCCTTATCGAGGCCAAGATCACCCCCCGGACCAAGGCGATCATGCCGGTGCACCTGTACGGCCAGGTGGCCGACATGGACCCGATCCTCGAACTCGCCAAGAGACATGGCCTGATGGTGATCGAGGACGCCGCCGAGGCCGTCGGCGCGACCTACAAGGGCAAGATGTCCGGTTCGCTGGGCGACTGCGCCACCTTCAGCTTCTTCGGCAACAAGATCATCACCACCGGCGAGGGGGGGATGATCACGACCGACGACGACGCGCTGGCCGAGACCATGCGGCTCTATCGCAGCCAGGGCATGGACCCCAACCGCCGTTACTGGTTCCCGGTCGTCGGCTTCAACTACCGCATGACCAACATCCAGGCCGCCATCGGCCTGGCCCAGCTGGAACGGGTCGACGATCATCTCGCCGCGCGCGAGCAGGTCGTGGCCTGGTACGACGAAAAGCTTTCCCGCCTCGGCAATCGGATCATCAAGCCCTATGTCGCGGCGACGGGCCGCCATGTGTTCTGGATGTACACCGTCCGCCTGGGCGAGGGCCTGGCGACCTCGCGCGACCAGGTGATCAAGGACCTGGACGCTCTGGGGATCGAGAGCCGGCCGGTGTTTCACCCGATGCACGTCATGCCGCCCTACGCCCATCTGGCGACCGGTGACCTCACCCAGGCCGAGGCCTGCGGCGCTGACGGCCTGAACCTGCCGACCCATGCGGGACTCACCGAGGCGGATATCGACCGCGTCGTCGCCGCGCTCGACCAGGTGCTGGTCTAGCCGATGCGGATCGTCCTGCTGTCCTCGATCGTGCCGTTCATCAACGGCGGGGCGCGCTTCATCGTCGAGTGGCTTGAGGAAAAGCTGGTCGAGGCGGGGCATCAGGTCGAGCGGTTCTACCTGCCGTTCTCCGACGATCCGGAAGAGATCCTGCACCAGGTCGCCGCCTGGCGGCTGATCGACCTGACGCAATGGTGCGACCGGGTGATCTGCTTCCGGCCGCCGGCCTATGTGGTGGACCATCCGAACAAGGTGCTGTGGTTCATCCACCACATCCGCACCTTTTACGATCTCTGGGACACGCCCTACCGGGGCATGCCCGATGATCCGCACACGCGCGCGATCCGCGACAACCTGCGAGCCCTCGACACCCGCGCGATCGCCGAGAGCCGGGCGGTGTTCACCAATTCTCAGGTCGTCGCCGACCGCCTGAAGGCGTTCAACGGCCTTGACGCGACGCCGCTCTATCCGCCGATCTACAAGCCCGAGCGGTTCACGCACACGGGCTATGGCGACGAGATCGTCGCCATCTCGCGCCTGGAGCCCCACAAGCGTCAGGCCCTGATGATCGAGGCCATGCAGTACGTGAAGACGCCGGTGAAGCTGCGTCTGGCGGGCACGGCGTCGAGTCCGGAGTACGGCCGCCAGCTGGTCCAGATGACTCGCGACCTCAACCTGACTGATCGCGTGATCCTCGAGGATCGCTGGATCAGCGAGGACGAGAAGGCCGAAATGCTGAAGGCGGCGCTGGCCGTCGCCTATCTGCCCAAGGACGAGGACAGCTACGGCTATCCGTCGCTGGAAGGGGCTCACGCCCGCAAGGCGATCGTCACCACCACGGACTCCGGCGGCGTGCTGGAGCTGGTGGAGCACGGTCGCAACGGCTTGATCAGCGAACCCGATCCCCGGGCCCTGGCCGAGCAATTCGACCGCCTGCACGCCGACCGCCAGGAAGTGGCGGCGATGGGCGAGGCCTCGCTGAACCGTCTGGCCGAGATGAAGATCGACTGGAGCACCGTCGTGGAGCGCCTGACCTCATGAGGAAGCCCGCATGAAGGTTCTGGTCGTCAACAACGCCGCCCCTTTCCAGCGTGGCGGAGCCGAGGAACTGGCCGACCACCTGGTCCGGCGCCTGAACGCCACGCCTGGCGTCCAGTCCGAGCTTGTCCGCGTCCCGTTCTCCTGGGAGCCCGCCGAGCGGCTGATCGAGGAGATGCTGATCTCCAAGGGCCTGCGGCTGCACAATGTCGACCGGGTGATCGGCCTGAAGTTCCCGGCCTACCTGATCCCGCACGAGCACAAGGTGCTGTGGCTGCTGCACCAGTTCCGCCAGGCCTACGACCTCTCCGAGGCGGGGCAGAGCCATCTGGATTTCGACGAGACGGGCAGGGCGGTGAAGGCGGCCATCCGCGCGGCCGACAACGCCTGCTTCGCGCAGTGCCGTAAGATCTACTGCAACTCGCCCGTCACCCAGAACCGGCTGATGAAGTTCAATGGCGTGGCGTCCGAGGTGCTCTATCCGCCGCTCAACGATGGCGAGCTGTTCACCGGCGGCGACCATGGCGACTATGTCTTCGCCGGCGGCCGGGTGGCGGCGGGCAAGCGCCAGCACCTGCTGATCGAGGCCCTGGCGCTGCTGCCGCGCGGTCCGCGCCTGGTCATCGCCGGGCCACCGGAGAACGAGGCCTACGCCCAGCGCCTGCGAGGGCTGGTCGAGGATCTTGGCCTGACGGACCGCGTCGATCTGCGCTTCGGCTTCCATCCGCGCGAGGACATCGCCCGCTGGGCCAATGGCGCCTTGGCCTGCGCTTACCTTCCCTTCGACGAGGACAGTGTCGGCTACGTGACCATGGAAGCCTTCGCGGCCGGCAAGGCGGTGCTGACCGTCACAGACTCCGGGGGATTGCTCGAGATCGTCAGCGAGGACACCGGCGCCGTGGCCGAACCGACGCCCGAGGCGTTAGCCGAGGCGCTGGACCGTTTGACGGCGGACAAGGCGCGGGCGATATCGCTGGGGTCCGCGGCGCGCGAGCTCTGGCAAAACAAGAATGTCACCTGGGAGGCGACCGTGCGTCGTCTTCTTGATTAAGCCACAAATTTTGGCTTGAACCGCCACATTCGGCGGGGGCCGTGAAAGTCTAGGAAATGCGAGTGCTGTCGAAAGTCTTGTCTGTTCGAGCGTCCGTGATCGCCATGGCCGTCGCCATGGCCGTCGTCGGCCGCGCCGAGCTCGCGCACGCCGAAACCCTGGCCGATGCGATCACCGCCGCCTATCAGAGCAACCCGAACATCCAGGCCCAGCGCGCCGCGATGCGGGCGCTGGACGAGAACTACACCCAGGCCCGCGGGGCCTATGGTCTGCAGGCCAGCGCGCAGGTGGGCGAGAACTACGGGTGGCGAAAGCAGAATGGCGCCCAGTCCGGCCAGGAAGGGGCGAGCCAGACCACCCAACTGCAGTTGTCGCAGGCGATCTATTCCAACGGCCGCTATGCCGCCCGCCTAGCTGGCGTGGAAGCGCAAATCAAGGCGGCCCGCGAGAACCTGCGGCGGATCGAGATGGACCTGCTGGTCCGTGTTACGAACGCCTATGTTTCGGTTCGTCGCGACCGGGAGGTGCTGCGCATCAGCCTGGGTGGCGAGGCCTGGCTGCGCAAGCAACTGCAAGATACGGAGGACAAGTACAGCGTCCGCCAAGTCACTCTGACCGATGTGCAGCAGGCGAAGGCTCGCCTCGCCTCGGCGAGCACTCAAGTCGCCAACGCCCAGGCCCAATTGAACGTCAGCGTCGCCTACTACGCCTCGCTGATCGGTCATCTGCCCGAGACGCTTGAGCCCGAGCCGGATATCGATGGCCTGCCTGAAAATCTGGATGAGGCCTTTAACCAGGCCGAGCAATCGAACCCGACCCTTTTGGCCGCCGCCTATACCGAAAAGGCCTCGCGTGAAGGCGTGGCGGAGGCTCGTGCGCAACGTTTGTTTTCCGTCAGCGCCAACGCGTCGTATCGTAATGGATCCTTGGCTCCTTACCTGGCTTACGACCGGGCTCGTGAGGATACGGTCAACGCCGGCATCACCCTGACCCAGCCGCTGTTCTCGGGCGGCCAGCTGAATTCGCAGATCCGCCAGTCGATCGAGGAGAACAACCGCGACAAGCTGCTGATCGACGATGCGCGCCGCAACATGGTGCTGAGCGTCTCGCAGTACTGGGACCAGCTGGTGGCCGCGCGGAAGTCGCTGGTCAGCCAGGAAGCGGAGATGAACGCCGACACCATCGCCTTCTACGGCGTGCGCGAGGAGGAGCGGTTCGCCCTGCGCAGCACGATCGAGGTCCTGAACGCCCAGGCCGAACTCCAGAACGCCCAGCTCGCCTTCGTGCGGGGCCGGACGAGCGAATATGTCGGCCGCGTCCAGTTGCTGGCTCAGGTCGGCACGCTCGAGGTCGGCAATCTGGCGCCTGGCGTGGCGGCCTACGACCCGACCCGCCACTTCAAGAAGGTGCGCTACAAGGGCATGCTGCCGACGGACCTGATCGTCCAGACCTTGGACAAGGTCGCGCTGCCGATGGAGGCCAAGAAGCCGAAGGCCGGGGACACCACGCCGATCCGTCCGCCGTCCACGGAGCTGCCCGCCAAGCCGGTGTCGGCCGACAAGGTCACCCCGCCTCGCTCGATCAATGATATCCCCGCGCTGGACGAATCTCCGGTCACGACAGCCCCCAAGGGCTGATCACTTCAGCGGCAACAGGGCCTGGGCCATGCGCCGCCAGGCCTCCCGGTCGAACGACACGTGGGCGTTGCGCGCCGTCGCGGCGGCCAGCTGGGCGCGCCAGGCGTCGTCGGCGATCATCCGCGCCAGCTTCCGGGCGGCGTCGTCCACGTCGGCGTCGGCCCAGCGCCCATCCTGGTAGATCGCCCCGTCGCCCTCGACCGGGATCAGCGCGTAGTCGACCAGTTGGCTGGACGCCAAGTCCATGAACTCGACGTTCGCCGACCAGCCGGTGGCCAAGGTCGGCTTGCCCAGCCAGATGGCCTCGGCCAGCAGCAGGCCATAGCCCTCGGAGCGATGCAGGGACAGGACGATGTCGCAGCTGGCGGTCAGCACCGCCATGTCCTGCGCCGACAGGCTGTCAGTCATCAGGCGGATGGCCGGATCGGCCGCCACCTGCGCCGCCAGGGCCGCGAGCGCGTCGGGATACAGATCCGAGCCCACGACCTTGCAGAGCAGCAGGGCGGGGCGTGCAGCCAGCGCCTGGGCCTTCTGGAAGGCGCGGAGGGCGGCGTACGGGTTCTTCCGTTGCGCGGTGGAGCGCAGGTCGAAGGCCATCAGCACGACCACCTGGTCGTCCGGCAGGTCGAACCGGCCTCGATCGGCGGCGGGCCTGGGATTGAGATAGAGCGGGTAGGGGAGGGGCGTCACCTTGACCCGGGCCGGCGCGATCTTGCGCAGGGCGTCGGCGGCGAAGGCGGACGGCGTCCAGACCTCGTCGACCAGATCGAAGGCCGGCGCCCAGGCGCTGGGCGCGTCCTCCAGTTCCCAGGCCCAATAGCCGATGTGACGACGACCGCCGATCGGCAGACCTTCGGTCTCGCGCACCCAGCGCAACAGCTCAGGGGGATTGATGTGCGAGATGACCACGCCGCGCTCCTTGGGCGACGGCGGCGGGAAGGTGACGGGCAGGTCGAGCGGAAAGCCCACGAACTCGGACAGGTCGACGGCGCGGACCGGCAGGCCGGCGTCGGCGAAGCCCCGCGCCAGCATTCGCGCGCCCTCGCCCAACCCGTGAACGGCCCCGTGGAAGCCGACGATGGTGACGGGCGGCTTGGGGCGACGGTTCCGTCGCCGCGCCCGGCGTCGGGTCCTGGCCTGGGACGCGCGCTGGGCTCGCGCCTTGGCCGCTTCGTCCAGCCTTTTGGTCCACGCGTCAAAGGCCGCCCGGGGAGCGCCCTTGGCGAGATGCGCGGCGCGCCGGATCGGAACGGGCAAGCGTCGCCAAAGCGTCAGAAGGGGTGTGGTCATCAATGGTGTCGCCGACGGGCGCGTGTCGCCAGGATAAAGAGCTATAGCGACTTCGCGCGCGAGAGCGCCACGCCAAAACAGGGCGCCACTCCGGCTTGTCAGACGCAACCGTTCGTGCGGCTATCCAAGCCGGGGAAACTAATCCACGCAGGAAGAGCTCGTGTCGACTGAATGGACTGCCGGCTACGTCACCGATGTAAACTACACCTTCGGCTATTACGCCGAGTTGAACCCTCTTCGCTGCCGCTTACCGCTGCTGATGGCGGGTCTCCATGCGCCCAAGATCGAGAGCGCCTGCGAACTGGGCTTCGGCCAGGGGCTTTCGATCTCCATCCACGCCGCCGCCCAGCCCAGCGTTGATTGGTACGGAACGGACTTCAATCCATCTCAAGCCGCCTTCGCCTCGGAGATGGTCCGCCTCTCGGGGGCAGAGGCCAAGCTCTACGATGAGGCTTTCGCCGAGTTCTGCCATCGTCGGGACCTGCCAGATTTCGACTTCATCGGCCTGCATGGCATCTGGACCTGGATCTCGGATGAAAACCGCGGAGTTCTCGTAGACTTCATTCGTAGAAAGCTGCGCCCGGGCGGCGTTCTCTATATCTCGTACAATACATTGCCGGGTTGGTCGGCGTCGGCGCCGATCCGCCATTTGATGAAGCGCCACGCTGACGTCATGGGTGCGCCGGGGCAGGGCGTCATTGGGCGGACCGACGCGGCCTTGGACTTCATCGAGCAGTTCATCGCGCTTGAGCCTTTCTATTCAAAGATCAATCCTGGCGCTGTCGAACGTCTCAAGCAGATGAAGGGGCAGGACCGCCGTTACCTGGCGCACGAGTACATGAACCGGGACTGGAGCCCGATGTATTTCGCCGACATGGAGCGTTGGCTGGACGACGCCAAGGTGGGGTTCGCCTGTTCGGCGCACACGATCGACAGTCTGAACGAACTGAATATGACCGCCCAACAGGCGGAGTTCCTGCGCGGCATTCCCGACGTCTCGTTGCGCGAGACCGCCCGAGACTACTGCGTGAACCAGCAATTTCGACGTGACTATTGGATTCGCGGCGCTCGCGCCCTCATGGGCCGGGAGCAGGTGTTGGCTATCCGTGAGGAGCGGATAGTTCTCGCCATGGCCAAGGAAGACCTTCCGACCAAGGCGCGCGGGGCCCTCGGTGAGGCCGGCCTGATCGACGCGGTCTATCAACCCATCTACGACGTGCTGCTGGACTACAAGCCTCACACCATTCTTGAGTTGGAAACCAGCGTCGTGGGCAAGAATGTGAGCTTCGCGCAGCTGACTTCCGCCTTGTCGATCTTGCTGGGCCTGGGCGTCGTACACCAAGTCGCGCCGGGGCAAGATCTGAGCAAGGCCAAGACCCGCGCCCTGGCGCTCAACAAGGCCATTGCTCAGCGATCTCTTTCGGCATCGGACATCGGCACTCTGGCTTCGCCCCTCATTGGCGGCGGCGTCGCCGCCACGCGCTTTCAGCAGATGTTCTGGTTGAGCCGGCAGAATGGCGGCAAGACCGTGGAAGACTGGGCCCAATTCGCTTGGTCGATCTTAAGGGAGCAGGGCCAAGCTCTGATCAAGGATGGGACGACCTTGGAAGGAGACGCCAATCTGGTCGAGCTCAAATGGCAGGCGGAAGAATGGGCCAGGAAGACCTTGCCCGTGTGGACCGCGCTGGGCGTCTGATCTGAAGCTCTTGAGCCTGCGCGTTTAGCGAGAGCGCGGGGCTGATCCGGTTAATCCCGGGTCGGCCTTCGCCCTCACTTTCTATACCGCGTGCAATGATGGCCGGATTTTTGGAGCTTTACCGCCAAGTTAGGTGGTCTGAAGTGAGACTCGTCCGGAAGGCGACGCTGCTTCCGATATATCAATGTCTGAAATTAAGATATTAGGCCGAAGAATTATCGATCCGATCTCTCAGAAAGATCTCAATAGGCGATCTTCTTTGAGTCTCTTGTCTGGTGGGGCCTGCGGTGATCCCGATATTTTGAACGGGGATGCGAGAATCTGGCGCCTGCAACGCAAAATCATAAGTTGCAACGTGAATTCACGGCGAAATGTCGGATTCCCGTAGCTAAATGGTTGCGCCCTGCCCCTGGCTAAGGTATGAAGATAGTGTCTACCCACAAGACTTCCCATTAGCCCCGCCGGTGACTGTGTCGCCGGCGGGGCTTATTGCATTGGGCGTCATCTTGGGGGCTGAACGGCCTAGCCGGGGCGGGCGTTCCGGGGTTCGTTTAGAGCCGGCTCTTGGGCGGCGGCGGCTTCTTCAGCTTGGTCAAGTGAGGGCCGTGCACCACCGGTTGGCGCTCCAGGATCTGGCGCACCTTGTGGACGGCCAGCGAGGCGCGGCTGCGGCGTTGCCGCCAAAGCAGCAGGGTCATGGCTCCGAGCGTCGCCGCCAGGAATGGCATCGGGCCCAGCAGCCAGCACGCCGCGGCCAAGGCGAAATAATAGGCGCGCACCCCGGCGTTGAAAGCCGACAGGGCCGGATTGAGGATCTCGCCGGCCGCCTCGGCGTATTCTTCCAGAACACGTGGCGGCGCCCACATCGGCGCGGCGCCGATCGCGGCCAGGCAGTAGTTCATCTGGCGGATCGACCAGATGAAGTCCAGCAGCCCCCGGGCCAGGGCCACCAGCACCAGGCCCAGCTTGATCTGGAACATCATCGGCGTGGTCTTGGCCAGGACCGCCAAGCCCTCCACGCTCTTCCACGCGCTGTCGCCTCCAAACAGCAGGCCCGCCGCCGCGGCGATCAGGATCAGGTTCGACGAGGCGAAGAAGCTGGCGGAATTGATCGCGTGACCCAGGAGCTGGCCATCCAGAAGCGCGACCTCGCGCACGGCCATCTCCTGCATCCATCGGCGGCGGATCACCGTCATGTCGGTGTTGAGCACGCCGCCGGCCTCGCCCAGACGCCTGAGCATGGGCTCGTACAGCAGCCAGCAGAGCGTGAAGACGACGAGGACGAAGATGTCGAGCAACGGCATGGGGGCAATCTAGACGGGCGTTGAGAGTCGGAAAACGGGGTTCGGCGCGACCGCGCTCAGTCCTCGTGGATGAGGCTGTGGCGGCTGGTGTCCTTGAGGACGATCGAGCAGACGAGGCCCAGGGTCATGACGCCGGCGACATAGACGTAGAAGGCGCTCTCGACGCCCTCGTGCTTGAACGCCAGGGCGACCATCTCGGCCGTGCCGCCGAAGAGGACGTTGGCCAGGGCGTAGGGCAGGGCCACGCCGAGCGCGCGGATGTGGGCGGGGAACATCTCGGCCTTCACCACCGCGCTGATCGAGGTGTAGCAGGACTGGATCGCCACGCCGGCCAGGATCAGGGCGAGAGCGCCAGTGACGGTCGTGGCCTGGGAAATCCCCGTCATGATCGGCCAGATCGACAGGGCGCCGCCGCCGAAGGCCGCGATCAGCATCGGCTTGCGCCCCACCTTGTCCGACAGCCAACCCGCCAGCGGTTGGGCCAGCATGAAGCCGATCAGGCTGATGGCGCTGATCTCGGAGGCCTGGGCCTTGGTGAAGCCCGCCGTATTGACCAGGAACTTCTGCATGTAGGTCGTGTAGACATAGAAGGTCAGCGACCCGCCGGCCGTCAGCCCCATGATCAGCAGGCTCTCGCGCGGATGGCGGCGCACCAGCGGCACGATCAGCGAGACGAAGAACAGCGCCAGGAACACCGCGCCCAGGATCTGACCCGGCCGGGCCAGTGGTCCGGTGGTGACGCCCAGGACGCCGGCTATAACCGTCAACGCCAGGAACCCGCCGGCTATGGTCACCTGACGCCGCGATAGGCTCTCGCGCTCGGCCGTGGCCTTGAACGCGATGCTCTCTTCCAGCCCGCGGCGGATCCAGAACACGACCACGGCCAGAAGGGCGCCGATCACGAAGGGGATGCGCCAGCCCCAGGCCTTCAGGTCGGCCTCGGGCAGGCAACGCTGCAAGATGATCAGCACGCCCAGCGCCAGCAACTGCCCGGCGATCAGGGTCACGTAGTGGAAGCTGGACCAGAAGCCGCGTCGGGTCTTGCCGGCCATCTCGCTCATATAGGTGGCGCTGGCGCCGTACTCGCCGCCGACCGAGAGCCCCTGCAGCACGCGCGCGAGCAGCAGGACCGCGGGCGCCCACAGGCCGATCGCGGCGTAGCCCGGGGTCAAGGCGATGATCAGGGCCCCGGCGCACATCAGGGCCACCGAGACCGACAGGGCCGCCCGCCTTCCGGCGTGATCCGCGTACAGCCCCATCAGCCAGGCGCCGATCGGACGCGCGACGAAGCCCAGGAAAAAGACCGCCGCGGCCTGGAGCAGCTGGACGGTCTGATCGCCCTTCGGAAAGAAGGCCGGCGCGAAATAGAGGGTGAAGGCGGCGTAGGCGAACCAGTCGTACCATTCGACGAGATTGCCGGCGGAGCCGCCGAGAATGGCGCGGGCGCGCGCCATCGGCGACAGGCGCGCTCCGGGCGCGTCGGCGTTCGCCGTCATGTTCGTCTCCCCCTCTATGCGAGGGGGAGATTAGGCGAACGCCGGTTTAGGGCAAGCGGCGGAAGGTCTAGATCCTGCCCAGCAGGACCAGGATGATGATGATCACCAGGATCAAGCCAAGACCGCCGCTGGGAAAATAGCCCCACGAACGGCTGTGGCCCCAGGTGGGCAGAGCGCCGATCAGGGCCAGGATCAGGATGATGATGAGAATGGTGCCGAGCATGGGTTCGCGGTTTCCCTCCGGTCCCGCGTCCGCCACCACGGCGACGCTGGGATCACGTCTTGGGAATACCCAGCCTCGCCAGTCGGTTCCGCTTGGCTAGTTCGGCGTCTCTTCGGCCTTCCGCAGGCGGAAGGCCCAGAGCGCTCCGATAACGCCGCCCTTGACGCGCGGCAGAAGGAGGAGGGTCAGGCAGGCCAGCGGGGCCAGGGTCATCGGCGCGACCAGCAGGGGCGGCGCTTCCCAGATCCAGTGGAAGAACAGAAGCGGCGCCACGAACAGGTGTCCGACCAGCAGAATGGTGAAATAGGCCGGGCCGTCGTCGGCGGGATAGCTGCCCAGCTCGTGCCCGCAGGCCTCGCACTCGGGGTCCACCTTCAGGTAGCGCGTATACAGGTGACCGTCACCGCAGTTCGGACAACGGTGCGAAAGGCCCCGCTTGAGACCGGTCAGCAGGGGAGAGGCGGCGGAGGGTTCGGACATGGCGTCCATATGCGCTTCCTGGTTCGACAAGAAAAGAGCGACCTGCCGTCGCACGGTGACAATTTGCCACTAGATATATAACAGTATTATCCGATTGCCGGCCTGTGTAGGTGTCAAAAATGTGGCGCTTTTGAACTACATTTCACCAGTCATGATGGGCGTGGTTAACGGTTCCAATATTAAATCCGAAAATTTCCGCGCTTTAGTAATTGAATTCCGTGCTTGAAACCGGTGGTGGTGCGCCAGTGTCCACCTGCGATTTCGATTTCATTTATCGAATGAGGCCAAGTTCGTCCGAACCCCGCGCCGGCCCGAATGATCCGGCCCGAATGACCGGGCGCGAGGACTGAGCGAGGACGGGCGCGGCTCAGTTCTTCGCGTCGCTCGCGGTGTGGCTGACGGCGCGGCCAGCGGCCGAGATGTCGCGTCCCGCGCCCTCGATGGTGTTGCAGGCCGAGACCAGCAGGGCGGCCGCGGCGGCGGCCAGAACGACGATCTTGCGCATGGGTAAGCTCCACCTTGCTTCGAGGCGCCGGGACCTTAGCCGCCCGCCGCGCCCGCGTTCAAGTGGCGGGCGCGACGATGGCTGATGATTAGCGGACGCGACGGATCGAGCTGATCCGGTCGTTCCATTCGCGGGGCAGAACGCCCTGGTCGCGATCGATCACCGTGCAGCGACCGCGATAGTAGGCGTCCTCGCAGACCTCCCAGGCGCCGCGCAGGATCTTGATGGAGGAGGCCCTGTCGTTGAAGCCGGCTTGGTCGAGGTCGGGCATGTCGCCGCGCACCTCGTAGACCCGGCCATCATAGCCGGCGTGCTCGAACAGCACCGCGTCCGAGCGCCAGCCGCCGCCGGGCGGGCGGCCACCAGGCCCAGGCCCAGGCCCAGGCCCGACGAAGCCCGCGCACTGCAGGCGACCGTCCTGGTTCTCGAGACCTTGGCCGCCACAGTCGCGCGCGCGGGCGCTGCTCCATTCCCAGCCGCCGCGGCTATTCTGGCAACGCGCCCACACACGCCCGTCGAAGGCGGTGATCTCGCGGCAGGAGCGCGTATAGGAGCCGCGCGGCGGATCCTCGTAACGGCCGTCCCAGCCGGGGGCCTGGGCCGAGGCGGCGCCGGCCCAGCCTGCGAGCAGGGCGGCGGCGGAAAGGGCCGTCAGGCCGAGCGTCTTGGACATCGTTGTTCCCCGTGTGAGCGGCTTGTCTGCCACCCACTAGGCGGCCGGCTGACTGAACGCAGCCTGAACGGCGAAGCTTGGCGCGATTCAGTCCTCCGGACGCCGGGCGAGCGCTAGCTGGCGCGTGCTTCCGCGCCCATGAAGACCACCTTGGCCCCCTTCTTCACCGCCGAACCCAGCTCGGCCGCGTCCCAGTTGGTCAGGCGCACGCACCCGTGCGAGGCGCGCTTGTTGACCAGTCTCGGATCGGGCGTGCCGTGGATGCCGTACGTGTCCTTGGTCAGGTCGATCCAGGTCGAGCCGACGGGATTGTTGGGACCGGCCTTGATGGTCAGCTTGTCCTTGGGCTTGCCGAAGGTCAGGCGCGAGGGGTCATAGGTGTAGGTCGGGCGCGGCGCCAGGGTGCGGACGGCCCATTCACCGGAAGGGGCGGGACGTTCGGTGCTGCCCACCGTGGCCGGATAGACCGCCAGCTCGACGCCCGCCTCGTCGAAGGCGCGGACCTGGCCCAGGCCCTTGTCGATTTCGATCCGGTCGACCTTGCGGTCCAGCGTGTCGGCGCCGGTGGCGGTCACCACGATCGCCGCGCCCGCCGCGCCGAAGTCGACGCCCGGGTTCAGCGCCCGCAGCAGGTCTTCGTCCATGTGGAAGCGCTCGGCCAGCATCTCGACGACGTCGTGGTAGTTCATGGCCGGCTGCTGGGCCATGGCCTCATAGTCGTCCTTGGGGATTGGCGGCGAGAACGGGCCGGCGACGTCGGCCGGCGTGATCGTGTAGTCGACCAGCACGGGGCCGCCGTCGGAACTCGCCAGCGCCTCGAGCAGCCTTTGGCTCACCACGCCGTCGACCGGCATTTCGCGCGCCGCCTGGAACGCTCGGATCGCCAGCGTCAGGTTGCCGCCGTCACGCCCGTCGATGACGCCAGGCGAGAAATGCGCGCGATCCAGCAGGGTCTGGATCCGGATCAGCACGTCGCGCCGCGCTTGCGGATCGGCGGTGGTGGGAATGATCGCGGCGTTGATCGCCTGGGCGATCGGCGAGGACGCGGCCGTGGCGGACGGCGCGGGAACCCCAGGCGGCGCCTGGACGGGTGATTTCTGGACGGTCTTGGCGGGGGTCGGTTTGGCCGGGGAAGCATCGTCGCAGGCGCTCAGGGCGAGGACGGCGACAAGGGCGAAACGAGAAACCAGACCGGTCATGCGGACTCCGAACGGGAACGACTTCACCGTCTCAAGGCTTGAGCCATGGCGAAGTTCCACTGTCGTGAGGCCGGATTTGAAGCCGCTGCTTTGGGGATTGGGCGGCCTGGCGGTCGTCGTCGGCGCCTTCTGGCTATGGGTGATCTGGCCCTCTGGAGACACCGCGCGGCCCGAGGCGTCCCTCCCCAGCGCCGAGGGCGCCGCCGCGCCCGCGGGAGCGGCGGCGGCCAACGCCGCATCGCTGTCGACCCTGGCCTGGTCGCCGTTCGGCAAGCCCGAGACCGGTTGGGAGATCTATGCGCCACGCATCGCCGCCGAGATCGGCACGAGCTGCGAGCCAGGCTCGGACGGCTTCGCCGCTGCCTTGGCTCGCTGGCAGGGCGAGCACGGCATGGCGCGGACCGGGTTGATGGACGGGGCGGTGTTCGCGGTCATGCTGCCGCGCTGGCATCTGGCGCGACCCTTCGTCCGCGCGAACCGTGACGGGATCTGTCCCGGGGCGCCGCCGGAAAGCGGCCTCGCCGTGGCCCGTCCCGACGAGAGCTATGGCGGCAAGACGATCCAGCTGCGGCCCGCCGCGCTGGACGCCTATCGCCGGATGAAGGACGCCGCGCGCGCCGCCGGCGTTCTGCATCGGGCCGAGGCCTTGAAGATCTACTCTGGTTTCCGCGCGCCGGACGCGGACGCCCAGCGCTGCGCGCGCGAGAGCAACTGCCAGGGGCTGATCCGCACGATCTGTTCGGCCCACCGCACCGGCCTGGCCGTGGACCTCTTCATCGACGCCGCCCCCGGCTTCGGGCCCGACTCGTCGGCCGACGCCAATCGCCTGGCGATGGCGCGCTCGCCGCTCTATCGCTGGATGGTGGGCAACGCCGGGCGCTTCGGCTTCGTCAACTATGTCTACGAGCCCTGGCACTGGGAATGGACCGGCGAGCCACTATTGCCGGGACCGCCGATCGCCAGCCTGTCCCAGGCCGGCGCGGAGCCGCTCACGGAACCCGCGGAAGGCTCCACGCCGCGAACGCCGGCCGCTGCTTCAGGCGATCGTAATAGGCGGTGAGCGCGGGCCATTCGACGCGCGTGATGGGGCTGTGCAGCCAGCGATGCGTGGCCAGGCCCAACACGATGTCCGCCAAGGTGAAGGTCTCGCCCGCCACATAGGCTCCGGTGTCCACCAGCCGCGCGTCCAGGAGGCCCATCGCGGTGTTCCACGCCTCGATGCTGGCGGCGATCTGGGCCGGGTCCTCGAAGCCGGGAAACTTGCGCACCAGTCCCGCGAAGGCGTAGCGCCAGGCGGTGTTCAGCTCGGTGGCCTGCCAGTCCATCCATTGCTCGACGATGGCCCGCGCCCGCCTGTCCCGTGGCAGCAGCGGCGTGTCGGTGGCGAGATAGCGGCAGATCGTGTTGCTCTCCCAGAGCGCCCCCCGATCGTCCACCAGCACCGGCACGAGCGCATTGGGATTCAGCGCCAGGAACGCCGGATCCCGCGTCGAGGAAAAGCCCGCGCCCCAGTCCTCGCGCTCGTAGGCCAGGTCCAGCTCGTCCAAGGTCCACAGGACCTTGCGGACGTTGATGGACGAGGTCCGGCCGAGAACCTTGGGGATCGTCACCGCGTCATCCAGGGCTTGGACTTGCCGGTCGGGGCCGCGGCGCTGGCGCGTTCCACCTTGCCACTGGAGGCCTTGGGCCCGTGGCCATGGCGACCTTGAGCGGCCTTCTTCAGGCGCAAGGCGCGCTGCATCGGCGTTTCGCCGTCGGGGACGTTGGCTTCGGTCTTGTCTGTCATGAGGGCGATGTAGGCCTCGATTGGCGCCTTGAGAAGGCCGCGCTTCCCGGTCAGTCTGGAAAGATGTCGTCCCGCCGCCTGGTTCCCATCGTCGCGATCTGCGCCGTTCTTGGAGCGGGCGGCGTCCACGCGCAGGTCCAACGGCCGCCCGCCGAGGCTCCCAACGCCGTCTCACCGGTGCTGATCCTGCCCCCGACCTCGCCGCCCAGGCTGGTCGCGACCTATCCGGCCCAGGACCAGGCGGTGGCGCCCGGCGTGCTGATCCTGAAGGCCACCTTCGACCAGCAGATGTCCCCCGCGGCCTGGAACTACGCCCCCGCCGCCGGCGCCGAGCCGATGGACTGCGTCAGGACACCCCGTCTGCTCGCCGACCAGAAGACCTTCGTCCTGCTGTGCCGGGTGCTGGCCGACCGGACCTATGGCGTGACCTTCAACGCCCAGCGCCCCGGCGGCTTCGCCAATCTCGGCGACAACCCGGCCCAGACCGCCAGCCTCACCTTCAAGGTCGAGAGCGGGACGCCGATCACCACGGTGCGGCGGGCCATGGAGGCGGCTGGCCTGCAATCCGACCAGATGCCGGTGCAGGACGCGCCCATGGCCACGGCCGGCGTGAACGCCGCCGCCGCCTCGGCCGCCGCCGCCGGAGGACGCTGACCCGCTCAAGCTTGTGGCGCCCGCGCCCGCCCTGGCGCAGGATCGTCCGATGACGGGGGATTCGGCGGAACGCGAGGCGATCGGGCGCGACTGGGCGGGCGCGGAGCTCGCCGTCGTCGTGGGCGACTACCTGGCCCAGCTGGAGAAGCTCCTGGCCGGCAAGCCGGTCGACCGCGCCACCCACGACCGCACCGTCCGCTTCGTCACCGGCAAGTCCGGCATGCCCGTCATGGCCAAGCAGGGGGAGATCGCCGCCGTCCTGTCGCTGATCGGCCTGCCCGTGCTCAAGGACCCGCCGCCGCGCTGGTCCTACGACGCCCCGCTGCTGCAGGCGGTCGAGGACGCCCTGCTGGCCAAGCCCGCCCTGCTGACCGCCGCCGTTCGTCCCAACGCCCTGTTCGCGGCCCCGCCGGCCATCGCGCTGATCGAGGCCGCCCCGCCCCAGCCCCTGCCGATGGACGCGCGCCTGGCTCGGCTGATCCACCGCTTCGACATGGCCACGCGCGAGGCCGAGGACCGCTTCCTGCGCGGCCTGGGCGTGGCCAGCATCGTCGCCCACGAGGTCCGCCGCCTGACCGACCACGGCCGCCCGGACCTCGCCGGCCAGGTGCGCGTGGCGACCGCCGCCGATCCCGAGGGCTGCGACGCGATCAGTTTCGGCCAGGACGCGACGCCGCGCCTGCTGGTGGTCAAGACCACCCTGGCCGGCGAGGTCGCGCCCTTCGGCCTCAGCCAGGCCCAGCTGGACCTGGCCCGCGCCCGCCCTGACGCCTTCCGGCTCCGCCGCGTCTACGACCTCCTGGGCGAGGCGCGCTTCTATCGGCTCAAGCCGCCGTTCGAGTGAGCGCCGGGTCCCCAGCCGCGCCCCCGAGCGCGTTAGGGCCAGGTGTACGCGGCTAACCCGCCCGGACGCGCTCTAAATGTTTGATTCTAGAGCCTGTTTATCTGGTTTAGATGGTTCCGTCTAAACCAGACAGGCTCTCAGCGCCGCCGCCCATAAAGCACCGCCCCGGGCCGCGGCTCGGCCGGCGGCAGGGGCGTGGCCTCCTTGGCCAGATCCTTGCGCGAGGGGTAGGGCGGACGCGGCGGCGGCCAGGTCCGGCATGGCAGCTTGCGGGCCGGACGCGGCTCGCCGTCCGTGAAGTCCATGAACAGCTGATCGTACTCGGCCAGCAGAAAGTCGGTCAGTTCCTCGGCCGCCTCCAGCGCCTCCGGATCGTCCTCGCCGAGATAGTCGCGCCGGAAGCGCATGACCCGCCGCTTGAACAGGCCCGGCACGGCCTCGGGCTTCTCCAGCATGAACAGGGCGATCAGGAAGATCGAGCGGAACATGTAGGCGGTCTCGTGCTCGACATGGGCCCGCGTCGGCCGCCAGTCGACGAAGCCGGTCAGCATCAGCCGCGCCCGCTCGGAATCGTGGTCGTCGCCGAACGCCTCCCGCCCCGTCTCGCCGGACGCGCTCAGCTTCGAGAGCTTGTCGACCAGGGTGGTCAGCCGCAGCGCCTCCTGGTCGCGCCCCTCGCGGATCGCCGCCGCCAGCCGCGCCAGGGTCGCGGCCTTCAGGTCCGACGGATCGGTCGAGAGCGGCGGGGGAGCGGGCGGCGCCATGCCCGAGGCGGCGGCGAAGGCCGGATCAAAGGCCGCCAGGGCTTCGGCGTCGGCGTCCTCGTCGCCGGTCAGCCAAAGCTCGCCGGGCAGGGCCCCCACGCCGCGCAAGGCCGCCCGCCGCGCGGCCTCCGCCTCGGCCTCGACCGCCGCGGCGTGCTCGCGCGCGACCTCGTCGCCGTGCGCCTTCTTGGTCCAGCCGTTCTTGCAGGCGTGGCGGTAGATGCTGG
This sequence comes from Caulobacter sp., assembly GCF_035254145.1. Taxonomy (GTDB): domain Bacteria; phylum Pseudomonadota; class Alphaproteobacteria; order Caulobacterales; family Caulobacteraceae; genus Caulobacter. The sequence goes on along the minus strand of NZ_DATFAV010000296.1, from coordinate 1,705 downwards.
TCGGCGAGACCTTCCACTTGGCCCCCAGCTCGGCGGCGGTCGCGCCGTTCCTGTACTCTTCGGCCACCTGGGCCCACGAGGCCTCCGAGAGGCGGAACCAGGTGGGGCGAGCCTTGGGATGCGATCTGCTCATGGCCGTAGAATACGGCCGCTCCGGACACCGGGGACGCGGCGGGGCGTGGGCGGGGGCGGAGTGAGGGAATTCAGGGGGGTAGGTGGGGGAAGAGGTGGGGGTAAAAACTATTCCGCCTCGTCCTCGCCATCAGTGTTTTCGATGTCTAACGGGACCGTACGTCCACTTAGAAAAGCGACGACTCGGGACGCTATCTCTTCGACCGGGGTTTTGTTGGGACCGAGCATACGCGAGTGAGCGCGCCCTGGGTGGAGGGTATCCCAAAGGGACATCGCTTGATCCTGGCGTCCCCGGCCCGGAGCCTGGTTGCCGAAGCCAGCGGTGACAACATTCCACACGGGCCGAAACTGCTGGATGAGCATGTTCTCGCCGAGCGAGATCCAAACATCTTCAATAATAAGAGAACGCGCGTAGAAGTGCTCGATATCCAGGTTCGAGGCCTGTCTAATGGACTCCGCGTGGATGTTCAGCCGCCGGCCGAGTTGGCGCCCAAGCTCGGCATCTCTAGTTAGCCCCCCGATCCGTCCACCCTTGGGAATGGCCTTTCCGACGTAAATCGGGATTTGATCTTCGGAGCGCATGCTGGCTGCCAGCGCGGAGTAAGCTGGAAAGTCGCCGCCATAATAGATCGCGTAAACGCCCGCTCCTTGCTCGTTGGCGAGAGAGCCAAGAGGCCGAAGTGGCTGCTCCAGAATGGCGTTTTGAATACTGCGCGCCAGATTGATCGTGGCGAGTGGATTATAGGCTACGCTCATGCCGCGTAGCGTAGCTTCCGCGCGACGTCCTTGCCAATCACCTCGGCGAGGCGAACGGGAACGGCGTTCCCGAGTTGGCGCATCACCTCGCCCCAGGCGCCGTGGAAGATGAAGCTGTCGGGGAAGGTCTGGAGGCGCGCGCTCTCGCGGACGGAGAAGTAGCGGACCGAGCCATCGGGTCGCGCCAACATGTTCTCACCGCCGGGCACGCCGTGGACGCCGGCTTTCAAGGTCTTGGCGGGCTCGTCCAGCGGGCTGCCCGTGTGGCCGGGATAGGACCGGGCGCCCGGCTGGAATCGATGGTAGGCGATCGCCGCCGCGGCCTTTGGCTCGAACTCCGGATCGGGCAGGTCCGCGATCGCGTCGCGCACCGTGCGCCAGGGGAGCTCGGCGGGCTTTTCCTTCAGCGCCAGGGCGCGAGCGGGCGCGTCCGAGGCCTCCGGCCGGGCCTTGCGAGCCACCTTGTGCGCGTCCCAATAATCGCCCGAGCGATATTGCGCCCACAGCAGGGCGTCGGCCGAGTGGGTGGCGGTCGGGAACGACCATTCCAGGTCGAGGTCGTCGCGGAATCCGACGAAGATCACCCGCTCACGCTTTTGCGGCACGCCATGGTCGGCGGCGTTCAGCACGCGCGCCACGACGCGGTAGGCCAGGCCGTCGCGCGCGCCGCGCAGGTGGTGCTCCTCCAACCGCGACAGGTGCTCGGACCAGTCCTCGTCCGGACGCGCCACGACCTCGGGATGCTCCAGCTGCAGCCGGATATATTCGAAGTAGTTGCGGAAGGTGGCGCGGGTCAGGCCCTTGACGTTCTCGAACA
>NZ_DATFAV010000295.1:0-6361 GCF_035254145.1 Caulobacter sp. | reverse complement strand
GGCTTCCCGCCGATGGATCAGGACACCTATCTGAGCGCCATTCACGCCTATGCCGAGCGGTTCGGGCTCAAGGCGCCGGATCTCGATCGCCGCGCCCTGCAATGGTCCACCCAGCGCGGCGGCCGCTCCGGTCGCGTGGCCTGGCAGTTCATCCGTGATCTCGGCGGCGAACTCGGCGTCAAGCTACCGGGGTGAGCCATCCCTCGCGGGGGAGGTGGTCGGCAAGCGACCGGAGGGGGAAGTCCTGTCAAGCCCGCCGCCTCCCTCTCCGTCGGCTACGCCGACACCTCTCACATCAGGGAGAGCATCGAAGAAAAAGGCCCGCCTCTTTCGGGGCGGGCCTTTTCGTCAGCGTGGGAGCACCAGACCCGGATCGACCGGCTTGGCCTTGTCCTTGACCGTGGGCGCATAGCGCATCTCGAAGTGCAGTTGCGGCTCGTTGACCCCGCCCGTGGCGCCGACCGAGCCGATCTGCTCGCCCTGCCTGACCTGCTGGCGCATCTTGACGTTGGCGGCGGAGAGATGGGCGTAGGCCGTCACCCAGCCGTCCGCATGCTTGACCAGGACCAGGTTGCCAAAGGTCGGAACCTGGTTGCCGGCGTAGGCCACCTCGCCGTCCGCCGCGGCCAGCACCGGCGCGCCCTGCGGCGCCCGAATGTTGACGCCGTCGTTGCGCTGGCCCGTTCCCTTCACCCCGAAATCGGAAATGACCTCGCCCCGCAGCGGCCAGGCGAACTTGCCCTTGCCCGAGGCGATGATCTCGGCCTCGGTCGGGGCGTTGCTGCTCTCGATGATCGGGCGCGACGAAGCGGGCGGCGGCGTGATCGGCTGGGCGGCCACCGGCGCGCTGGGACGCGGGTAGCTGGGCGTGTACGGAACCGGGCTGGACGGGGTCGAGGGCGTGGACGTCGAGGGACGCGTCGGCGCGGGCGTCGGCGTTTCGACGCGGGCGTAGCTGTTCGACGGTTCGGCCGGCGCGGGCTTGGACACCGTCGTCGTGGTCTTGATCGGGCCCTTGTCCTTGTAGCCGTCCGGCAGGCGGATCTTCTGGCCCTTCTTGAGCGTGGCGCTGGTCCGCAGGTTGTTCTCGGCCGCCAGCGACTTGACGCTGACATTGAAGCGCTTGCCGATCTCGGCCAGCGTGTCGCCCGTCTGGACGACATAGGCCTTCTGCTCGGTGGCCGGGCCCTTGATCTTCTGGCCCAGGCGCAGGGTCTGGCCCTTCTTGATCTTATTGTCCTCGGCCAGGTCGTTGACGTTGACGTCGAAGCGCTTGGCGATCGAGGTCAGGGTGTCGCCCGACTTCACCGTGTGGACCTGACGCGGCCCGGCGATCTCCACCACCGCGCCGGTGACGCTGAGAGACGTGGTGCTCACGGTCGTGGGTTCGGCGGACGCGGTTTGGCGCGACGGCCGCGAGGACGAGCCGGAGCGGACGGGCGTGGGTTCGGCCTCGGTCTCGGCGACGTCGGCCTGCGGCGCGGGCGTCCCGGGGACGACCGTCGTGGTCTTGAGCGGACCCTTGTCCTTGTAGCCGTCGGGAAGGACCAGCTTGCGCCCCTTCTTGATCGACGCGCCCGTCGACAGGTCGTTCTCTTCGGCCAGGGCCGCGGCGGTGACGCCGAAGCGCTTGGCGATCGCGAACATCGTGTCGCCGGTCTGGACGACATAGGCCTTCTGCTCGCTGGCGGGGCCGCTGATCTTCTGGCCCAGGCGCAGGGTCTGGCCCTTCTTGATCTTGTTGGTCTCGGCCAGGTCGTTGACGTTGACACCGAACTTCTTGGCGATCGAGGTCAGGGTGTCGCCGGACTTCACGACATGCACCTGCGGCTTGCCCTCCGCGTCGACCACCGGCCCGGTCACGGTCGTGGTGACGACGGTTCGCGATGGCACGGGACGCAGGACCGCTCGCGGCGCCGGCTCGGGCGCGGCGCGGACGGGCGCTGGCGGCGGCAGCTCGGATTGAGTGACCGGGGCCAGGGGCTGGCTCTGGATCGGCGCGGGCGGCGGCGGGGCCAAGGCGACGGCGTCCGTCTCGGTCGCGGTGTTGGGCGTCGGGGCGGCGGCCTGGGGGGCCGGCGGCTGGGTGATGGGGAAGTTGGGCGTCGGCATCCGCATCGCGGGCGACGGCCCCTGGCCTTCGCGCGCCGCGTATTGCGGGGTGGTCGCGCAGGCGGAGAGCGTTCCAGCCGTCAGGGCGATCACCGCCGCTTGCGTCCACAACTGCCTCATGACGTCTCCTTTCCCGCCGGGGCCCCTCACAAGGCTCCGTCAGGGTGAATCAACCCTTAACACCGAAGGGCGCGAACCTCGCGCCCTCCGCACTCACTGATCCTTGGCGACGCCGGCCAGCAGCGGCACGAACCGCACGTCGCACAGGATTTCGACCCGGAAGCCCCCTTTGCCGTCGCCCGCGTAGCGGCGAAGGCTCTGCACAGGCCCCTTCCCGATCGGCGCGACCAGCACGCCATTGGGTTTCAGCTGCGAAAGCAGCCTCTTGGGATCATCTTCGGCCGCCGCCGTGACCATAATGCGGTCGAACGGCGCCTGTTCGGCCCAGCCTTCGCCGCCATCGCCGAACTTGGTGATGACGTTGGTCAGGCCCAGCTTGTGGAAACGCCCCTCGGCTTCCTTCATCAGGGTCCGATAGCGCTCGATCGTGTAGACCAGCCGCGAGACCTTGCTGAGGATCGTGGTCTGGTAGCCCGAGCCCGTGCCGATCTCCAGGACTCGCGAGCGCGGCTCCACCGTCAGGGCCTGGGTCATCAGGCCGACGATGAACGGTTGGCTGATGGTCTGGCCGCAGGCGATCGGCAGGGCCGAATCCTCCCACGAGCGATCCTTGAACAGGTCCGGCGTGAACAGGTCGCGCGGCGTGGTCTCGATGGCCTTGAGCACCTGGGGATCGGTCACCCCCTGGTCGCGCAGAGCCTGCATCAGGCGCGGCAAGTCGGCCTTGGCGTTCTCGGCGGCCTTGGTCGTCCCTTTGCTCATGCGCCGGACCAGATGTCTTTGGAGATCTTCGGCGGGGCGCCGCCTAGCACGCCCTTCAACTTGTGGACCGTCTCGTGGTGCGTCAGGTCGATGTGAAGCGGGGTGACGGAGATGCGCCCCTCATAGACCGCGCGCAGGTCGGTGCCCTCGGCCGGCGTCGACGGCTTGGCCGTGAAACCCATCCAGTAGTAGTCGCGGCCGCGCAGGTCGCTGCGCTTTTCCATGTGGCGCAAGTGGCCGTCGCGGAAGCCCTGGCGCGTCACCTCGACCGCCGAGATGTCCTCCGGGGGCAGGGCCGGGAAGTTGACGTTCATGATCACGTCGGCGGGCCAGCCTACCTCCAACAGGCGCTGGACGACCCCGGGACCGAACGCCTCGGCTGTTTCCCAATGGGCGACGATCTCGTCGTGGAAGTAGTCCATGGTCTGGGACAGGGCGATCGATGGGATGCCCAGAGCCATGCCCTCGATGGCCCCGGCCACCGTGCCCGAAAGGGTCACGTCCTCGGCCAGGTTCTGGCCGCGATTGACGCCAGAGAGCACCAAGTCCGGCTTGCCCCCCGGGATCAGCTGCTGCACGGCCATCATCACGCAATCGGTGGGCGTGCCCTCGACGGCGAAGCGGCGCTCGTCCAAGCGGCGTACGCGGATCGGATCCGACAGGGTCAGCGCCCGGCTGGCGCCGGACTGCTCGTACTCCGGCGCGCAGATCCAGACATCGTCGCTCAGCGCGCGGGCGATCGTCTCCAGGGCGGTGAGCCCCGGAGCATGAATGCCGTCGTCGTTGGTGAGGAGGATCCTCACGCGGCGTCCCCGATGTGGGTGATTCCGCCCATATAGGGCTGCAGGACCGCCGGGATATGGATGCGGCCGGCCTCGTCCTGGTAGTTCTCCAGCACCGCCACCAGGGTGCGGCCGACAGCCAGGCCCGAGCCGTTCAGGGTGTGGACGTACTGCGTGCCCTTCTCGCCGGCCTTCTTGAAGCGGGCGTCCATGCGGCGGGCCTGGAAGTCGCCGCAGTTCGAGCACGAACTGATTTCGCGATAGGTGTCCTGCGACGGCAGCCAGACCTCAAGATCGTAGGTCTTCCGCGCGCCGAAGCCCATGTCGCCCGTGCACAGCAGCATGGTGCGGAAGGGCAGCTCCAGCTTCTTCAGGACCGTCTCGGCGCACTCGACCATGCGCTCGTGCTCGGCCTCGGACTGGTCGGGCGTGGTGATCGAGACCAGCTCGACCTTGTAGAACTGGTGCTGGCGGATCATGCCGCGCGTGTCGCGGCCCGCCGACCCAGCCTCGGCCCGGAACGACGGCGTCAGCGCGGTGAGGCGCATGGGCAGCTCTTCCTCGGCCAGGATCTGCTCGCGGACGATGTTGGTGAGCGAGACCTCTGCGGTCGGGATCAGCCAGTAGTTATCCATCAGAAGGTCGACCACCAAACTGGCAGCGGCGCCCTCCTTACCTTCCACCCATTCCCGAACGCCTTCGGGGAAACCCTTCAAGCCAACGAATAGGTCGTCAGCGAACTTGGGCAACTGGCCAGTGCCATACAGTGCATGGTCTTTAACCAACAGCGGCGGAGAGACCTCAGTGTAGCCGTGCTCGACCGTCTGCAGGTCCAGCATGAACTGGCCCAGCGCGCGTTCGAGCCGCGCGATCTCCTTCTTCAGAACCACGAAGCGCGCGCCGCTCATGCGGGCGGCGGCCTCGAAGTCCATGCCGCCCAGGGCCGCGCCCAGGTCGACGTGGTCCTTGGGCGCGTTCAGCTTGCCGGCCGGCAGGGCCTTGGCGTCGCCCCAGCGGCGCTGCTCCAGGTTACCGGTCTCATCCTCGCCCGCGGGGACGTCGGCGGCCGGGATGTTGGGCAGGCTGGCGAGAAGGTCCTTCAGCTTGGCGGCGGCGATGGCTTCTTCTTCCGAGGCGGCGGCCATGATGGTCTTCAGCGTCTCGACCTCGGCCATCAGACGCGCGGCTTCGGCCTCGTCCTTCTTGGCCTTGGCCATGCCGATCAGCTTGGAACTCTCGTTGCGCTTGGCCTGGGTCTCCTGCAGCGCGGTCTGGGCCGCGCGCAGCTGGGCGTCCAGCTTGATGGCCTCGGCGGCCGCGCCCGACCGCCCCTTGGCCGACCATGGGCGGTCGAAGGCTTCGGGATTGTCGCGAATGGCCTTGATGTCGTGCATCGAACGCAAGCTCGGGAGAGGCGGAGGGAAACGCCCTCTCTAAGGCGCGTCGGCGGGGGCGCCAAGCTCTCCACGCGGTGTCGCGTCCTCTCAACGGCATCGTGATCCGGCGCGGCGTGGCCACGCCCGCCAAAGCGCCCCCCTAAGCCCCGAGAAACCGAAATGGGCGACCGAGCGGCACGGGTAAGATCGAACAATCTCGCCGTGAAATCCGCACCTCGGGCACGAATACGCCAAGTCCTAACGCGAATTAGGCTCGCTTCTGCACCCCAACTTAATGCCAAACGACGAAAAGGCCCGCCCAATTCAGTACGCGTTCTTTTCTAGCGGCCCTCCCCGGCCCTCTCGATCATTCAAAGGATTTCGACGACCATGAAGACGTTCGCCGCTTTCGCCGCCCTCGCCATCACCGCCGCCATCGCCGTTCCGGCCGGCGCCGCCACCAACGAAGTGCGCGTCTCGATCGCCAACAAGAACTCGGTCCAGATCGAGAACGAGATCAAGGCCGGCGCCGCCACGGTTTGCGCCGCCAGCCCGAAGGCCTACGCCGACGCCTGCGTCGACAGCGCCCTGATCAACGCTCACCGCCAACTGGCCTCGATCCTGCGCGCTCGCGAAGCCGGCAAGGCTCCGGCCGCCGAGACCGTCTCGGTCGTCCGCATCTCGCTGAAGGGCAAGACCCGCGACCAGATCCACGCTGAAATCCGCACGGCCGCCGCGACCGTCTGCAAGGCCCAGCCGAACTTCAGCGTCGTCACCTACCAGGCCTGCGTGACCGACACGGTCCGCGCCGCCAAGGCCCAGCTGCAAGCCCGCATGGGCGACGCCGCCTAAGCTTCACTCGCGTATTTGAGTGTTGGAAGAGGCTCCGCGGCTCAAGTCGCGGGGCCTTTTTCTATTGGAAATCCCCCTCAAGGGGGAGGAAGCCTTCTTAGACGCCCGCCTCGGCTTCTTCGTCTTCGCGCCTGCGGCGTCGCTCGATCAGCCACACGCACCAGATCGAGATCTCGTAGAGCAGGCACAGCGGCACGGCCAGGGTGATCTGGCTGATCGGGTCGGGCGGCGTGACGATGGCGGCCACCACGAAGACGGCGACGATCGCGTAGCGACGGCCCGCCCGCAGCATCTTGGAGTCGACGAGCCCCGCCAGGCCGCCCAGCGACAGCACCACCGGCAGCTGGAAGCTGAGGC
>NZ_DATFAV010000294.1:0-5257 GCF_035254145.1 Caulobacter sp. | reverse complement strand
GCCCCGTCGCCCTCGGCGATCACCGGCTCGATGCCGGCCATCCTGGCGGCGGCGGCCATCTGGGCCTCGGCCTTGTCCCAGTATTCGTCGCTGCCGGCGCGCACATCCGGCCGCGTGGCCAGGGCCAGGTAGTCGCGCTCCAGGCCGAAGTCGGCATGGACCGAGCTGGCCAGCTCGATGAACCGGGCCGTTTCCTCCTCGATCTGGTCCTCGCGGCAGAAGATGTGGGCGTCGTCCTGGGTGAAGGCGCGCACCCGCATGATGCCGTGCATGGCGCCCGACGGCTCGTAGCGGTGGCAGGCGCCGAACTCGGCCATGCGCAGCGGCAGCTCGCGATAGCTCTTCTGGCCGACATTGAAGATCTGGATGTGGCCGGGGCAGTTCATCGGCTTGACCGCCAGGACCTCGCCCTCGGCGCTCTCGCACATGAACATGGCGTGGCCAAACTTCTCGGCGTGGCCCGACTTCTCCCACAGGCTCTTGTCGAGGATCTGCGGCGTCTTCACTTCCTTGTAGCCGGCCGCGTCCAGGCGACGGCGCATGTAGTCCTCGAGCACCCGGTACAGGGCCCAGCCCTTCGGGTGCCAGAACACCATGCCCTTGCCCTCTTCCTGGATGTGGAAGAGGTCCATCGTCTTGCCCAGCTTGCGGTGATCGCGCTTCTCGGCTTCCTCGATGCGCTTCAGGTGCGCGTCGAGGTCGGCTTCCGACGCCCAGGCCGTGCCGTAGATGCGCTGCAGTTGGGCGTTGTTCTGGTCGCCGCGCCAGTACGCGCCGGCCAGCTTGGTCAGCTTGAAGGCCTTGCCGACATGCTTGGTCGACGGCAGGTGCGGGCCGCGGCACAGGTCCTTCCAGTTCCCCTGGCGATAGACCGTGATCGTGTCCGTCGGCGGCAGGTCACGGATGATCTGGGCCTTGTACTGCTCGCCGATGCCGTCGAAGTGCTTGATGGCCTCTTCGCGGTCCCAGACCTCGCGCGTGATCTTCTCGTCGCGATCAACGATCTCCTTCATGCGCTTTTCGATCTTTTCCAGATCGTCCAGGCTGAACGGCTCGTCGCGGGCGAAGTCGTAGTAGAAGCCGTCCTCGACGTTCGGGCCGATCGTCACCTGGGTGCCGGGGAACAGCTCCTGCACCGCCTCGGCCAGCACGTGCGCGGTGTCGTGGCGGATGGTGTCGAGGGCCTCGGGGGCCTCGCGCGTCAGGATCTCGAACTTGCGCTCGCCGCCCAGCAGGTCGGGCGTCAGCGGGCGGTCCAGGTCCAGCACCTGGCCGTCCAGCTTGATCAGCAGCGCCTTCTTTTCCAGCGACTTGGAGATGGCCGCGGCGACGTCACGCCCGCTCGAACCATCGGGGTACTGGCGGGAGGAGCCGTCGGGGAAAACCAGATCGATCATTCTTCACATTTCCACTTGCGTGGCTGGTGTCGCGGCGGCGGCGGGTCATAGCCCGATCCGCCAAACGGATTGCAGCGGCAAATCCGTCGCAACCCCAGCCAGGAGCCCTTGAGCGGGCCATGTTCCTTGAGAGCGGCGGCCGTGTACTCCGAACAGCTCGGCGTAAAGCGGCACTGACGCCCGATGAGAGGCGAGAGCGTCAACTTGTAGGCTCTAAGGCCAAGGTCGACGGTGCGGTCGTAGAGGGTCATGCCGGCGCGCGACTGTTAGTCCAGTAAAGTACTAACCCCCTGATGCGAGGGATCAAGCCGCGCCGGCGGTGCTAGTTCGCGTTTCAGGAACGCCTGTGGCCTGGCGGACAGCCTCGACCGTCGCCTCGAACGCCAGCAGCGTCGAGGCGTGACGAGCGGGATAGTCCTTGACCGGCTCCAGCACGGCGAGCTCCGCAAACCGGCCCGCGGGAGGCGAACCGTTCGACTTCAGCATAGCGACAAGCGAGTCGCGCGCCAACTCGATCTCCGAAAGATCGGCCCCGATCACGTTCTGGCCCAGGATCGCGGCGGCCGCCTGGCCCAGGGCGCAGGCGCTGACGTCCTGGGCGTAGTCCACGACCTTGCCGTCGGCCACCGTCACGTCGACCGTGATCTTGCTGCCGCACAGCTTGGCGACCTTTTCGCTGCTGGCGTCCGGCGCGGCCAGACGCCCGGCCCGCGGCATGTTGGCCACAAGCGTCAGGATCTTGGCGCTGTAGAGGTCGTCGATCATCGCGCGCCTTAGATGGGGTCGCCCGACCGCGCCGACCAGATGGCCTCGGCCCGATCGCGGACGGCCTCGCCCATGGCGGCGAAGGCGGCCTTCAGCTTGCGGCGCTCCTCGCGACCGACGAAGCGCAGCAGCATGCCCATGAACAGCTCCCCATTCGAGAAGGTCGAGTTGGCCGGCCCCATGTTCTCGATCTCGAGATAGCGGATCGCCGTGACGAACCCGCCCATCCGGGTGGAGCGCCAGTGCAGCTGCTCGTAAGGCACCCAGTCGTGGACGACCGGCTGGATGACGCGCGGCGGCTCGCCGGGCAGGTGCTGCTCCAGCACCAACGGCGAGCCGATCTTCATCTGCCCCTCGGCCTTGCGATACAGCGGGTTCCAGTGGGTCCAGGTCTCGAACTCGGAGACGACCTCCCAGACGATCTCGGCGGGGGCCTGGACCCCGATGCGGTGTTCGACGGCGCGCTTCATGGGCGGGGACTTATCACCTTCGTTCGGGAGCGCTCAACCTGAGCCCGGACCAAAACCTGTCATCCCGGCTCGGCGCGCTCCGCGCTTGGCCGGGATGACAGGAAAAGCCGATCAGTCCTTCATCCGCCAGGTCGCGCCCGACGGACCGTCCATGACCACCACGCCCAAGGCGTCCAGCTCGCCGCGGATGGCGTCGGCGGCGGTCCAGTCCTTGGCGGCGCGGGCGGCGACGCGCTGGGCCAGCAGGTCCTCGACCTTGGCCTTCAGCTCGTCGGAGGCGTCGCCCTCGAACCAGCTGTCGGGATCGGCCTGCAGGAACCCCAGCAGGGCGCCGGCCTCCAGCAGGCGGGCCTTGTTGGCGGCGATGGCGACGGTGTCGCCGGCCGTCACGGCCTTTTCGATCAGGCTCGACACCTCGAAGAAGGCCGAGGTCGCCAGCGGGGTGTTCAGGTCGTCCATCAGGGCGGCGATCACCTCGGCCGGAGCCTCCATGGCTTGGTCGGGAGCGACATCCTTGGCGCGACGCAGGGCGCCGTACAGGCGATCCAGCGACTTCTTGCTCTGCTCGATCAGCTCCGGCGTCCAGTCCAGCGGCTGGCGGTAGTGGGCCGACAGCAGCGCCCAGCGGATCACCTCCCCCGGAACCGTCTTCAGCAGTTCGTGCGGGATGATCACATTGCCCAGGCTCTTGGACATCTTCTCCCCGCCCATGTCGAGGAAGCCGTTGTGCATCCAGTAGTTGGCCAGCACCGGGGTGTGGTGGGCGCAGCGGCTCTGGGCCACCTCGTTCTCATGGTGCGGGAAGGTCAGGTCGATGCCGCCGGCGTGGATGTCGATCGTCTTGCCCAGCGCCTTGTCGATCATGGCCGAGCATTCGATGTGCCAGCCTGGACGGCCCGCGCCCCAGGGGCTGTCCCACTCGGGCTCGTTCTCCTTAGACGGCTTCCACAGCACGAAGTCGGCCGGGTGACGCTTGTAGGGCGCGACCTCGACGCGGGCGCCGGCGATCATCTCGTCCAAGGGCCTGCCAGAGAGCTTGCCGTAGTCGGCGAAGCTCTGGGTGTCGAACAGCACATGCCCCTCGGCGGCGTAGGCGCTGCCGTTGTCGACCAGCTGGCCGATCATCTCGAGGATGGCCCCGATATGCTCGGTGGCCTTGGGCTCCAGGTCCGGGCGCAGCGCCCCCAGGGCGTCGGCGTCCTGGTGGTAGGCCGCCAGGTACCGCTCGGTGATCACCGAGATCGGCACGCCCTCGTCGGCAGCCTTCTTGTTGATCTTGTCGTCGACGTCCGTGACGTTGCGGGCATAGACCACCGCGTCCTCGCCATAGAGGTGGCGCAGCACGCGATAGAGCACGTCGAACACCACCACCGGCCGGAAATTGCCGATGTGGGCGTAGTTGTAGACCGTGGGTCCGCAGACATACATCGTCACCCGCTTGGGATCGGCGGGAACGAAGTCGCGCTTCTCGCGCGCCAGGGTGTCGTGGATCTTCAGGGTCATCGGGTCGCAGTGCTGTGACGTAAGGAGAGGTTGCTCCGGAGCGGAGCCGGCTCCATATATCCTTCAGATACGGTGAGGGCCACGCCCAACGATGCGTCCGTCGCGACGTCTCGACCGTAGCTGTGAAACGGGTGGCACGCGTCATTCCAGGACGACCGGCGTCCTGGCGCAACTCAGCCCGTGGAAAGAACCCCCTCGACAACATGGACGCACTGACCCGCGAGCGAACCCTGATCGGCACGGATGACGCCGGTCTTGATCTTGAACCCGCCCAGCGCCCCAGCCGCGAAGAGGCCATGGCCGCCGTCCGGACCCTGCTGGCCTGGGCCGGCGACAATCCGGACCGCGAGGGCCTGCTGGACACGCCCGAGCGCGTCGTCGAGGCCTATGGCGAGTGGTTCGCCGGCTATCACGGCGATCCGGCCAAGGAGCTGTCGCGCACCTTCGAGGACGTGCAAGGCTATGACGACATGGTCATGCTGCGCGGCATCGACGTGCAGAGCCACTGCGAGCACCACATGGCGCCGTTCCTGGGCAAGGCCTGGGTGGCGTACATGCCGACCGGCAAGGTCGTGGGCCTATCGAAGCTGGCCCGGCTGGTCGAGATCTTCGCCAAGCGTCTCCAGACCCAGGAGACCATGACCATGCAGATCGCCGACGCCATCGAGGACCACCTCTCGGCCGCCGGCGTGGCCGTGCTGATCGACGCCGAGCACCAGTGCATGTCGACCCGCGGCGTCCGTCACCACGACGTCTCGACGATCACCACCCAGTTCCGCGGCGTCTTCAAGACCGACAAGGTCCTGCAGCAGCGGTTCATGGATCTGGTGCGGAAGTAGGGCCCTTCAATCCTCCCCCTAGCGGGGGAGGTGGTCGCCCACGGGCCCGGCCATGGGCCGGCCCGAGGATAAACTCCGCGGCCGGAGGGGGAAGCATGGCTGAACCGGCCTCTCCCCTCTCCGTCGGCTTCGCCGACACCTCTCCCACGGGGAGAGGATTTAAACTGTCCCTAAGCCGCCGCCCGGATGCCTTCCCGGATCCGCGCCACGCAGGCCTCCACGGGCCGGTGGACCAGGGTCACCAGCACGAAGCTGATCAGCATCAGCAGGTACCAGGCGCCCA
>NZ_DATFAV010000293.1:0-15441 GCF_035254145.1 Caulobacter sp. | reverse complement strand
GAGGCTATGGCTATGACGCCAGCCGCCGCTACGACCCCGACTATGACAACACCTATCGCGGCGATGGCGGCCATCGCGGCGGACGACGCCGCGGCGGCGGGCAGTTCCTGCGCGCGGCCCAGCAGGGCGGCGACATCGGCTATGGCCGCGGTCAGTCGGGCGCGGACTACGGCGCGGCCGCGGGCGGCTATCGCCAGCCGGGCGACTGGGGCCGCGTCGGCGGCCACGACTTCGGCGGCGCCACCGGCGACTACGGCTCCAGCGGCTACGCCAGCCGCACGGCCGACTATGGCGACGAGCGTTATTTCGAGCACCGCGCCCGGCCCGATGGCCAGGATTACGCCTACGGCGATCCAAGCCGCGACCGCGGCTATCGCGCCTTCGCGCCCCGCGGCCAGCAGCGTCCCTATCAGGAAGAGCGCACCTGGTTCGACCGGGCCCGCGACGAGGTCTCGTCGTGGATGGGCGACCGCGACGCCCTGCATCGCCGCGAAGCCGACGGCGAGCATCGCGGCCGAGGCCCCAAGGGCTATCGCCGCTCGGACGAGCGCATCCGCGAGGACGTCAGCGACCGACTGACCGACGACGCCTGGCTGGACGCCCAGGGGATCGAGGTCATGGTCAACGACGCCGAGGTGACCCTGAGCGGCACGGTCCGCTCGCGCGAGGACAAGAAGCGCGCCGAGGCCCTGGCCGAGACGGTCTCGGGCGTCGACAACGTGCAGAACAACATCCGCGTCGATCGCGGGACGACCACGGCCGCCACCGCCGTGCCGACGTCGGACCCACTGGGCTGAGGCGGCGTCCTCAAATCCTCCCCCTAGCGGGGGAGGTGGCGCGGAGCGCCGGAGGGGGAAGTTCTGCGACCCTGCTTCTTCCCCCTCCGTCGTCTCTTCGAGCCGACACCTCTCCCGTGAGGGGGAGGATTTTCGTTACTTCGCCGCAGCTTCGTTTCGCGCCCGAAATGAAAGCCGATATTCCGCATGCGGAGGCCAAGTTGGCCTCGACAAGCAGGTATTAACGCCACAAACATCCCGACTTCTCGTCGCGGGAGCACGCCCGCGCGCCGCATTGGGGTGTTTCGTGAAAGCGCTGTTCTTCTCCGTCTCCGTCCTGTCCCTGGTCGCCACCGCCGCGCTGGCCCAGACCCAGCCGATGCCGGAGTCCGCCCCGCCGACGCCGCCGATCGCCGCCCCGCAGGACGTTCCCTATGTCGGCGCCCTGAAGCTGGCCGTCGACGCCACCGACATCGACCGCAAGATCTGGAACGTCACCACCACCATCCCGGTCAGCAAGGCCGGCGACTTCGTGTTCCTGTATCCGCAGTGGGTCCCGGGCGGCCACTCGCCGCGCAACGACCTCGACAAGCTGGCCGGTCTTGTGGTCACCGCCGGCGGCAAGCGCATCCCCTGGACCCGCGACGTCGTCAGCGTCCACGCCTTCCACGTCGACGTCCCGGCGGGCGTCAGCGAGATCCAGGTCAGCTACCAGTTCCTGACCGCCGTCGAGGGCAAGGTCGGCCGCATCGAGGTCACGCCCGAGATGCTGAACCTGCAATGGCTGCAGGTGACGATGTACCCGGCCGGCTACTACACCCGTCAGATCCCGATCGAGGCCAGCGTCAAGCTGCCGGAAGGCTGGAAGCTGGCGACCGCGCTGGAGACCGCCAAGGTCGACGGCCAGGTGACGACCTTCAAGCCGACCACGGTCGAGACCCTGGTCGATTCGCCCATCTTCGCCGGCAAGTACTTCAAGTCGGTCGACCTGGACCCGACCGGCCCCGCGCCCGTGCGCCTGAACATGGTCGCCGACAGCCCCGAGCTGCTGGAGGCCAAGCCCGAGCAGATCCAGATCCACAAGGACCTGGTACAGCAGGCCTACAAGCTCTACGGCGCTCACCACTACGACCATTACGACTTCCTGGTCGCCCTGTCGGACAAGATCGGCGGCATCGGCCTGGAGCACCACCGCAGTTCCGAAAACCGCGTCGCGCCGAAGTACTTCACCGAGTGGGACAAGAACTTCGTCGGCCGCGACCTGCTGAGCCACGAGTATACCCACTCGTGGAACGGCAAGTTCCGCCGCGCCGCCGACCTGTGGACGCCCAATCTGAACGTGCCGATGCGCGACAGCATGATGTGGGTCTACGAGGGCCAGACTCAGTACTGGGGCAACGTCCTGGCGGCCCGTTCGGGCCTCCTGACCAAGCAGCAGGCGATGGATTCGATCGCCGCCACGGCCGCCACCTACGACAACCGTCGCGGTCGCGACTGGCGCCCGGTGCAGGACACCACCAACGACCCGATCATCGCCAACCGCAAGCCGCTGTCGTGGCTCTCCTGGCAGCGTAGCGAGGACTACTACTCGGAAGGTCTGCTGGTCTGGCTCGACGCCGACACCCTGATCCGCGAGAAGACCGGCGGCAAGAAGTCGCTGGACGACTTCGCCAAGGCCTTCTTCGGCGTCGACAACGGCTCGTACGTGCCGCGCACCTACACGTTCGACGACGTGGTCGCGACGCTGAACGGCGTGGTGGCCAACGACTGGGCCGGCTTCCTGAAGACCCGCATCCAGGAGGTGCAGGAAAAGGGGCCGCTGGATGGCCTGGCGCGCGGCGGCTACAAGCTGGTCTACGCCGAGACCCCGACCGAGTTCATGAAGTCGGCCGAGACCCGGGCCAAGAGCACCGGCCTCAGCTATTCCCTGGGCCTGTCGGTCGGATCGGACGGCGTGATCAGCGACGTCCAGTGGGGCGGCCCGGCGTTCAAGGCCGGCCTGACGCAAGGCCTGACGGTCGTGGCGGTCAATGGCGAGGCCTTCGACGGCGACAAGCTGAAGGCCGCCGTCACCGCCGCCAAGAAGCCGGAGAACCCGCTGGTCGAGCTGTTGGTCAAGGACGGCTCACGCTATCGGAGCGTCAAGATCGACTATCGCGACGGCCTGCGCTACCCGCGCCTGGAGAAGATCGCCGGCGTCCCCAGCCGTCTGGACGACATCCTGACGCCGCGCAAATAGGACTGCGAAAAGCTCGCAGCCTGCGACGAAATGGAGAAGGGCGGGAAGCCGGCGTCTATGCCATTTTCCCGCTCGTTCATTCCCTCTGAACGCGTACCGAAAAGGGCCCGCACCCCTCCCAGAGCGGGCCCTTTTTACGTCTGGGGTTCAGGCTCAGTCGACGACGGGCGGCGGCGGCAACGGGGATGGCAGCTTGGCGTCCTGATCGACATAGGCCGTCATGACCGTGCCCTTCTTGATGCCGACGTCCTTGCCCTTGATGAAGGGGGCGGCCGGCCAGAACAGGATCACCGTCGCGACCGTGGCGCCCACGCGGGTCTCACCCTTGCTGCCGCGGTTGGCGCGCAGCCGGATGCGGTCGTCGCCCACCTTCAGATAGACCAGCCGGACGTTCAGCTTGCCGTTCTTGCCAAGCATGCCGTTGTCCCGCGCCTCGACCACCTCGCCGATGCCGCGATAGCCGGCGCGCAGGATCGTTCCGTCGGGCAGCTTGACGTCTTCGTCCAGGCTGATCGTGAAACGATCACCTTCATGAGCCGTGTTGCTGGAGAGCGCGTCTTCGACCCGCATCGCCAATTCGGTGCCTTCCGGCACCAGCGTCTCGGCGTAGGCGGCCGTGGACGCGAGCATAGCCAACGCGCTCAGCGCGGTTGCGATTCTGACTTTCATCTGGATTCCCCCCGGAAATGGCGAGCACGCTAGGCGCTGGCGCGCATCGCGTCCAGAGAGCGCTACCGGGCTTGGGGATCATGGGAGTTGCAACCCGCTCCGATCCCAAGGTTTCGCGCCCCGGGGCCTTGGCTCTTGATCGCGAGAGCCGATATTTGTCGACCGTCTTCGATCGAGAGCCCCTGGATGTCGGATTGCCCTGAGCTGCAGCGCGTCACCACCCAATACGTGGCGGCCGAGGATCGCATGCGACTTTCGGGCGAGACGGCCGACGGCGCGACCGTGGTCCTGTGGCTGACTCAACGCCTGCTGAACCTGCTCGCGCCGCAACTCACGCGATGGCTGGAGCGCCAGGGCGTCGCCGACGTGATGGACAGCGAACTGGCCCAGGGCTTCGCTCAGGAAGCCGCCGAGGCGTCGCTGACCGCCGAGCCGGCGGTTCAGGCGGTGTCCCCCGCCGGCGCCTGGCTCGTGGAGTCGGTGGACATCCACATCGGAACCGACGGGGTGATCCTGACTTTCAAGGCCGAGGACGGCGCGGTCGCCAACCTGACCCTGATGACCCAAGCCCTGCGGCAATGGCTGGGCATCGTGCGCGGCCAGTATGGCGTGGGCGGCTGGCCGAGGGATGTCTGGCCGACATGGATGGGCGAGACTCACGCCCTGGCGATCAAACCGTCGACCACCGCCCTGCACTAGCGCACGGCGAGCGACTGTCAGATCACCGAGAGACAGACGTCCGCTTGAAAGTCGCCCCACAAATGAGACCGGTACCATTTCCGGCTTGAGTGGTCAGACAACTGCCCCCATAGTGCCGGCCGAAGGCGGCCCGAGAGCCGCCGCGCCATTTGTGCAAGCCTCGGGGAAACGACCGGATGACCACGACCCTCACCCGCCGCCTGTTCGGCGCGAGCCTCGCCGCCCTCTCCTCGGGAATGGCGACCGCCGCCCTGCCCGGCCTCGCCAGCGCCGCCGACAAGGCGGCCAAGACTTCTGGCGCGGGCAAGCCGCTCTACAAGGACCCGACCCAGCCGATCGACGCTCGCGTCCAGGACCTCCTTTCCCGCATGACGCTGGAGGAGAAGGCCGCCCAGCTGATCGGCATCTGGCTGACCAAGAACAAGATCCAGACCCCCGAGGGCGAGTTCTCGCCCGACCAGGCCAGCAAGAACTTCCCCAACGGCCTGGGCCAGATCTCGCGTCCGTCCGACCGCAAGGGCGCCAAGCCGGCCACGGTGATCGACGCGGCCGCCGGCGCCGACGACGGAGCGGTCAACCGCAACGCCAAGGAGACCGCGCGCTACACCAACGCCGCCCAGAAGTGGGCCGTCGAGAAGACCCGCCTGGGCATCCCGATGCTGATGCATGACGAAGCCCTGCACGGCTATGTGGCCCGCGACGCCACCAGCTTCCCGCAGGCCATCGCTCTTGCCTCGACCTTCGACACCGAGCTGACCGAGAAGATCTTCGCCGTCGCCGCCCGCGAGATGCGCGCCCGCGGTTCGAACCTCGCCTTGGCGCCCGTCGTCGACGTGGCCCGCGACCCGCGCTGGGGCCGCATCGAGGAGACCTACGGCGAGGACCCGCACGTCTGCGCCGAGATCGGCCTGGCCGCCATCCGCGGTTTCCAAGGGACCACCCTGCCGCTGGCCAAGGACAAGGTCTTCGTCACCCTCAAGCACATGACCGGCCACGGCCAGCCCGAGAACGGCACCAACGTCGGCCCGGCCCAGATCGCCGAGCGCACCCTGCGCGAAAACTTCTTCCCGCCGTTCGAGCGCGCGGTGACCGAGCTGCCGGTGCGCGCGGTCATGCCGTCGTACAACGAGATCGACGGTGTCCCCTCGCACGCCAACCGCTGGCTGCTGACCAAGGTCCTGCGCGAGGAGTGGGGCTACAAGGGCTCGATCCAGAGCGACTATTTCGCGATCAAGGAGCTGATCGCCCGCCACAAGCTGACGACGGACCTGGGCGAGACAGCCGTTATGGCCATGCACGCCGGCGTCGACGTCGAGCTGCCCGACGGCGAGGCCTACGCCTTGATCCCGCAACTGGTGAAGGCCGGCCGTATCCCGCAGTTCGAAATCGACGCCGCCGTGGCGCGCGTCCTGACCATGAAGTTCGAAGGCGGCCTGTTCGAGAACCCCTATTGCGACGAGAAGACCGCCGACGCCAAGACCGCGACGCCGGACGCCGTGGCCCTGGCCCGGGAGGCCGCCCGCAAGGCCGTCGTGCTGCTCAAGAACGACAAGGGCGTACTGCCGCTGGACGGCAAGAAGATCAAGCGCCTGGCCCTGCTGGGCACGCACGCCAAGGACACGCCGATCGGCGGCTATTCGGACATTCCGCGCCACGTGGTCTCGATCCACGAGGGCCTGACCGCCGAAGCGAAAGCCCAGGGCTTCGCCCTCGACTACGCCGAGGCCGTTCGGATCACCGAGCAGCGCATCTGGGCCCAGGACGAGGTCAAGTTCACCGACCCGGCCGTCAACGCCAAGCTGATCGCCGAGGCCGTCGAGGTCGCCAAGAAGGCCGACGTCGTGGTCATGGTGCTGGGCGACAACGAACAGACCAGCCGCGAGGCCTGGGCCGACAACCACCTGGGCGACCGCGAGAGCCTAGACCTAGTCGGCCAACAGAACGATCTGGCCAAGGCGATCTTCGACCTGGGCAAGCCGACCGTTGTCTTCCTGCTGAACGGCCGCCCGCTGTCGATCAACCTGCTGGCGGAGCGCGCCGACGCCATCATCGAGGGCTGGTACCTGGGCCAGGAAACCGGCAACGCCGCCGCCGACGTGCTGTTCGGCCGCGCCAATCCGGGCGGCAAGCTGCCGGTCAGCATCGCCCGCGACGTCGGCCAGCTGCCGATCTACTACAACCGCAAGCCCACGGCCCGCCGGGGTTATCTGGGCGGCGAGACCAAGCCGCTCTATCCGTTCGGCTTCGGCCTGTCGTACACCAGCTTCGACATCGGCGCCCCGCGCTTGGCCAAGACCACGATCGGCCAGGGCGAGAGCGTCAAGGTCGAGATCGACGTGACCAACACCGGCAAGGTGGCCGGCGACGAGGTCGTCCAGCTCTACATCCACGACGAAGCGGCCTCGGTCACCCGTCCCGTGCTGGAGCTGAAGCACTTCAAGCGCGTGACCCTGGCGGCGGGCGCCAAGACGACGGTGACCTTCGAGATCAAGCCGTCGGACCTCTCGATGTGGAACCTGGACATGAAGCGCGTGGTCGAGCCGGGCGACTTCTCGATCCTGGCCGGTCCGAACTCGGTGGACCTGAAGAAGGCCACGCTGACGGTGGCTTAAGCCCAGATGCTCCCCCGCGATGCGGGGGAGCTGTCGCGGAGCGACTGAGGGGGCAAGCGCCGTGAAGGCCGAGCTAGCCCCCTCCGGCCCTCTGGACCACCTCCCTCGCGACGCGGGGGAGGAATTATAGAAACCCCCTTAAGTAACAATCGAAAGCCAAGTTTGATCGCGCCGGGGTTCAGTCCCGCGCCCGGACGGCCCATGTTCCGGCCATGGCCGTTCCCCCTCCGCTCTTCACCGACGAAGAGATCGATCTGCTGGTCGATACCTTCTATGCGCGCGTCCGCCGCCACCACCGCCTGGGCCCGATCTTCGAGAAGGCGATCGGCGAGGACGGCTGGCCGGCGCACCTTTCGACACTAAAGGACTTCTGGTCGTCGGTGCTGAACACCAGCGGCCGCTACAAGGGCCAGCCGATGGTCGTCCACCAGGGCGTCCCGGAATTGACCGAAGGCCTGTTCACGCCGTGGCTGAGCCTGTTCCACCAGACTTGCGTGGACCTGTTCGACGCCGAGCGCGCCGCGATCGTCGGCCAGAAGGCCGAACGCATCGCCAAGAGCCTCAAGCTTGGCCTTTTCTTCAAGCCGGACGCAGTGGCGTGAACGCTCGCGAGACGCTGAGCGCCGACGGTTTCGTCCGCTTCGAGGCAAGCCAGACCCTGGCCCTGCTGGGCGCCGAGGCCGCCGCCGGCTGGAAGGCCTTCGCCGACAGCTGGAACGACCTGCCGCTGGACGGCTTCATGGCCGACGGCGGGCGCTATCGCCGGCGACGGTTCGCCGCCTTCTCGGCCGCGCCGGGCGTTCTCACGCGCAAGCCCCACCAGCCCCACTGGCAGAGCCGCGACTACAACCCCCTGAACGGCGGCGTGCAGCGCTGGTTCGAGCCGGTGACGCCCGAGATCGCCGACCATCCGGTGACGCGCGGGGTCATCCGGGCGGGTCTTGATCTCTTCCATTCGATCACCGCCGATCCGCCTATCGCCTGGCACGTGGAGCTGCACCAGTTCCGCATCGAGGCCACCGCCGACAAGGCCGGCCAGCCGACGCCGGAAGGCGCGCACCGCGACGGCGTCGACTGGGTCATCGTCATGCTGGTCGACCGCCGCAACGTCGACAGCGGCGTCACCGATATCTACGCGCCGGACGGAACCGGCCTCGGCTCGTTCACCCTGTTCGCGCCGGGCGACGCGGTCTGCGTGGACGATCATCGCGTCCTGCACGGCGTCACCCCGATCCGCCCGCGCGATCCGGCCCAGCCGGCCGTGCGCGACGTGTTGGTCACGACCTTCCGCCGCTCGCCCGAAGGTTGACGCTGCGACCGTTTGCCTCACTCCGAAAGTCTGCGGCCCGTGTCACGGTGAGGCTTGTCATCCCGTGGGGTTGAGCGCGCGTCGCCATGTCTCGAGACGACCAAGCCCTGCCGACCGACCCGCCGACCGGCCGCCGCGCTGTCTTCTCCAGCGCCATGGCCGACGCGGTGCCGATCCTGATCAGCTACGTCGATCGCGAAGAGCGCTATCGGTTCGTCAATCGCGCCTACGAGCAGTGGTTTGGCGTCGACCGCTCGCAGATCGAGGGCAAGACCCTGGCCGAGGTGCTGGGCCCGGCCGCCTATGAGCGCCTGCGCCACCACGTGGCCCGCGCCCTGGACGGCGAGACCCTGACCTTCGAGGGCGAGATCGACTACGGCGACGCGGGCGTCCGCCACGTCGAGGCGCGCTACGTTCCCCATGTCGGCCGCAACGGCGACATCCCAGGCTACTACGTCCTGGTCACCGACATCTCGGACCGCAAGAGGGCGGAAGCCGAGCTGGCGCGCACCCTGGCCGGCGAGCGGCGGCGCGCGGCGCTGCTGGACCTGGGCCAGAAGCTGCGGGACGAAGGCGACCTGACCGCCATCGCCCAGACCGCCGCCCGGATGTTGACCGAGCAGTTGGGCGTCGCCCGCGCCGGCTACGCCGAAATGAGCGACGTTCCCGACGTGGCCCTGGTGGTCGCCGACGACGGGCGCGACGAGTCCGGCGTGATCCCCATGCGGCGCCGGACCTTCCGGCTCGAGGACTTCGGCCCGACGATGAGCGCGGACATGCACGCCGGACGCGTCATCTCGATCAGCGACGTCGCCCTGGATCCGCGCACCAACGATCCGGAGGCGCTGGAAGCCTTCGCCGCCATCGGGGTGCGGTCCTTCCTGACGATTTCGCTGATCAAATCCGGTCAGCTGTCGGCCTATGTGTTCGTGTGCCACGACCAGCCGCGCGTCTTCGCGCCGGACGAGGCGGCCTTCGTCGCCGACGTCGCCGAGCTGATCTGGACGGCCAGCGCCCGCGCGCTTTCCGACCAGGCCGTGCGGCGGGCCGAGGAGGCCGAACGCCTGCTTATCCGCGAGGTCGACCATCGGGCCAAGAACGTGCTGGCCGTGGTCCAGTCCCTGGCCCAGTTGACGCCGTTCGAGAGCAAGGAGCAGTACGTCCAGGCCCTGTCCGGCCGCATCGGCTCGCTGGCCCGCGCTCACAGCCTGCTGTCGACGGCGCGCTGGACCGGCGTCGACCTGCACGACCTGCTCCGGCTGGAGCTCGCCCCCTATGGCGGCGAGAGCGAGCAGGTGGCCATCGCCGGCCCGCCGGTGCTGATCGACGCCCAGGCCGCCCAGTCTCTGGCCCTGGTCATCCACGAACTGGCCACCAACGCCAGCAAATACGGCGCCCTGGCGCGGCCGGAAGGCCGGCTGAACGTCTCATGGGCCTGGGGCCCCGGCGGAGCACTGACCCTGATCTGGCGGGAGAGCGCCGGCGCGCCGGTCGCGCCTCCTCGGCGGCACGGATTCGGCTCGACCCTGATTGAAAGCGCGATCAAGCAGGCCGGCGCCCGGGTCAGCCTGGACTGGCGCGCCGAGGGGCTGGAGGCCAGGCTCGACATTCCGACCGGCGCCCAGGCCCGGGCGGCCGAAAGCACCCCGGCCTATCGCCCCGGCCTTCCGATCGAGGAAAGCCCCGCCCTCCGCGGCCAGCGGGTGCTGGTGGTCGAGGACGAGGCCCTGGTCGCCATGGAGCTCAGCCGCGTGCTGACGGCCGCCGGCGCGCGGGTGGTGGGTCCGGCCGGCACCATCGAGGAGGCCATGGCCCTGCTGGAGATCCAGCCGATCGACCGCGCCTTGCTGGACATCAATCTGGGCGGGCGGGTGATCACGCCGGTCGCCCGGCTGCTCAGCCACAGGCGCATTCCGTTCGTCTATCTGACAGGCTACCAGGAACCGGACGTCGACGGCGGCCCGGTGCTGCGCAAGCCGGTGGCGACCAGCACGCTTTTGGGCGCCCTGGCCCGTGGCGCGACCTCGCCTCCGCAATAAGGCGGCAATAATCGGACACGCCCATGACACGTGCGCGCGTGATGGAAAACGCGCCGCTCAAGCTCGGGCCTTACCTTCCCGCTTGAATTTGCAATTCGTTCTCAAGTAAGGACGAGCGTCCGTCGCCGAGGTTCCTGCGCCACCGTGAAGTCCGCCGCCGATCAGCACCGCCGCTCCTTCTGGCTGAAGCAGTTGCACCAGTGGCACTGGATCAGCGCCGCCGTGTCGCTGGTCGGCATGCTGCTGTTCGCGATCACCGGGATCACCTTGAACCACGCGAGCCAGATCGAGGCCGAGCCGAAGGTCGTCAGCCGCAAGGCCACCCTGCCCCCGGACCTGCTGGCCGTGCTGGCCAAGGGGCCCGAGGAGGGCAAGCGCCCCCTGCCCGTTCCGCTGGAGCCGTTCCTGGACAGGGCCGTCGGCGCCGATGTCGCAGGCCGCGAGGGCGAGTGGTCGCCGGAGGAGGTCTATGTCGCCCTGGCCCGTCCGGGCGGCGACGCCTGGCTGTCGATCGACCGCCAGACCGGCGCGATCGAGCACGAAAAGACCACGCGTGGGGTCGTCTCCCTGCTCAACGACCTGCACAAGGGACGCAATTCCGGCAAGGCCTGGGGCTGGTTCATCGACATCTTCGCCGCCGCCTGCGTGGTCTTCACGGTCACGGGCCTGATCCTGCTGCAGTTCCACGCCCGCGCCCGCCCCATGACCTGGCCGCTGGTCGGGCTGGGCCTGGCCGCGCCGATCATCCTCGTCATCCTGTTCGTCCATCTTTGAGGCGGACACGACCTTTCCTGTCAGAGCCATGTCCCGCGTCCTCGTCCCGCCCCTGACCACGCCCCCCGCCCGCCCCCTGGGCGGGAGCGTGCGCGCGTTCGGCGGAGGGACCATGGGCACGACCTGGTCGGCCAAGGCGGTGCTGCCGGCCACCACCGACCTCGCCGCGCTCGAAGCCATGGTCCAGCGCGCCCTCGACGCGGTCGTCTCCGAGATGAGCCCGTGGGAGCCGCTGTCCGACCTGTCGCGTTACAACCGCGCGCCGGCGGGGAGCTGGGTTCGCTTGCCCGCCGCGACCATCGCCGTCCTGCGCCGCGCGATCGAGGTCGCCGAGGCCAGCGACGGCGCGTTTGACCCCACTCTTGGCGCCCTGACGGACCTCTGGGGCTTTGGCCCCCGCCCCTTTGCCGGCGCGCCGCCGAAACCGGACGCCATCGCCTCGCTGCGCGACATCGGCGGCTGGAAGCGCCTGTCGCTGGACGGCGAGGCCCTGTTCCAGCCCGGCGGCCTGCGCCTCGACCTCAACGGGATCGCCAAGGGCTTCGGCGTCGACCAGGCCGCCGACGCCCTGGATCGCGCCGGGGTGAAGAGCTACCTCGTCGAGGTCGGTGGCGAATTGCGCGGGACCGGCGCCAAGCCCGATGGCCAGCCCTGGTGGGTCGAGCTGGAGCGGCCTCCGACAGCCAACGACGCCGAGAAGACCATCGTCGCCCTGCACGACCTGGCCGTCGCCACGTCCGGAGACTACCGCCGGTTCTTCGAGCATGACGGCCGGCGCTACGCCCACACCCTGGATCCCGCCACCGGCGCGCCCGTGAGCCACGCGACCGTCAGCGTGACCGTACTGGCCAAGGACTGCATGAGCGCCGACGCCTTGGCCACGGCTCTCACCGTCATGGCGCCCGAGCCGGCCCTGGCCTTCGCCGTCCGCCACGACCTCCCGGCCCTGATCGTCAGCCGCGACGCCTCGGGCGGCCTGGAGGAGCGCCTGTCGCCGGCCCTGCGGGCGATGCTGGACTGATGCCCGACCTTTCCGCCTTTTCGCCCGAGATTCGTCGCCTGCTCGCCGCCGGCGCGGTGGCCGGCGGCTACGCCCTGTTCTGCGGCGGGATCGCCCTGCGCGAGACCTGGCGCCGCCGCGTCGCGCGCCGCGCCGCCGAGGCCCTGTCGCAAGGCGCGGGCGAGCCCGTCCTCGTCGCCTACGCCAGCCAGACCGGCTTCGCCGAAGAGCTGGCCAGCGCCACCGCCGAGGCTCTGTCCGGAGCGGGCGTCCCGGTGGCCCTGCGCGAGCTGTCGGCCGTGACCGCCGCCGACCTGACGGGACCCGCCCTCTTCGTGGTCAGCACCACCGGCGAGGGCGACGCGCCTGACTCCGCCCGCGCCTTCATCCGCGACGTGATGAAGGACGGCGTCGACCTGTCGGGCCTGCGCTACGGCGTCCTGGCCCTGGGCGACTCTTCCTACGCTCATGTCTGCGCCTTTGGCCGGACGCTGGACGCCTGGCTGGCCCACGGCGGCGCCCAGCCGCTGTTCGACCGCGTCGAGGTCGACGACGGCGATCCGGCCGCCCTGCGCCACTGGCAAGGCAAACTCACTGTCCTGACCGGCGTCAGCCACGCGCCCGACTGGAGCCGCCCCGCCTATGGCTGCTGGATCCTGACCGAGCGCCAGTTGCTGAACCCGGGCAGTCCCGGCGGCGAGGCCTGGCGCGTGCGTCTGGTTCCCGCCGACAGCGCGACCTGGCAGGCCGGCGACATCCTGGAGATCGGTCCCCGCAACGCCCCCGCCGAGGTGGCGGCGCTGGGGGCGGCGCTTGGTCTGCCCGCCGAGGCGGCCGAAACCCTGTCCGGCCTGCGCCTGCCGCGCGAGCCGGCGGCGGTCGAGGCCCTGCGGGGTCTTTCCGCCTCGGCGATCGCCGCGCGCCTAACGCCTCTGCCGCACCGGGAGTATTCGATCGCCTCCCTGCCGTCCGACGGCGGGGTGGAGCTGATCGTCCGGCTGATGCTGGACGCCGAGGGCCGGCCCGGCCTGGGCTCGGGCTGGCTGTGCCGTTACGCCGAGATCGGCGGACCGATCGACGCCCGGGCGCGGACCAATCGCAGCTTCCACGGCCCCGATCCGGCGCGGCCGATGATCCTGATCGGCGCGGGCACGGGCCTGGCCGGCCTGCGCGCCCACATCAAGGCCCGTATCGCCGCCGGCGCGGTCCGCAACTGGCTGGTGTACGGCGAGCGCACGGCCGCCCACGACTATTTCCTGGGCGACGAGATCGAGGGCTGGAAGGCGTCGGGCGTGCTGGAGCGCCTGGACCTGGCCTTCTCTCGCGACCAAGCCGAGCGCGTCTATGTGCAGCACCGCCTGCGCGCCGCGGCCGACGACCTGCGCCAGTGGGTGGCGGACGGCGCGGCGATCTATGTCTGCGGATCGCTGGAAGGCATGTCGCGCGACGTCCACGCCGCCCTGGTCGAGGTGCTGGGCGCGGAGACCGTCGAGCGGTTGACCGACGAGGGGCGGTATCGGCGGGACGTGTACTGAGCGCTTCAACCTACAACAACTCTCGTCATCCCGGACGGCCGCAGGCCGATCCGGGATGACGCGCTATTTGGAGTGTTGAACCAGGGCCCGAAACTCCTCCGGCGTATTGGCCCCGCGCAGCCGCGCCAGCGCGCCCTCCGGAACCGGCAGGGCCGTCAGCCCCGCCCGCTCGACCAGCCGCCGCAGCGGCCAGCCCGCTTCGGCCTCGGCCGGCAGCGCCGCCGTCTCCACCACCATCGGCACGGGCAAGCCGTCGTAGAAGCCGCCGTCCGCCAACAGCGGCGCGAGATCGTCCGCCGTCACCGTCGGCGCGTCGACGGCCAGGACCAGCAGGCGCGCCGTACCGAGCGCCCTCGCCCCGGCCAGCACGCCGCCGACCGGCCCCCCGCCGGCCTCGTCGTCGGGCGCCCAGGGCAGACCCAGGTCAGCTCCGGCCGTGACGAGCGCTCCAGCGCCGACGGCGCGCGCCAGCGCCGCGACGCGATCCACCGCCCGCCGGCCGTCCCAGTCCAGCAGCGCCTTGTCGCGTCCCATCCGCCGGGAGGCGCCGCCGCACAGGATGATCGCGCCAAGAGAGGTCATGAACGCTGCATAGCAGTCCCCCGGCGGCGCGGGGAGAACCTCGACCTTCGCCGGTCTTCCAAGCTGCGCCCAAAGCGGTCTAGTGTCCCGCCCGCAAAGGGACGGAAGAAGAATGAGCCAACCTGTTGAGCGCCAGCGTCGTCGTACGACCCAGAGCGCCACCATCCGCGACGTGGCCGCCCGGGCCGGCGTCTCGCCGATGACCGTTTCGCGCGTCATCAATCGCGAGAGCACCGTCAAGGAAGAGACGCGCGCCCTGGTCGAGAAGGCCATCGCCGACCTCAACTACGCGCCCAACCCCGCCGCCCGCAGCCTGGCCGGCAGCGCCCCGTTCCGCATCGGCCTGCTCTACGACAACCCCTCGACCGGCTATCTGTCGGAGTTTCTGGTCGGCGCCCTGGACGAGAGCAGCCGCACCGGCTCGCAGATCGTCATCGAGAAGTGCGCCGAGCCCGAGCTGGCCGGCGCCACCCTGGCCCGGTTGCTGAAGACCGGCGTCGACGGCCTGATCCTGCCGCCGCCGCTCTGCGAGTCGCCCCAGGTCCTGGCCGAGGTGAAGGCCGCAGGCGCGGCCGCCGTGGCCGTCGCCCCCGGCATGGCCAGCGCCGACATGGCCACCATCCGCATCGACAACGAGGCCGCCGCCCTCGAGTTGACCCAGCACCTCTTGGGCCTGGGCCACAGGCGCTTCGGCTTCATCAAGGGCCACCCGAACCAGACCGTCAGCCAGCAGCGGTTGGACGGCTTCATGTCCGCCCTGAAGGCGGCCGGGATCCCGCAGGAGGACATCCGGGTCGAGCAGGGCTACTTCACCTATCGCTCGGGCCTGGACGCGGCCGAGCGCCTGCTGGCCGTCGAGCCGCGCCCCACGGCGATCTTCGCGGCCAACGACGACATGGCCGCCGCCGCAGCCGGCGTCGCCCATCGCCTGGGGCTGGACGTGCCGGGCGACGTCTCGATCGTCGGTTTCGACGACACCTCGATCGCCGACAACATCTGGCCGCCCCTGACCACCGTCCACCAGCCGATCGCCGCCATGGCCCGCGCCGCCGTTGACCTGGTGCTGGAGGAGATCCGCCGCCACCGCGACGGCGGCGGCGAGCCGAGGCAGCTGATGCACCCTCATACGCTGATCGTCCGGGACTCGAGCGGACCGGTGGCGGAGTAAAAATCCCTCTCCCTACGGGAGAGGGCGGGGCCCGCGCCG
>NZ_DATFAV010000292.1:0-4384 GCF_035254145.1 Caulobacter sp. | reverse complement strand
AGGCGACGTTGCCGGCGCTCCTCCTGTCGTCTCAGCCTGGGTCCCCGCTTTCGCGGGGATGAGCGGTGGAGAGCGTGCGCGCCACGCCGACGCAGATCAGCAGCTGACCCAGGTAATACAGCCCCCAGACCGCCAGGCCGGTGGCGAAGGTCGCCGGCAGCAGGCCGCCTCGGGCGAAGATCAGAAGGTCCGAGACCGCGAACATCAGAGCGCCCAGCCCGACCTGGCCGCGTGGAAAGCGGCTCAGCAAGGCCGAGGCCGCCATGGTCGACAGGCCCAGGCTGTAGAGCGCGATCCCCGGCGCGCCGGCCCTGTCGGCCGGCAGGTGGAAGGCGATCCCCGTGACCACCGGGATCAGGGCGGTCGCCCCCAGGAAGACGAGGGGCGAGGTTCTCCGCCGATTGCGCGCGTAGAGAACGATCGCCGTCACGTGGCCCGCCAGGAAGGCCAGGGCGCCGATCGTCAGGCCCGAGGTCACCAGCAGCACGTCGCCCAGGGTCCCCAGCACCATCACCGCCACGAGCAGCCAGCCGTCGGCCGAACGGGCCTTCAAGGCGGCGTAGACCGCCAGCAGACCGACACCCGCGCCCTTCCAGGTCGTCTCGGCGGCCATGGGAAGCTGCAGGTTCCAGCTCGCGATATAGCTGACCCCCGCGATCGCCGAGGCGATCAGCGCCCATTTGCTCACATCGAAACGCGCGGCCGCGCCGGCTTGCGTCATGCTCTTTCCCCCCAAGGATTCGGCCCGCCCTGAAGGCGATGCTCACGCCACACACTGCGACGCGGGCCGCCGAGAGCGCAATCCTGTTGCGCGACTTCGCCGAAATGTCGGAAGGATGGGCGACGGTACGGAGAAGACCATGAACGGCGCGGACGCCCTGATCACCACCCTGGCCGACAACGGCGTCACCGCCTGTTTCGCCAATCCCGGCACCAGCGAGATGCAGTTCGTCTCGGCCCTGGACCGCGAGCCGCGCATGCGCTCGGTGCTCTGCCTCTTCGAAGGCGTGGCCACCGGCGCGGCCGACGGCTACGGCCGCATGGCGGGCAAGCCGGCCTGCACCCTGCTGCACTTGGGGCCCGGCTACGCCAACGGCGCGGCCAACCTGCACAACGCCCGGAGGGCGTACACCCCGATCGTAAACGTGATTGGCGACCACGCCACCTATCACCGCGGCTTCGATGCGCCGCTCAACAGCGACATCGCCGCGCTCGCCGCGCCCAATTCGCTGTGGGTCAAGTCGGCCGAGAGCGCCGACAGCGTCGGGCCGCTGGCCGCCGAGGCCATCGTCGCCAGCTACGGGACGCCGGGCGGCAACGCCTGCCTGATCCTGCCGGCCGACGCGGCCTGGAACGAGGCGACCGTCCACGGACCGGTGGTGACGCCGCCGGCCTTCGCCGCGCCCGACCCCGCCGCCATCGAGGCCGTGGCCAAGGCGCTGGGCTTCGCCAAGAAGCCGGTGCTTCTGCTGGGATCCGGCGCTTGCGGCGAAGCGGCCCTGGCGGCGGCCGGTCGGCTCGCGGCGCATGGCGTGCGGGTGCTGACCGACACCTTCACCGCCCGCCAGGCGCGGGGCGCGGGCCGTTTCCGTCCCGACAAGCTGCCCTATTTCGCCGAGCAGGCGCTGAAGGACCTCGACGGCGTCGACCTGATGGTGCTGGTCTCGAGCCAGCGGCCGGTGGCCTTCTTCGCCTATCCCGACCGGCCCAGCGTGCTGACGCCCGAGGGCTGCTCGGTCGAGACCCTGTGCGGCCGCGAGGTCGACGCGGCGGCGGCGCTGTCGGCCCTGGCCGACGCGGTCGGCGCGCCGGCGGCCGGCCCGGTCGAGGCCCACGCGCCGCCGTCCGCGCCGGAAGGCCGCCTGGACGCCTGGGCCATCGGCGCCTCGGTGGCCCGCCATATGCCGACGGACGCGGTGATCTCGGACGACGCGGTGACCGCGGGCCTGCCGATCTTCACCCAGACCCGGGCGGCGCGAGCTCACGACTGGCTGTCCCTGACCGGCGGGGCGATCGGCCAGGGCATTCCGCTGGCGATCGGGGCGGCGGTGGCCTGCCCGGAGCGCAAGGTCCTGTGCCTGACCGGCGACGGGGCGGGCATGTACACGGTCCAAGGGCTCTGGACGATCGTGCGCGAGAAGCTGGACGTCACCGTCGTGGTCTTCGCCAACCACGCCTATCGGATCCTTGGGATCGAGCTTGGCCGCACCGGGGCGGGCAATCCAGGGCCGGCGGCCTCGAAGCTGCTGGATCTTGGCGACCCGCGCATGGACTGGGTGGCGATCGCCCAGGGCATGGGCATGAGCGCCGAGCGCGCCGAGACGGCCGAGGCCTTCGACGCCGCCTTCGCCCGGGCCATGGCCGCGCCGGGACCGAAGCTGATCGAAGCGGCGATGGGATAAGAAAAAAGCCCGCCGGGATCGCTCCCGGCGGGCCTCTCTTCTTCAGGCGTCAGGCTGACGGATCAGCCCTTGCCCTTGTTGGTCGGCAGCTTGCAGCCGCCGCCGATGCCCTTGGCCTGGGCGCAGGAGAGGAACTCCTTGGCCGCCGGCTTGCTGACACCGATCGGATAGCCCAGCACCCAGCCCGGCAGGCCGTCCGAGCAGGCGACCTCGACGAAGCCTTCCGTATCGGTGTTGCCGATGATGCGGGCGTCCGACACCTGGCAGGAGGCCTTGTTGAAGCCGACCAGGTCCTTGGTCAGGCGGGCGTACTGCGTGTCCTTCTTGGTGAAGGAGCAGCGGAAGCCGTTCATTTCCGCCGTGAGGCAGTCATAGACCTTGCCGTCGGTGGCGGTGAACACGGCGATGCCGCCGACGTCGCTGTTCTTGCACTTCAGCTCGACGATTTCCTTCTTCGGATCGTTCGTCGGCAGCATGCCGTACTTCTCGACATCGCAGGGGAAGCCGGCCTTGGCGGCGAGCTTGCTGTAGAAGCCGGCCTGCTCGGTCTGGGCCGCGACCGCGTCGGTCATTGTGCAGCCGCCGCCGACGAAGCCGGCCTGGGCGCACGGGATGGCGCGGGCTAAGGCGCCGCTGGCCGCGGTCTGCTGATACATGTAGCCCTTGCCGTCCTGGCACGAGACCTCGAAGTAATTGTCGGTCTTGGTGCTGAGGACGTAGCGCTTGTCCTTGATCGCGCAGTTCGTACCGGCCGAACCGTTCAGGGTGTCGACCACGTTCAGCTGGGTCTGACGGTTGGTCAGCTTGCAGCTGACATTGCCGCCTTCCTCGTAGAGCAGGCAGCTGTTCACCGCGACGTCGCCGTTGATGTTCATCGGCGAGACGGTCTGGACGATGTAGCCGGCGCCGCCCTTACAGGCGACTTCGAAGTACGAGTTCTTGGCGCCCGAGCCGATGGCGCGGGTGTTCTCGATATCGCAGTTCACGCCGCCCTTCTTGACGTAGGGGGCCAGGCCCGCGCCCGGGTTCTCGTTGCCCGGCAGGATGCAGGCCAGGCCGCCGACCTTGCCGTCCGGACCGGGCTGGCTCGATTCCAGGCAGCTATAGAGCTGGGGCGCGGCGTCCTTCTTGCCGATGACCGCGAAGCCCATGCCCTCGTTACAGGCGACTTCGTAGTACTTGGAGCCGGCTTTCTTCTCCTCGCCGATGAAGCGGGCGTCCGAAACCGTGCAGCCGGCGCCGCTGGCCTGGATCAGGGCCGGGGCTTCCTTCATGCCCGTCTCGCGCGCCTTGGCGTCGATGGCGGGCTTGCCCTTCTGCTCCTTCGGCGCCGAAATGACGGCGGCCGGAACGAGAATGGCGACCGCGAGGGCGGCCGTCAGGCCGATCGCGAAAGGCCTCATGGGAAACATCTCCTGGGTGGATTCCTCGCGCGGACATAAGCGCGCGCTTGTATGAGGGGTCAAGATGCCGTCCGACCTGGGCATGATCATGACTGGCCCCTGGGGGCAAAAAATGGGTCGGACAAGGAACAATCGCCGGACGAACGGCGCGGGAGGGGACATGACGCGGGACGGTTTCGAAGAGGATGCGACTGCCGAGGATCAGGAGCCGCGCAAGGTCGGCCGGCTGGTCTATCCGTTCGAGACCGCTCCTGAGCAGGGCTCGGGCGAGGCGGTCGAGGTCGCGCCGGGCGTCCTGTGGCTGCGGATGCCCTTGGGCGGCTCGCTGCAGTTCATCAACGTCTGGGCCATCGCCGATGGCGAGGGCTGGGCGATCGTCGACACCGGCGTCCAGACCCGCGAGACCAGCCAGGCCTGGCGGGCGGCATTCGCCGGCGCCTTGGGCGGCAAACCTGTCACCCGGGTGATCGTCACCCACCTGCACCCCGACCACATCGGTTTGGCGGGCTGGATGACCCGCAAGTTCGACTGCCGCTTGTGGATGACCCGGCTGGAATATTTCCAGTGCCGGATGCTGGT
>NZ_DATFAV010000291.1:0-20438 GCF_035254145.1 Caulobacter sp. | reverse complement strand
ACAACGCCTCGGCCAGGAGAATTTCCGCAACGTAACGGCTGGCGAAGGCGCCGCCCAAGCTCCGCTCCTGCGGGGCGCCCGAAAAGCGCCGCCGGTTGTACGATTTTCCCAGATTTTCAAGCGTATGTTTGGCGGTCCCAGCGTGCTGGATCGTACTGTAGCGCAGAAACGGCGGTGGCGCGCCCTGCTGGATTCGAACCAGCGACCGCTCGCTTAGAAGGCGAGTGCTCTATCCAGCTGAGCTAAGGGCGCGAAGTGCCAAGTCTGAGGCGAGACCGCTAGTGGGTCCAGGGCTGCTTGCGGTTGGCCGCGAAATTGTCGGCGTAAGCCTTGATGATCCGCTTGGGAGTCTTGGGCTCGAACAACTGGAACGGGATCTCGTGGCGCTGGGCGTAGGCCACGGCCTCGTCGCGCGTCTCGAAGGTCAGGCGAATCTGACCGTTCATGTCGCTGGACTGGGTCCAGCCCATCAACGGATCGGACTTGCGGGCCGAGGCGGGCTCGAACTCCAGCACCCAGTCCTTGGTCTTGGCCTTGCCGGACTGCATGGCGTTCTTGGCGGGGCGATAGATGCGGGCCAGCATGGACCTCTCCCAAAGTACTTGCCGATGGTCGGAGCGGCAGGATTTGAACCTGCGACATCCTGGTCCCAAACCAGGCGCGCTACCAGACTGCGCTACGCTCCGAAACACCGGCAGGCGGCTGCTCTACAGGGGTTCTGCCCGCGGATCAACGATGGTCGCCTCAACCCTTGGGGAAGATCCTGTGCAGGACGCGATCTCCGGGCAGGATTCCCAGTTGCGCGGCCCGTCCGCCGGCGATTTCCAGCACGCCCAGCACCAGCCCCCCTGCCCCCAACGGCGTCTCGTCATGCGGTCTGGCGTTACGCACGATCGACAGGATCCGCCCGTCCGGCTGGATGAAGATGATGTCCAGCGGAATCAAGGTGTTCTTCATCCAATAGGCGGCCGGCTGGGGCCGCTTGTAGATGAAGAGCATCCCACGATCGGGCGCCAGCGACTTTCGGAACATCAGCCCCTTGGCCTGCTCGGCCCGAGTGGCGGCGATCTCGACCTGGAAGCGCGCGCGGCCGCGACTGGTGACCACCTCGACCGGCTCAAGCCCCGGCGCGGCCAGGGCCGCGCCGCTCCCGAACGCCCCCTGGAACGCCAAGCCTGCGCCAGCGAACAGCGCTCGCCTGTCGATCATTCGTCGTGTCACGCGCACCTCGTTCGGAGCCAAGTTCATAAGACGAGCTCTAAAGCCTAGAGCGCGTCGGACGAACGAGAACGCGGTTTCGTCGCCTGAACGCGCTCCAGGTATAGAAAGGCTCCAGGCGGCGAAAATCAGGCCTGGCCCGCGGTGATTTCCGCGACCACCAACCCCTTTGGGCCTCGGGCGAACCTCACCAGCACATCGTCGCCGGGCTGAAGATCTTCCAGACCGCCGCGCCGGAGCGTCTCGATATGCACGAAGATATCGCCCGGTTCGGCGTCGCGGATCACGAAGCCATAGCCCTTGGTCCGGTTGAACCATTTGACCTTGGCGTGTTCGGCCGGCCCCTCGGGCGTCAGAGCGCCGCGTCCGTGACCATTGCCGCCCAGGCTGTCTCGCCGCGGAGGACCGTCGGCGAAGGTTCGCCTCTGCCGCTCGATCGGCGCGGGCGCCGAGCTCTCGTCGAGATTGACGACCTCGCTGACCTGCCACCCCTTGGGCCTGCGCACCACGTCGCAGACGATCACCGCGCCTTCCATGGCCGTCTCGCGGCCGCAATTGCGCAGCGACGTCACATGAAGAAGCACGTCCTTCAGCCCGGTCTGCCCGGGATCATCGGGTACGATGAACCCATAGCCCTTGCCGGCGTCGAACCACTTCACCTTTCCGCTGATGCGCACGAACTCTTCGTGCGCGGCAGCGTCCTCGAAATCATAACCAGACATCCCACCCCTCTGGCTCGCCCAATCAGCCCATCGGAGCGAGCACTTCGAGAACAGTGTTCTCGCGTGGCGAGAACCGTCAATGACGAAATCGCGTCAAAGCGGCGCGCAAAGGCCATCCGCGACATTTCGCCGCAGGCACAATCCGGAAACAATTCTGAAATACAGCCGGGAATGGCAGTCCCTAGGGGAGTCGAACCCCTCTCTCCAGATTGAAAATCTGGCGTCCTAACCGATAGACGAAGGGACCACGTCACCGCCAGGGCGGAACATCGTCGGGATATGGCCTCGCGGGTGGCAGTCCCTAGGGGAGTCGAACCCCTCTCTCCAGATTGAAAATCTGGCGTCCTAACCGATAGACGAAGGGACCACGGCCCCGCGAGGAAGCGGGTGTATAGCCGCGCCGTTTGGGGCGCGCAACCCGCCGGAAAGCATTTTTTCGGTCCGTCCACATCCTCGACCGAGCCCCACGGAGGCGCGTGTCGCCGCCCCCTAGGCCTGAGCCTTCAAAAGCCTAGGACGTGTAGCGCGCCCTGGGGTCGTGGGCGTCCTCGATCTCCAGCTGGACGCCGTTGCGGCCCATATAGTCGTCGGGCTTCAACTTGCCCACGACGTCCAAGGCGCTTCCCCCCGCCAGCAGTCGCTGGCCGAGCGGCGTCTCGGCGCTACGCCAACTGATGGCCTTGATCCTGTCGCCCGTGGGGCCCACGAGGTCCAGACGCACGTGGCCGCCCTTCAAGGCCGAGACCCGGTCGGGCCGAACCTGGGTCAGGGCGAACATCGGCTCGGGATTGCCAGGGCCGAACGGCGCGAGGCGCTGGAAGTCATCGTGCAGGGCGCGGCTGGCCGCGCGTGGCTGGAGCAGGACGTCGATCTCGACGACTTCATCCCCCGCCGCCTCCATCTCGCCCGCCAAGCGTTCCTCGAGAAAGGCCCGAAACTCTGGGATCATCTCAGGACGGATCGACAGTCCGGCCGCCATGGCGTGCCCGCCCCCCGCCATCAGCAAACCGGCCTCGAACGCGGCCTGGATCGCGCGGCCCAGGTTGACGCCGGGCTGCGAACGGCCAGAGCCCTTGCCGACATTGGCCGCGCGGTCGACGCCGATGACCACCACGGGCTTGCGGTAGCGTTCGCGCAGGCGGCCGGCGACGATCCCGATCACGCCCGGATGCCAATCGTCGCCGGCGACGACGATCACAGGTGCGTCGGGATTGAAATTGCCGCGCTCGAGCATGGCCGCGGCCTCCTCGACCACGGCGGCCTCAACGGCCTTACGCTCAGTGTTGAGGCCGTCCAGCTCCTCGGCCAGCGCCCGAGCCTCCAGCGGGTCGTCGGTCGACAGCAGCCGCGCGCCGAGATCCGAGCGCCCGATGCGGCCGCCGGCGTTGATCCTGGGCCCCAGGATAAATCCGGCGTGGAACACGGACGGATCACCCGAGCCCTTGCCCACCTCGAACAGCGCCTTGAGGCCTGGATTGGCCCAGGCGCCCATGGTGCGCAAACCCAGAGTCGTCAGGGCGCGATTGAAGCCGACCAGCTGAGTGACGTCGCAGACCTCGCCCAAGGCCACCAGGTCCAGCCATTGGCGGGGATCCGGCTGCGGGCGATCCTCGGTGAACAGGCCGCGCTTGCGCGCCTCGCGGTTCAGGGCGGCCAGCAATACGAAAGTGACGCCGGCGGCGGCCAAGACCCCCTGCCCGCTCTGGCAACCGGGGCGGTTCGGATTGACCACGGCCGCGGCGGCGGGCGGATCCTCACGCATCAGGTGATGGTCGATGACCACGACCTCCAGGCCGATCTCGGCGGCGCTAGAGATCGCGTCGTAGGCCGCCGCGCCGCAGTCCAGGGTGACGACCAGCTCGGCCCCGCCCTCACGGATCTTGCGGAACGCGGCGGGGCTGGGGCCGTAGCCCTCCGTCAGGCGATCGGGAATGTAGATCGGCAACTCGACGCCCATGTGCCGGAACCAGCGAACCAGCTGGGCGGCGCTAGTGGCCCCGTCGACGTCGTAGTCGGCGAAGACCATCGTCGGCCTTCCCCGCTCCAGCGCGTCGATCAGGATTTCGGCGGCCCGGTCCATGTCGGTGAAGCTGGACGGATCAGGAAACAGCGCCTTCAGGGTCGGGCGCAGATAGTGCTCGGCCTGTTCCAGCGACACGCCGCGCGAAGCCAGGGCGCGCGCCAGGGGCTCGATCAGGCCGTGGCGCTGCTGGATCTCGCGCACGACGATGGGATCGGCGAACCGTTCGCGCCAGGCCCGGCCGCTCAGCGAGCGTTCGACGCCGAGAAAGGCGCTGGGAACGAAATTGGTGACACCGTCGGCGGCCATGGCGGCAGAGTATCCGGTCATGCGGATTCGCTCCATGCGCCGCCGCTACGACAGTCTCGGACGCTTTCAGCCCCGGAGCATTTCCGACCGCACGGCCTCGACCTCGTTGGCCGAACCCAGAACCACCGGCACGCGCTGGTGCAACTTGGTCGGCTGGATGTCGAGGATGCGCTCCACGCCGTCCGTGGCCTTGCCCCCGGCCCGCTCGACGACCAGGCCCATCGGATTGGCCTCGTACATCAGGCGCAGCTTGCCAGGCTTGCCAGGTTCGCGAGCGTCCCAGGGATACATGAAGACGCCGCCGCGCATCATGATGCGGTGGACGTCGGCCACCATCGAGGCGATCCAGCGCATGTTGAAGTTCTTGCCCCGCGGCCCGTCCTTGCCCTGCAGGCAGCCGTCGATATAGCGGCGCGTCGGCGCCGCCCAATGGCGCTGATTGGACATGTTGATCGCGAACTCGGCGGTGTCGGCCTTGACGCTCAGGTCGGGGTGGGTCAGCAGCCACGCCCCATCGGCGCTGAGGGTGAAGGCGTTCACGCCCGACGACAGCGTCAGGACCAGCATGGTCTGCGGCCCATAGACGGCATAGCCGGCGGCGACCTGGTTGCGTCCCGGTTGCAGGAAATCGGCTTCGGTCGGCGCATGGCCGCTCGGGGCTGGCAACACCGAGAAGATCGTACCCACGGAGACGTTGACGTCGATATTGCTTGAGCCGTCCAGCGGGTCGAAGGTGACGAGATAACCGCCCACGCGCCCCGTCGGCTCGATCTCCTCGAGCTCCTCCGAGGCCAGGCCCGCGACCGGCGTGCAGGCCTTCAGGGTGTCGCTCAGCATGTCGTTGGTGATGACGTCGAGCTTCTTCTGCTCCTCGTCCTGCACGTTCGTGCTGCCCGCCGCGCCCAGGCTGCCCGACAGGGCGCCGGAGGCGACCACGCGGCTGATCTGGGCGCAGGTCGCCGCGACCGTCCGGACCACGTCCTTCAGAGCGGCGTCCGCCGGCTCCGCCGCGAGCCATGCGGCCAAGTCGACAAAGGTGGTCATTCGAAACCTCAAACTGGAAAACAGAAGGCCGCCCCTATAGGACGGCCGCGACAGGAAGATCTCAGACCTTCCGCTTCATGCGGACTTCGCGAACCGTGCCCGTCGAGGAGTTCATCACCAGGGTGTGGGTGTGAACGCAGCCGTCGCGGTAAACGACGCCGTCGACCAGGCCGCCGCGCGTGACGCCGGTCGCGGCGAAGATCGCCTCGTCGCGGACGATCTCGTGCAGGTCGTACTTCTTGTCGAGATCCGTCACGCCCCACCGCGCGGCGCGGGCGCGTTCGTCGGCGTTGCGGAACAGAAGCCGCCCCTGGAATTGCCCGCCCACGCACTTGAGGGCCGCGCAGGCCAGGACGCCCTCGGGCGCGCCGCCGGAACCGAGATAGAGGTCGATGCCGGTCGAGGGGTCGGTGGTGTTGATAACCCCAGCCACGTCGCCGTCGGTGATCAGATGCACCCGCGCCCCGACCGAACGGACGCCGGCGATAATCTCGGCGTGGCGCGGACGGTCCAGGACGCAGACCGTGATCTCGGTCGGCGCGACGCCCTTGGCCTCGGCCAGCGCCTTGACGTTCTCGGCGGGCGACTTGTCCAGATCGATCACGCCCGCCGGAAGGCCCGGGCCGCAGGCGATCTTGTCCATATAGGTGTCGGGCGCGTTCAGCAGCGTGCCCTTCGGCGCCCAGGCCATGACCGTCAGGGCGTTGGGTTGAGCCTTGGCCGCCAGGGTCGTGCCCTCCAGCGGATCCAGGGCGATGTCGATCCGGGGTCCTTTGCCCGAGCCGACCTTCTCGCCGATGTAGAGCATCGGCGCTTCGTCGCGCTCGCCTTCGCCGATGACGATCTCGCCATCGATGTTCAATTCGTTCAGGGCGTTGCGCATGGCGTCGACGGCGGCCTGGTCGGCGGCCATCTCGTCGCCACGACCCAGCATCGTCCATGAGGCGATGGCGGCGGCCTCGGTCACGCGAACGGCGTCCAGGACCAGCGAGCGGTCCAGGGTGTTCGAACTCATCCGTCTCTCCCGGTCTCCGCGATCGGAGACCTTGTTCCCAATGTCGCCTTCAGCGCCCGGATTTTTCCAGGTCGTTAGATGCGCGCGACGCGCAGAAGGCGGGGACGCTCTAGCACGGTCTGCAGCTTTTCGATGCGGCTAATCGCGTCCAGCAGCTTCGATTCCGGGGTCGCGTGGGTAACGAGCACGATCGGCACGCCGCCCGCGCCATCGATGGGCTTTTGCAGGAAGCTGTCGATCGAAACGCCGCATTCGGCCAGGGTTTCCGAGATCGCGGCGATCACGCCGGGCTGATCCTGAACCATGATCCGCAGATAGGCCTTGCCGACGGAGCGGGCCGGATCGATGGCGATGAAGGGCTTCAGATCGCCGGCCGGCGCCTGGAAGACCGGGCGCACGGCGCGGGTCATCACATCGGCGATGTCGGCCGCCACGGCCGCGGCGGTTGGGCCAGCGCCGGCCCCGGGGCCCTGGATGAAGATCCGGCCGATCCGCGTGCCTTCGATGAACAGCGCGTTGAGCGCCCCGCCCGCCTGGGCCAGCGGGTGGTCCAGCGGGACCAGCGAGGGATGCACCTTCACGGCCACGCCGTCCTCGGACTTGGCGGCGCCGGCGATCAGCTTGATGCGATAGCCAAGGTCCTTGGCCAGCTTGATGTCGAGCAGGTCGACCTCGCTGACGCCCTCGATCTCGGCGGCTTCGAAGTTCGGAGCGCAGCCGAAGGCCAGGGCGGCCAGGATGCTGATCTTGTGGCCGGCGTCGAAGCCGCCGACGTCCATGGTCGGGTCGGCCTCGGCATAGCCCAGGCCTTGCGCCTCGCGCAGCACGTCGGCGAACGAGCGGCCGGTCTTCTCCATCTCGGACAGGATGAAGTTGCAGGTGCCGTTGAGGATGCCGGCGACGCTGATCACGTCGTCGCCGACCATGGCCTCGCGCAGCATCTTCACCGCCGGGGTGCCGCCCATGACGGCGGCTTCGAACAGCAGCGGCACGCCCTGGGATTCGGCCAGGGCGGCCAGCTCGGCGCCATGCACGGCGATCAGGGCCTTGTTGGCGGTGACCACCGGCTTGCCAGCCTTCAAGGCCGTCTCGACGGCGGCCTTGGCCGGACCGTCGGAACCGCCGATCAGTTCGACGAACAGGTCAACGTCCGGCGAGGCCGCCAGGGCCACCGGATCATCGAACCAGGCCAGTTTCGAGATGTCGACCGTACGCGGACGCGACTTGGAACGCGCCGAGACGGCGGTGACCACCGCCTTGTCGCCGGCCGGCGCGAAACCTGGACGCTCGGCCAGGAACTGCAGAAGGCCGCCGCCCACCGTGCCCAGGCCCGCGACGCCGACGCGCCAGGTCTTCTTCGTCATCTTCGAATCCTCGTTACGCCGTCGGGACAGGCCGCGCTCAGGCCTGTTCCATCTTGTTGTGGGCCTTGGCCAGGATGGAGTCGGCGTTGGCGATGAATTTCTTCACATTGCGCGCCGCCTGGCGGATGCGGTGCTCGTTCTCGACCAGACCGATGCGCACATAGCCCTCGCCGTATTCGCCGAAGCCGATGCCGGGGGCGACGGCGACGCCGGCTTCCTCGATCAGCAGGCGCGAGAACAGCATCGAGCCGGCCTCGCGATAGGGTTCGGGGATCTTGGCCCAGGCGAACATCGAGGCCGGCGGGTTCGGAATGTCCCAGCCCGCGCCCTTCATCGACTTGATCAGGGTGTCGCGGCGGCTCTTGTAGATGGCGCGGATCTCGTCGACGCAGTCCTGCGGGCCGTTCAGCGCCGTGGCCGCGGCCACTTGGACCGGCGTGTAGGCGCCGTAGTCGAGGTAGGACTTCACGCGAGCCAGCGCGGCGCAGATGCGAGCGTTGCCGACCACCATCCCCACGCGCCAGCCGGCCATGGCGTAGGTCTTCGACAGCGAATTGACCTCGACCGCGATATCCTTGGCGCCGTCCACCTGCAGCACCGACGGCGGCGGGTTGTTGTCGAAATAGATCTCGCCATAGGCCACGTCGCTGATGACCAGCAGGTCGTGCTTCTTCGCGAGCGCGATGGCGTCCTTGTAGAAGTCCAGGTCCACCCACTGGGCGGTCGGGTTCGACGGATAGGAGAGGATCATCACGCTGGGCGGGGGCACCGAGTGCTTCACCGCGCGGCTGATGTTGGACAGATATTCTTCCGGCGACAGGGCCGGCACGTGGCGGATGATGCCGCCGGCCATGATGAAGCCGAACGCGTGGATCGGATAGGCCGGGTTCGGGCAGATGATGACGTCGCCCGGGCCAGTCAGCGCCTGGGCCAGGTTGGCGAAGCCTTCCTTGGAGCCCAGGGTGGCGATCACCTCGGTGTCCGGATTCAGCTTCACGCCGAAGCGGCGGCCATAGTAGTTGGCCATGGCCTTGCGCAGGCCGGGGATGCCCTTCGACGCCGAATAGCGGCCGGCCTTGGGATCTCTGGCCGTCTCGATCAGCTTGTCGACGATGTGCTGGGGCGTGGGC
Source organism: Caulobacter sp. (assembly GCF_035254145.1). Taxonomy (GTDB): domain Bacteria; phylum Pseudomonadota; class Alphaproteobacteria; order Caulobacterales; family Caulobacteraceae; genus Caulobacter. The sequence goes on along the minus strand of NZ_DATFAV010000291.1, from coordinate 11,616 downwards.
ATATCGGGATTGCCCATCCCGAAGTCGATGATGTCCGTGCCTTCGGCGCGCAGTCGCGCCTTGATCTTGTTGACCTCTTCGAAGACGTACGGCGGCAGACGGCGAATACGATGAAAATCGGTGCTCATGACGGCTCTATGCGCCGCTTCGGCGCTTTGGGAGCGAAAAGTCGGGCATGGATAGACCCCAAGCGGAGCCACGCCAAGCCGGTTGAAGGAAGATTATGCCTCCGTCGCCCGATCAGGGCTGTGACGGAGGCGCGCTAGCTCGGCCGCGAGCTGCGCGCGCGAAGGCTTCGGTGGCGGCGCGGTCGGCGTCGGTCGGCGCTTCGAAGGCCGGCGGCTTGACGTCGCGGCGCGCCTTGGCGGCGTAGGCCTCGGTGTCCTTGAGCTCCCAGGTCGACGGCGCGGTGGCGCGCGTCAGCGCCTCGCCAGCGGCCTGTTGCTGCGTGACAGCGGCCCGCATCTGGTCGGCGGTGGGGATATCGGTCGGGATCGCCGGAATTTCCGAGAGCTTGCGATGGGGTCCCTTCGCCCGCGCCGCAGCCGTGGCGGCGGCGGCCACGGGCGAACTCGGATCAACCGGCGCGGTCCTGAACGGGTTCGCACAGGCGCTCGCGCCGGCCGCCAAGCCGACGATCAGACCAAGACGCATGATTTTGCGGGTTTCGCCGTTCATCGGTTCTGGTCTTATGCGATGATCGCGGCGAGCGAAAGGCGTTCGGCGCTGCTTTTCGCGAACGGGCTTGGACAAGCGGAGGAAACCTCATGGCCACGACGAAGGCCGCCCCTAAGCCCCGGAAGAAAGCCGCTCCCAAGTCCGAAAAGGTCGGCGACAAGGCGAAAACTTCGTCGAAACAGGCCAGCGAGCCCAAGCAAGAGGCTGGACCATCGCCCGCGGGCGAATCAGCGAGCACGCCCGGCGCCGCCCCGCCCTTCCCCCCGTTCGAGCGCCTGCTGTCGCCTGAGCAGCTGAAGATGGTCGAAACGCTCTCGGCCAATCTCGCCAGGGCGGCGGTGACCGCCCAAGGCGCCATCGCCGAGGCCGCCCTGCGCCAGGCCGACCGCCCGGCGGCCCTGACGCCCGACCCGTTCCACGTCGCTCCGGCCCTGAATGAGGTGATGACCCGCCTGGCCGCGCAGCCCGACCGCATCATGCGGGCGCAGGCCGATCTGTTCGGCCAATACATGGATCTCTGGCAGTCCGCCGCCCGACGCGCGGCCGGCGAGAACGTCGCGCCCGTCGTCACGCCGGCGTCGGGCGACAAGCGCTTCAGCGATCCGGACTGGGCGACCAACCCGATGTTCGACCTGATGAAGCAGTCCTACCTGCTCTCGTCGAACTGGCTGAACAGCCTGGTCGCCGAGGTGGAGGGCGTGGATCCAGCCACCAAGCGGCGGGTCGAGTTCTTCACCAAGATGCTGACCGACGCCTTCTCGCCGTCGAACTTCCTGATGTCCAATCCCGCCGCCCTGCGCGAGGTCGTGCAGACCCGAGGACAAAGCCTCGTGCGCGGCATGGAGAACTTCGCCGCCGATCTCGAACGCGGAGACGGCCAACTCGCGATCAGCCAGACGGATCTGGCCAAGTTCAAGGTCGGCGAGAACGTCGCCACCGCGCCGGGCAAGGTCGTCTATCAGAACGACATCCTGCAGCTCCTGCAGTTCAACCCCAGCACGGAGACGGTCTGCGAGATCCCGCTGCTGATCTTCCCGCCGTGGATCAACAAGTTCTACATCCTGGATCTGCGGCCGGAGAACTCGATGATCCGCTGGCTGACCAGCCAGGGCTTCACGGTCTTCGTCGCCTCCTGGGTCAATCCGGACCGGAAGCTCGCCGACAAGACCTTCGAGGATTACATGTTCGAGGGCGTCTATGACGCCACCCAGCAGGTCATGGCCCAGTGCGGCGTCGATAAGGTCAACACCGTCGGCTACTGCATCGGCGGCACCCTGCTGTCGGTCGCCCTGGCCCACATGGCCGCCAAGGGCGACAAGCGGATCAATTCCGCGACCTTCTTCGCCGCCCAGCAGGACTTCGCCGAAGCGGGCGATCTCCTGCTGTTCACCAATGAGGAGTGGCTGAAGGCGATCGAGCAGCAGATGGACGCCGCCGGCGGCTTCCTGCCCAGCCAGTCGATGGCGGACACCTTCAACGCCTTGCGCGGCAACGACCTGATCTGGTCGTTCTTCGTCAGCAACTATCTGATGGGCAAGGAGCCGAGGCCGTTCGACCTTCTGTTCTGGAACGCCGACCAGACGCGGATGCCCAAGGCCCTGCACCTGTTCTATCTGCGCAACTTCTACAAGGACAACGCCCTCACCACCGGAAAGCTCGACCTGGGCGGAGAGCACCTGGACCTGTCGAAGGTGAAGGTTCCGATCTTCGTGCAGTCCTCCCGAGACGACCACATCGCGCCCTATCGCAGCGTCTATCGTGGCGCCAAGGCGTTCGGCGGGCCGACCACCTTCATCATGGCTGGATCGGGCCACATCGCCGGCGTGATCAACCATCCGGACGCGCGGAAGTACCAGTACTGGACCAACGACGCGCTTCCCGCCGACGTCGGCGCCTGGGTCGCCGGCGCGCAGGAGCACCCTGGCTCCTGGTGGCCGCATTGGGCGACCTGGCTGAAGGCGAAGTCCGGCAAGCAGGTTCCCGCCCGCGATCCCGCCAAGGGCCCGCTCAAGCCCCTGGAGGATACGCCCGGCAGCTTCGTGCTGGTGAAGTCTCAGCCGTGAGGCGGCGGGCTTAAAGGCCCGCGCGCTCGTCCAGTCCCAGGACGATGTTGAGGTTCTGAACCGCCGCTCCGGAAGCCCCCTTGCCCAGGTTGTCGAGCAGGGCCACCAGGCGCGCTTGGCCGCTGGTGTCCGAGCCGAACACGAACAGCTTCAGGCGGTTGGTGCCGTTCAGCCCTTCGGGATCCAGGGTCGTCAGGGACTTGGCCTCGTCGAGCGACGCGACCTCGACGAACGCCTCGCCCTTGTAGTGCTTGTCCAGGGCCGCATGGATGTCGGTCAGCGAAGGCGCGCCGTTCAGGGTCGAGAAGTGCAGCGGCAGCTCGACGATCATGCCTTGCCGATAGCGGCCCACCGCCGGCGTGAAGATCGGACGGCTCAGCAGCCCGCCGTGCTTCTGCATCTCGGCGACGTGCTTGTGGTTCAGCGACAGGCCATAGATCCGGTATGGGACCTTGGTGTAGTTCGGCGCGCTCTCGTCCTCGAACTCGGCGATCATCGCCTTGCCGCCGCCGCTGTAGCCCGAGACGGCGTTGTACGAGACCGGCAACTCGGCCGGCAGAATGCCCGCCGACACCAGCGGCCGCGTCAGGGCGATGGCCCCCGTCGGATAGCAGCCCGGATTGGAGATCCGCTTGGACGCGGCGATCTTGCCGCGCTGGTCCTTGTCCAGCTCGGCGAAGCCGTAGGCCCAGTCCTCGGCCGTGCGGTAGGCGGTCGAGGCGTCGATGACGACCGTCTCGGGGTTCGAGATCAGCGACACCGCTTCCTTGGCCGCGTCGTCGGGCAGGCACAGGATCACGGCGTCGGCGCTGTTCAGCATCTCGGCGCGAGCGTCGGCGTCCTTGCGCTTGTCCGGATCGATCGAGACCAGCTGCAGGTCGGTGCGGCCGACCAGGCGCTCGCGGATCTGCAGGCCGGTGGTGCCGGCTTCGCCGTCGATGAAGACCTTGGGGGCGTTCGCCATGGCGCGCTCCAATCCAGACAGGGGAACAAAAGACCAAGAAAAAGGGCGCTTCGGATGACCGAAGCGCCCTCTTCCAATCGCGTACGAACCGCGACTAGCGCTTCGAGAACTGGAAGCTGCGGCGGGCCTTGGCCTTACCGTACTTCTTACGCTCGACGACGCGGCTGTCGCGGGTCAGGAAGCCGTGCGGCTTCAGGACCGGGCGCAGGCCGGGCTCGTAATAGGTCAGGGCCTTCGACAGGCCGTGGCGGATGGCGCCGGCTTGGCCCGACAGGCCCGAGCCTTCGACCGTCACGACGACGTCGAATTGACCGAGGCGATCGGTCACTTCCAGGGGCTGGGCGATCATCATGCGCAGCACCGGACGGGCGAAATAGACTTCCTGGTCACGACCGTTGATCGTGATCGAGCCCTTGCCCGGCTTGATCCAGACGCGAGCGATCGCGTTCTTGCGCTTGCCGGTCGCGTAGGCGCGGCCTTGGGCGTCGATCTTCGGTTCGGCCGGGGCGGCCGCTTCCGGGTTGCTGGACAGGCTGGCCAGCGCGTCAAAGCCTTGAGCGTCAGTCATAGCTTAGAGGCTCCGGATGTTCTTGGCGTTGCGGCCCGCGAAGTCGACGACTTCGGGGTTTTGCGCTTGGTGCGGGTGCTCACCGTTGTTGTAGATGAGCAGGTGGGTCAGCTGCTTGCGAGCCAGCGGGCTCTCCTTGGGCAGCATGCGCTCGACGGCCTTCTCCAGGACGCGTTCCGGGAACTTGCCGCCCAGCACCTTGCGCGGGGTGGTTTCCTTGACGCCGCCCGGGTGACCGGTGTGACGGTAGTAGACCTTGTCGTCCAGCTTCTTGCCAGTGAACTTCACCTTGTCGGCGTTGATCACGACGACGAAGTCGCCGCAGTCGACGTGCGGGGTGTAGTCAGGACGGTGCTTGCCGCGAAGACGCATGGCGATGAACGTCGCCAGACGGCCGACAACGGCGTTCTCGGCGTCGACCACGATCCACTTCTTCTCGACCTCGGCTGGCTTCAAGGAAGCCGTGATCTTCTGCATGGGATTGATCCGTAATTTCTAGGCGTCCGACCCCGAGAAATCCGGTTTCGTCCGTGTGAGGCGCGGCATGTACGGGAGGGCTCGCGAGCTGTCAACAACAGCGATGCGGAAAACTTACAAACACAAGTAAAAACAATACGATAGATGATACGGTAACATAATACCTCATCATCGTTCTCAAACCGTCATGAAAGACGGGCATAGCCCTTGGCGTTACATTTTAACAGGGGCGTTCCATGACCTTCTCCCGCCGCGGTTTCCTGGGCGCTACCGCCACCAGCCTGGCCTTCGCCGCCTTCTCCGCCCGCGCGCAAGAAGAGGCCGTCGAGGCCGAGACCTATCTGAACGAGGTCGAGGGCTATGGCGCGCTGATCCCCGATCCCAAAGGCCTGCTCGATCTGCCGGCGGGCTTCCGTTACCAGGTCATCTCCCAGGCCGGCGAGACGATGAGCGATGGCCTGCTGGTTCCCGGCAAGGCCGACGGCATGGGCTGTTTCCCCGTCGACGCCGAGCGGGTCATGCTGGTGCGCAACCACGAGCTTTCGGTCAGCGACATCCACAACGGCGCCTTTGGCCTGAGCGAGCGCCTGGTCGATCGCATCGACCGCTCCAAGGTCTGGGACTTCCAGAACGGCCAGCGCCCCTTGCCCGGCGGCACGACGACCCAGCTCTACAATCTGAAGACCCGCCAGACCGAGCGGCAGCATCTGTCCCTGGCGGGCACCATCGTCAACTGCGCGGGCGGCGTCACGCCGTGGGGCTCGTGGCTGACCTGCGAGGAGACGACGCTGGACGCCGGCCTGGAGGTCGGCAAGGACCACGGCTGGGTCTTCGAGGTGCCGGCGGCGCATGTGGGCCTCGTCCAGCCGGTGGCGCTGAAGGGCCTGGGGCGCTTCAAGCACGAGGCCGCCTGCATCGACCCGCGCACGGGCGTCGTCTACCTGACCGAGGACGTCGCCGACGGGCTCTTCTACCGCTTCCTGCCGAACGATCGCCGCAACCTGGCCGCCGGCGGTCGTCTCCAGGCCCTTGGGCTGACTGAAGCGCCCGAAGGGAGCGATACGCGGAACCAGGAAGAGAAGTCCTTCCCGATCGGCGCCACGAAGGCCGTGCGCTGGATCGACCTGGACGGCGTCGACAACCCTTATGACGACCTGCGCCGTCGCGGCCACGCCAAGGGCGCGGCGGTGTTCTGCCGGGGCGAAGGCGTGTTCTTCGGCCGAGGCGAGCTCTATTTCGCCTGCACCGCCGGGGGCGCGGCGGGATCGGGCCAGATTTTCCGCTACGTTCCCTCCGCCGCCGAAGGCCAGGCCGGCGAAAAGGACCAGCCCGGTAGGCTGCAGCTGTTCGTCGAGAGCCAGAACGACCGGGTGCTGGACTATGCCGACAATCTGGTCGTGGCGCCGTGGGGCCACGTGATCGTCTGCGAGGACCGCTATTCGGACACCCTGCGCAACCACCTGCGGGGCGTGACGCCCCAGGGCAAGGTCTACACCCTGGGTCGCAACGTCTTCACGGGCAATTCGGAGTTCGCCGGCGCCTGCTTCTCGCCCGATGGCGGCACGATGTTCGTCAACGTCCAGAACCCGGGGATCACCCTGGCGATCACCGGGCCTTGGGCGAGCGTGAAGGCTTAGAGCGGGGGTCATGCGTCGTCGTCCTCACGCGGCTGGCCGCTGAAGGTGATGGAAGGGACGCGGAGCGCCGGACATCCGTCCGGAGGTTTGAAGTGTGAGTACCGTTTCGACGAAGCCAGGACGCTCCGCGTGGTTCGTTATCCGGTGAGCCCGCGAGGCGCGGGGTTTTAACCCGCTCTCGCCGCTAGGCCCCCGACGGGCGGGCCGGGGCGACGACCCCGGTCCCGGAACGCCCGGGCGATTTCAGCCCGGACCTATCGCGTTCGCCGAAGCCTTCGCCGCCAGCCTTTCGTCCCGATGTTTCAGGGAGCCCGTGCTGGATCCGTCGCGAAGACGCCTTCCCGAAGGAAGACCGGCGAGCGCTTCCCGCTCGACCACCCCTGACGGCCGTCACGATCGCCGGCCGGACGTCCCTTCCGCGCCATCAGGTGAGGAACAGTATGGGGGCGGGATTCAACGCGGATCATTCGGAAGCGCGTAAAAGAGAGAAGTTATTGATTTCGTTGGGATTGGTGGCGCGAGTTCCGGGGATAGGCCGCCGCCAATCCCCATGAAATCCTCCCCGCTGGGGGAGGATTGAGGCGCCCAGGCAAGGGCCGGCCGGCGTCCCGAGGGGAGGACGCCGGCCGGAGGGCTTACGCGTCGGCTGAACTTTCGCCGACAGATCAAAGATGGGGCGCGGCGTCGCCGGCGACAGGCCGTGCGACGCCCTGTCGCGGCGCCTATTCGGCGTCGTCCTCCACCGGCTGTTCGTAGGCCGCCATCATGGCCATGTTCAGGATCTTCGACACCGAGGCCGACAGCGGCGCGATCTGCACCGACTTGGACAGGCCCAGCAGCATCGGGCCGATCACCGTGGCGCCGCCCAGCGACTGCACCAGCTTGGTCGAGATCGAGGCGGCGTGGATGGCCGGCATGATCAGGATGTTGGCGCTGTCGGTCAGGCGCATGAACGGATAGTTGGCGCGGCGTTCGGGATCCAGCGCCAGCTCCGGCGGCATTTCGCCCTCGTATTCGAAGTCGACGTCCATCTCGTCGAGCATGGCCACGGCCTCGCGCACCTTCTCCGAGCGCAGGCCCATCGGGTTGCCGAAGGTCGAATAGCTCATGAAGGCCACCCGCGGCTTGAAGCCCAGGCGGCGGACGGCGCGGGCCGCCTCGCAAGCGATCTCGACCAGCTCCTCGGCCTCGGGCAGCTCGGTGACGTTGGTGTCGGCCACGAAGATCGTGCGGCCCTTGGCCAGCACCACCGACATGCCCATGATCCGGCCGCCGGGGGCGGGATCGACGACGCGCAGCACCTCCTCCAAGGCCTGGTCGAAACTGCGGGTGACGCCGGTGACCATGCAGTCGGCCTCGCCCAGGGTGACCATGGAGGCGGCGAAGCTGTTGCGGTCCTGGTTGATCAGGCGCTGGACGTCGCGCTTCAGATAGCCCTGGCGCTGCAGCCGGGCGTAGAGGGCGTCGACATAGTCGGGATTGCGGTCCGACAGGCGGGCGTTGACGATCTCCAGGCCGGCCGTTTCCGGATCCAGGCCCACGAGCCTCATGTTCTCGTGCACCAGGTTCTCGCGGCCGCACAGAATGGCCGGGCCGTAGCCGCCGCTCTGATAGGCGTAGGCCGCGCGGATGACGCTGGGGTCCTCGCCCTCGGCGAAGACGATGCGCTTGGGATTGGCCTGCACCGAGCCGGAAATCTTCTGCAGGAAGCCGGCGGTGGGGTCGAGCCGTTGGGCCAGGCTGGCGCGATAGGCGTCCATGTCGGCGATCGGCTTGCGGGCCACGCCGGTGTCCATGGCCGCCTGGGCCACGAACGGCGGCACGTACCAGATCAGGCGCGGGTCGAAGGCCGAGGGGATGATGTAGTTGGGGCCGAACTTCAGCTGGCGGCCGTGATAGGCGGCGGCCACTTCATCCGGCACGTCCTCGCGCGCCAGCATCGCCAGCGCCTGGGCGCAGGCGATCTTCATCTCGTGGTTGACGCGCTTGGCCCGCACGTCCAGGGCGCCGCGGAAGATGTAGGGGAAGCCAAGGACGTTGTTGACCTGGTTGGGATAGTCGCTGCGGCCGGTGCCCATGATGGCGTCCTTGCGCACGGCGTGGACCTCCTCGGGCGTGATCTCCGGATCGGGGTTGGCCATGGCGAAGATGACCGGGTTGGGGGCCATCGAGGCGATGATCTCGGGCGTGAAGGCGCCCTTGGCGGACAGGCCCAGCAGCACGTCGGCGCCGGCGACGGCCTCGGCCAGGGTGCGCTTGTCGGTCTTGACCGCGTGGGCGCTCTTCCACTGGTTCATGCCTTCGGTGCGGCCCTGGTAGAGCACGCCCTTGCTGTCGACGGCGATGCAGTTCTCGGGGCGCACGCCCATGGCCTTGATCAGCTCCAGCGAGGCGATGCCCGCCGCGCCCGGACCGTTCAGCACGACCTTCACGTCCTCCAGCTTCTTGCCGGTGATGTGGCAGGCGTTGATCAGGCCGGCGGCGCAGATGATGGCGGTGCCGTGCTGGTCGTCGTGGAACACCGGGATGTCGAGCAGCTCCTGCAGCTCGGTCTCGATGCGGAAGCATTCGGGGCTCTTGATGTCCTCCAGATTGATGCCGCCGAAGGTGACGCCGATGTTCTTGACCACCGTGATGATCTCGTCGGCGTCCTTGGAGCTGACCTCGATGTCGATCGAGTCGACGTCGCCGAAGCGCTTGAAGAGGACGCTCTTGCCCTCCATCACCGGCTTGGAGGCCAGGGCCCCCAGGTCGCCCAGACCCAGGATCGCGGTGCCGTTCGAGATCACCGCCACCAGGTTGCCCTTGGAGGTGTAGTCGTAGGCCGCGTCCGGATTGGCGGCGATGGCGTGGACCGGCACGGCGACGCCGGGCGAATAGGCCAGCGACAGGTCGCGCTGGGTGGCCATTGGCTTGGTCGGCACGATAGCGATCTTGCCGGGGGTCGGATAGCGATGGAAGGCCAGGGCCTCCGCATCCGTGAAGGTCTTGCGTTCCGCGTCGCTCATCCGGCGTTTCCCATTCCTGCTGCGCAAGTTGATAGAGAGGCGCGCCGTGCGATGCGATCGCGCCCTTATGCGACGGCACCGTAGCGGCCGGGAACCGGCGTCACAACCGGTCAGAGGTTGGAAAAGTCCAGCAAACGCTTGTTGGGCTTGGCGTTGCGTCAACCTCGCTGACCTTATGGTAAGCTTGCGCGAGGTTGACCTGCGGGGCCTGGATGGGCGATCAGCAGGGGTCGCGCCTGAGAGGAAGTTCAAGTGTCCCAGCCCGTGAAGATCGCCGTCGCCGGCGCCCTCGGCCGCATGGGCCAGGCCGTGATCCAGGTTCTGGAAGGACGCGCCGACGTCGTTCTGGCCGCCCGCTTCGACCGTCCCGGGGCCACCGGCGAGCACCTGGTCAGCGCCGACGCGGCCCTGGCCGCCGCCGACGCGGTGATCGACTTCACCCTGCCCGAGGCCTCGGCCCTGCTGGCCGAAGCCGCCGCCGCCCGCGCCGTCCATCACGCCCACGCGCCCGCCCTGGTCATCGGCTCGACCGGCTTTTCGCCCGAGCAGCTGGCGCGGATCGAAGCGGCCGCGAGCAAGGTGGCCATCGTCCGTTCCGGGAATTATTCGCTGGGGGTCAACATGCTGATGGGCCTGGTGCGCCAGGCCGCCGCGGCCCTGCCGGCCTCGGACTGGGATGTCGAGGTCTTCGAGGCCCACCACAAGCGCAAGATCGACGCGCCCTCCGGCACGGCCCTGATGCTGGGCGAGGCGGCCGCGCAAGGACGGGGCGTGGATCTCGCCGCCGTCGCCGATCGGGCCCGTGACGGCGTCACCGGGCCGCGCCAGGACGGCGCGATCGGCTTCTCGGTCGTGCGCGGCGGCGGGATCGTCGGCGAGCACAGCGTGATCTTCGCCGGCGAGTCCGAGACCTTGACCCTGTCGCACTCGGCCATCGACCGGGGGCTGTTCGCGCGGGGCGCGGTCGCCGCCGCCGCCTGGGCCAAGGGAAGGCCGCCTGGCCTCTACGACATGCAGGACGTGCTCGGTTTTTCGAGTTAGGCGTTTAAGCTGAGCCGGGGGGCTTCAAAGGGATCTAGACTTCAGGACCTGATGGCCGAGCCTGCGACCGCCCCCGCCGCCGAATCCCCGCCCAAGGAGGCCTTGAACCGGCGTGACCGGCTGATCGACCTCGGCCTCGAGGCCGTTTCGCTGTCGATGCTCGCCTTCATCGCCACTGGCCTGGTGGTCTGGTCGGGCCGGCGCGAGATCAGCCGCGAACTGGCCGAGAGCTGGCTGCGCGACCATGGGATCGAGGCCGCCGTCGAGCTTGACGACCTGGACGCCACCGGCTTTTCCGGCCGGATCCGGCTGGGCGCGCGCGACAATCCCGTCTTCGCCGCCGACCGGCTGGAGGTGGCCTACGATCTGGCCGTCCCCTGGAACGGCGAGCGGTTCGGCATCCAGACCAAGGCGGTGCGGCTGGTGCGCCCGCGCATCATGGCCAGCGTCGACGACAAGGGCCAGGTGCGCTTCGGCGCCCTGCAGCCGTTGATCGACGAGGCGCTGAAGGCGCCGAGGAAGCCCAATGTCCCGGGGCCGGCGATCCTGGTCGAGGACGCGCGGCTGGACCTGTCGACCCCTGGCGGGCGCGTCCGCCTGACCGGCGACGCCAGCCTGGACGACGGCCAGTTGCTGCGCCTGGACGGACGGGTGGCCCCGCTGCGCTACGCGGTGCGCGACCTGGCGATCGACAGCAAGGGCGCCAGCGTCTCGGCCCGCAAGCGCGGCGACCGCCTGACCGTCGAGGTCTCGCTGGCGATCGACAGCCTGGCCGCCCCGGCCGCCGACCTCTCCGAAGCCGTCGCCAAGCTGTCGGCCGACCTGCCCTATCCCGACCTCGCGCGGATGGCGGCCAGCGGGCCGCTGGAGGCGCGGCTGTCGGTGCGGGCCGAGGACGGCCGGGTCGGCGAGGCCCAGGCGCGTGACGTGGCCGGCGACATGAGCCTGACCGGCAGGATCGACGGCCGGCTGGACGCCTTCGCCTTCCTGGGGCGTTCGCGGGGCGCCGTGCGCGGCGAGCGCCTATCGGCCCCGTCGCTGGACGCCCGGACCGCGAGCCTGGCCCTGGACGCGACGCGGATCGTCCTGGACCATCGCGCGGGACGGACCACGGCGCGCGGCGCGGCCCAGGCCGATCTCGGCGCGAGCCAGGCCCTGGCGGGCGGCGTGGCGGCGGGCG
>NZ_DATFAV010000290.1:0-3612 GCF_035254145.1 Caulobacter sp. | reverse complement strand
CCAGACCCCGATCGTCATCCTGGCGCCCTACGACAGCTATTTCGAGAAGTCGGCCTCGAACATGAGCGAGGTGATGGCGCGCGGCGGCCAGGTGATCTTCATCACCGACACCGAGGGCGTGAAGCACGCCCCGGCCGGCGCGAAAGTGGTGGTGACGGCCCCCGCTTCGGATCCGCTGGTCTCGACCCTGGTGATGTCGGCCCCGATCCAGCTCCTGGCCTACCACGTCGCCGTGGTGAAGGGCGCGGATGTCGATCAGCCTCGGAACCTGGCCAAGTCGGTGACGGTGGAGTGAGGCGCCTTCGCGCTCAGTAAAAACACCGCTCATCCCCGCCTTCGCGGGGATGAGCGAAGAGATCAGGCTTTCAGCAGATAATCCCGCGTCAGTGGGACGGCGTCGCGTTTCTTGGCCAGCTGGATCTGGAAGACCATGTGGCCGCCGTGGCGGAAGCCCAGTTCGGCGCCCGCCAGGTAGAACTCCCACATCCGCCGGAAGCGGCCGTCGAACATCCGCGGAATGTCGGGATCGGCCATGAACCGCTCGCGCCAGATGCGGCATGTCTCGGCGTAGTGCAGGCGCAGGATCTCGATGTCGGTGATCCAAAGCCCCGCGTGCTCGATCGCCGAAACGATCTCCGACAGGCCGGGGATGTAGCCGCCCGGGAAGATATACTTCTGGGTGAAGGCGTTGGTGGCGCCGGGGCCGTGCATCTTGCCGATCGAATGGACCAGGGCCACGCCGTCCTCGTCCAGCAGGCGGGCGATGGTCTCGAAATAGGTCTTGAAGTTCGGCGCGCCCACGTGCTCGAGCATGCCGACCGAGACGATGCGGTCGAATTTTTCGTCGAGGTCGCGATAGTCGGTCAGGCGGAAATCGGTCTGGTCGGCCAGGCCCGCCTTCTCGGCGCGTTCCTTGGCCAGGGCCAGTTGCTCGGTCGACAGGGTCACGCCGGTCATCCGCGCCCCGAAGTCCTTGGCCAGGGTCATGGAGAGGCCGCCCCAACCCGAGCCGATGTCCAGCGTCTTCATGCCGGGCCGGATCAGCAGCTTGCGGCCGATCAGGGCCTTCTTGGCGGCCTGGGCCTCCTCCAGGGTCATGTCGGGACGCTCGAAATACGCGCAGGAGTACTGCATGTCGGCGTCGAGGAAGCGCCGATAGAGATCGTTGGACAGGTCGTAGTGGTGGGCGACGTTGCGGCGCGAGGCCACGCGGTCGTTGACCTGCTGGATCCGTCGCTTCAGCGCCTTGCGGAACCGGGTCAGGGCCGAGCCGCGCTTGGGCTTTCGCCCGCCGCTCTCGCCGACGATGGTCAGGAGGTCGGCGATCGTCCCCTGCTCGAAGACGATGTCCTCTTCCATATAGCCTTCGCCCAGGCCGAGACTGGGATTGGCCAGGCGGCGCAGGCCGCGCGCGTTGACCCGGATCACCACCGGCGGTCCCGAGCCGTCCCCGGCCTTGACGACGCGGCCTCCGGGCAGGTGCGCCGTGAGGTCGCCGGTCTTGATCATCTTGGCGAGGAGAGCTTCGATCATGCGATCAACTTAAGGCGTCGTTCGCCCGCGACAACCTGTCGCATACGGAGAGAATGATCCTATTGCTTCCTCAGCTCGGGACAGGCGCCGGGTTCGGCCGTCCAGCTGATGCTGGCGATCTTCCAGGCGCCATCGGCCTTGGCCCCATCCGCTTGTTTGACCAGGGTGAAGATGTCGATCCCGCAATGCAGGGTCTTGCCGTCCCTGGAGATCTCGTAAGGCGCCGTCACGGTGGCCAGGGCTCCACGCCGGACGACCACCGGCGACCACATCCACTCCTTCAGTCCTGGATCCAGGTGTTTGCCGAAGCTGTCCTCGAAGGCCACGCGGCTGACCTTGACCGCGCCGTCGGGCTGGGCGCGCACGCCCATGAACTGAGCGTTGGGCAGGACCAGCGGGCGCAGCGTGTCCGGGCTGGCCGCGGCCATGCCGTCGAAGAAGGCCTGGGCCGTGGCCAGGACGGCCTTGTCCTCAGGATCGGTCGGCGGCGGGGCCGACGCCTGGAGCGCGGCGGCGGCGATCAGCGGGGCGAGCATGGCGGTCTCCGGTGGGTCTCAGCTGTCGTCGGATAGGCGCGCCAGGAAGGCGCGAGCGGCGTCCTTGTGGCGCGGCTTCAGCGTCCGGCCCAGGATCGCCATCAGGGCCGCGAACACCGCGGCGTCGTCGGTGAAGCCGATGGCGGGCAGGATGTCGGGCAGGGCGTCCAGCGGCAGGACGAAATAGGCCAGGGCCGCCAGCATCATGCCCTTGGCCGCCGTGGGCGTCTCCGGATCGCGGGCGCACCACCAGACCGACAGGGCGTCGGCGGCGAACGGGACCTTGGAGGCCACCTTGCGGATCTTGGGCAGGAAGCCGCGGCGCACGCGTTCCTCGTTCACCCGCACCGTCTGTGGGACCAGCGCCTTGGCTGGATCGAGGACCTCGTTGACGTTTACGTCGGGGGACGGTTTGGCGGCGCGGCTCATGGGTCTATTTCTCTCTTCCAACCGATCCTAAACGCGAACGCTACAAACGCGAAGACAAGGGAAAACGTCCATGAAACTCGACAACACCGTCGCCGCCGTCGTCACGGGTGGGGCTTCGGGCCTCGGCGAGGCCACCGCCCGCGCCCTGGCGGCCCAAGGCGTCAAGGTCGCCCTGTTCGACATGAACGAGGAGCGCGGCCAGCAGGTCGCCAAGGAGATCGGCGGGGTGTTCTGCAAGGTCAACGTGACCAGCGACGCCGATGTCGACGCCGGCTTCGAGAAGGCCCGCGCCGCCCACGGTCAGGAGCGGATCCTGGTCAACTGCGCCGGCACCGGCAACGCGGCCAAGACCGCCAGCCGCGACAAGGCCACCGGCGAGACCAAGCACTTCCCGCTCGACGCCTTCGATCGCATCATCCAGATCAACCTGGTCGGCACCTTCCGCTGCATCGCCAAGTCGGCCAAGGGCATGCTGGACCTGGAGCCGCTGCAGGACGGCGAACGCGGCGCGATCGTCAACACCGCTTCGGTGGCCGCCGAGGACGGTCAGATGGGCCAGGCGGCCTATTCGGCCTCGAAGGGCGGCGTGGTCGGCATGACCCTGCCGATCGCCCGCGACCTGATGGGCGAGGGCATCCGCGTCAACACCATCCTGCCGGGCATCTTCAACACCCCGCTGATGAACGGCGCGCCGGAAGCGGTGAAGGCCGGCCTGGCGGCCTCGGTGCCGTTCCCCAAGCGTCTGGGCAATCCCGAGGAATACGCCCAGCTGGCGCTGACCATGATCACCAACGGCTACTTCAACGGCGAGGACGTGCGCCTGGACGGCGGCATCCGCATGGCGCCGCGGTAGGACCCGCTAATTCCTCCCCCGCGGCGCGGGGGAGGTGGCCCAGAGGGCCGGAGGGGGCTAGCTCGGCCGAGGCCGGATTTGCCCCACAGTCACTTCGTGACAGCTCCCCCGCATCGCGGGGGAGCATCTTTCTTCCTACTTCACTTCCGGCCGCACGATCGTGCTGGCCAGGTTGGCCATGATCTCGCGGGCGTCGTAGGCGCGCGGGTCGCCTTCCGGCTTCTTGCCCTTGTGCATCACGATCTCGGCGCCGGCCTCGAA
>NZ_DATFAV010000289.1:0-7283 GCF_035254145.1 Caulobacter sp. | reverse complement strand
GGTCCGCGTCGGCGACCGCATCCGCTCGCTGATCCTGCGCGTGTCGGCCGAGACCCGCGGCCCGCAAATCTTCCTCTCCCGCGCCCATCCCGACTTCATGAAGAAGCTGTTCGCGCAGGAAGTGCCGGAAATTTACGATGGCATCATTGAGATCAAGGCCGCCGCCCGCGACCCGGGTTCGCGCGCCAAGATCGGCGTGATCAGCTACGACAGCTCGATCGATCCGGTCGGCGCCTGCGTCGGCATGCGCGGCAGTCGCGTGCAGGCCGTGGTGAACGAGCTGCAGGGCGAGAAGATCGACATCATCCAGTGGTCGGAAGACGAGGCCACCTTCATCGTCAACGCCCTGGCCCCGGCCGAAGTCTCCAAGGTCGTCATGGACGAGGAAGACGAGCGCGTCGAAGTGGTGGTGCCGGACGAACAGCTGTCGCTGGCCATCGGCCGCCGCGGCCAGAACGTCCGCCTGGCCTCGCAGCTGACCGGCTGGCAGATCGACATCATGACCGAAAGCCAGGAGAGCGAGCGCCGTCAGCGCGAGTTCGCCGAGCGTACGGCCCTGTTCCAGGAAGCCCTGGACGTCGACGAGGTCATCGCCCAGCTGCTGGTCACCGAAGGCTTCGCCGCGGTGGAAGACGTCGCCTATGTCGAGCCGCACGAGATCGCCTCGATCGAGGGCTTCGACGAGGAGACCGCCGACGAGCTGCAGACCCGCGCCCGCGAATTCCTCGAAAAGGAAGCCGCCGAGCTGGACGCCAAGCGCAAGGCCCTGGGCGTCGAGGACGGAGTCCTGGCCATCGAGGGCGTGACCCTGGCCATGGCCGTGGCCCTGGGCGAGGGCGACGTGAAGACGGTCGAGGATCTGGCTGGCCTGGTGCCCGACGACATGCGCGGCTGGTTCGAGACCAAGAACGGCGAGCGCGTGCGCGAGCCGGGCATCCTGGAGACCTTCAACCTGTCGCCGGAAGACGCCGAAGCCCTGATCATGCGCGCCCGCGTCGCCATGGGCTGGGTCGAGGCTCCGCCGGAGCCGGAATACGAAGAGGTCGAGGGCGAGTTCGAAGGCGAGGGCGAGGAAGCCTCCGTCGAGGAGCCGGCCGCCGAAATCTCTTCGGAAGAAGAAGCCCAAGGCTAACCCCAATCCGATTTCCCCGGCGAAAGCCGGGGCCCAGATCAAGCCCTGCTGACGCTCCGGATGGATCTGGGTCCCGGCTTTCGCCGGGAAGGTCGGAAACTTTTCGAGCGTTATGAGCACCGATCAGGCCCCCAAGACCCACGCCGAAGCCAACCGCCTGCGCAAGGACATCGTCCTGGGCGAGGCGACCGACGAGGCGCGTCTGATCCGCTTCGTGGCGGGGCCGGATGGCGCGGTGGTTCCGGATCTGGCC
Source organism: Caulobacter sp. (assembly GCF_035254145.1). Taxonomy (GTDB): domain Bacteria; phylum Pseudomonadota; class Alphaproteobacteria; order Caulobacterales; family Caulobacteraceae; genus Caulobacter. The sequence continues at coordinate 5,898 of NZ_DATFAV010000289.1, read as the reverse complement.
CGCAAGCTGCCGGGGCGGGGAATCTGGGTCGGCGCGGATCGGGACTCGATCGCGACCGCGGCCAAGAAGGGCCTCTTCTCGCGGGCCGCCAAGACCAAGCTGACCGCCGCCCCCGACCTGGCCGACCAGGTCGAGGCTCTGCTGGCCCGGCGCGTCCTTGAAGGACTGGGTCTTGCACGGAAGGCCGGGAGCATTATCTCGGGATACGAGAAGGTGGTCGCGGCCCTGGGAACGGGCAAGGTCGCCTGGCTGATCGAGGCGTCGGACGGCGCCGAGGACGGTCGCCGCAAGATTTTATCCGCCGCCCGAAAGGCCCCGACCCCGCCCCGTTTGCTGGGCGCATTCAATTCGGATGAATTGGGTTTGGCCTTGGGTGGGGAGAATGTGATACACACCGCTCTCCTTGCTGGACGCGGCATCGATCGCTGGACATTGGATGTCGAGCGTTTGTCAGGCTTCCGCCCGCTTTTGCCTCCCGAATGGTCGGCGAACGGACGCGAGGAAAGCTAGAGCTTTTCCATCCCACCGGACGCCTCCGGTGAGCCGGTGGGATGGAAAAGCTCTAGAATCTTTGAAGTCGGGCACGGCTATTCGGGTCGTGCTCGTGAGTGAAGGGTCGGGAAACGCGCTTCCTTCTTGGAAGTACGTCCAGGCCCCTTTCTCACATGGAACATACGGTTTTTTAGCCGGGTACCGCCCGGCGGAAGTACAAGCGAGCGCATGAGCGACGACAACGAAAACGGCCGACCCGGCGGACGAGCCCCGATCACGCTGAAGCCCCGTCAGGGCTCGGTGAGCGCAGGGGTCGTGAAGCAGAGCTTCAGCCACGGCCGGACCAAGACGGTGGTGGTGGAAACCAAGCGGACGCGCCCCCACGCGCCCGTGACCGGCAATCTTGCCGCGCCGTCTTCAGCCGAGCGCCGTCACACGCCCGACGCGTCGCCGGCGGCCCCGCGCTCCTCGCAACCGCAGGGCGGCGGTGGCTCGGCCGGAGGTCTTTCGCAAGACGAGCTGCGCGCCCGCCAGCGTGCGATCGAGAGCGCTCAGGCTCGCGCCGCCGAACAGCACGCCGCCGAGGCTCAAGTTCGCGCGGCTCAGGAAGCCGCTCAGCGTGAAGCGGCCGCCAAGGCCGCGGCTGAACGCGCGGCCCAGGAAGCGGCCCGCGCTCCGGCCCCGGCTCAGCCCGTGGCCCCGCCGGCGGCTCCGGTCGTCCAGGCCCCTGTCGCCTCGGCTCCCGTCACTCAAACGCCAGTTGCTCAGGCTCCAGTTGTTCAGGCGCCGGTCGCTCAGGCGCCCCAGGCTCCAGTGACTCAGGTTCCGGCCGCGCCGCGCGCCGAGGCTCCGCGTCAGGACGCGCGTCCGCCCTCCTCGGGCCAGACCCGCACCTACGAGCCCAGCCGCGACCGCCGGGACGATCGTCCGAGCACGACGACCTACCGTCCGGCTCCGCAGGGCGACCGTCCGTTCAACCAGCGCGCCCCGCGTCCCGACGCCGGCGTCAATTTCGGCCAGCGCGCGCCGCGTCCGGAAGGCGACCGTCCGCGCGGTCCGCGTCCCGAGGGGGATCGTCCGCAGGGTGATCGCGGCGGCTACCGTGGCGACCGTCCGCAGGGCGATCGCCCGCAAGGCGACCGTCCACAACAGACCGTCCGCTACTCGGCCCTCGCGCCGCGCCCGGCGCCCGGCGCCCGTACGGGCCCTGGCGGCCCGCCGCGCGGCCCGCGTCCTGGCGTTCCCGCCTCGGCTCCGGCCACGCCGGAAATCCAGCGCGCCATGCGCTCGGCGCCGCGTCCCGGCGGTGAAGTCAGCCGCCGTCCGGACGAGGACGACGATCGTCGCAAGAGCGCCGCGCCGAACAAGGCTGTGTCGCGCGTCAAGGGCGCCCCGCAGCGCCGCGAAGGTCGCCTGACCATCCAGGCCGTGGCCGGCGACGGGGATTCCGCCGATCGGATGCGCTCGCTCGCCTCGGTCCGCCGGGCTCGCGAACGTGAAAAGGAAAAGCGTCGCGGCGGCGTGGCCGAACAGGCCCGCGTGGCCCGTGAAGTGGTCATTCCCGACGTCATCACCGTGCAGGAGCTGTCCAACCGGATGGCCGTGCGCGGCGTGGACATCATCAAGTTCCTGATGCGTCAGGGCGTGATGCTGAAGATCAACGACGTCATCGACAACGACACCGCCGAGCTGGTGGCGACCGAGTTCGGTCACACCGTCAAGCGCGTCTCGGAATCCGACGTCGAAGAAGGCTTCATCGGCGCCGAGGACATCGACGATCACATGGAGCCGCGGCCTCCGGTCGTGACGATCATGGGTCACGTCGACCACGGCAAGACCAGCCTGCTCGACGCCCTGCGCTCCACGGACGTGGCGGCGGGCGAAGCTGGCGGCATCACCCAGCACATCGGCGCCTATCAGGTTCGCCTGAAGGACGGCCAGCGCGTGACGTTCCTCGACACGCCCGGCCACGCCGCCTTCTCGCAAATGCGCGCTCGCGGCGCCAACATCACCGATATCGTCGTGCTGGTGGTGGCCGGCGACGACGGCGTGATGCCCCAGACGATCGAGGCGATCAAACACGCCAAGGCCGCCGAGGTGCCGATCATCGTCGCCGTCAACAAGATGGACAAGCCGGGCGCGGACTCCACGCGCGTGGTCAACGAGCTGCTGCAGCACGAGATCGTCGTCGAAAGCCTGGGTGGCGACACCCAGCTGATCGAGGTCTCGGCCAAGGCCCGCACCGGCCTGGACGAGCTGCTGGAAGCGATCCTGCTGCAGGCCGAAGTGCTCGACCTGAAGGCCAACCCCGACCGCACCGCCGACGGCGTGGTGATCGAGGCCAAGCTGGACAAGGGCCGCGGCGCCGTCTCGACCGTCCTGGTCAACCGCGGCACGCTGAAGCGAGGCGACATCGTCGTGGCCGGCGCCCAGTTCGGCCGCGTGCGCGCGCTCCTCAACGAGCGCAACGAGCAGCTGACCGAAGCCGGTCCCGCCACCCCGGTCGAGATCCTCGGCCTGGACGGCGTGCCCTCGCCGGGCGAAGCCTTCGCCGTGGTCGAGAACGAGGCCCGCGCCCGCGAGCTGACCGAGTACCGCATCCGCCAGAAGCGCGAGAAGTCGATGGCCCCCGTGGGCGCCGGCGCCTCGATGGCCGACATGATGGCCAAGCTGCAGGACAAGAAGCTGAAAGAACTGCCGCTGGTCATCAAGGCCGACGTGCAGGGTTCGGCCGAGGCGATCATCGGTTCGCTGGACAAGATGTCGACCGACGAGGTCCGCGCGCGGATCATCCTGTCGGGCGCCGGCGCGATCAGCGAAAGCGACGTCATGCTGGCCAAGGGCGCTGGCGCGCCGGTCATCGGCTTCAACGTCCGGGCTTCCGCCCAGGCGCGGGCCTTGGCCGAACGCGAAGGGGTCGAGATCCGCTACTACGCGATCATCTACGATCTGCTGGACGACATCAAAGGCGTGCTCTCGGGCATGCTGGCCCCGATTCAGCGCGAAACCTTCCTCGGCAACGCCGAGGTCCTGCAGGCCTTCGACATCTCGAAGATCGGCCGGGTCGCTGGCTGTAAGGTCACCGAAGGCGTGGTCCGCAAGGGCGCCAAGGTTCGGATCATCCGCCAGGACATCGTCGTCCTGGAACTGGGCACCCTGCAGACGCTCAAGCGCTTCAAGGACGAGGTCAACGAAGTCCCCGTCGGTCAGGAGTGCGGCATGATGTTCGCGGGCTTCCAGGACATCAAGGTCGGCGACGTGATCGAGTGTTTCACCGTCGAAGAGATCAAGCGCCAGCTCGACTAGAGCAGGTCGCCAGATCGAAACTTTCAGGGGGCGCGGATCGCAAGGTCCGCGCCCTTTGTGTTTTGGCGGGACCTGACGACTGGAAATCGCCCCAATCGGAAGGTACGGTTTTGTATGCGCATCAAAGCCCTTCTCGCTCTGACCGCCGTCGCCGCGACCTTGAGCGCCTGCGCGACCGTGGACCGCTATGACGCCGCCGGCGACGTGCACGACCTGCTGATCGCCATCCGCGACAATGATCGGGCCCGTTTCGACGCCCACGTCGACCGCCAGGCGCTGAAGGGTCAGATCGAGGCGCGGCTGATGGATGAGGCCCGCCAGCGCCGGGCCGGCGATGGCGTGATGGCCCTGGCCGCCATCGCGGCGGGAACGATCGCCGACGTGGCGGGCGAAGCCCTGATCCGGCCGGAGACCTTCCACGCCGCCGCCAACTATTACGGCTACTCGCCCGACCGACCCATTCCAGGGCGCGTGACCATCGCCAGCGCCCTGCGGCCCGTCGGCGACGGCCGGGTCTGCGCGGCCAAGCGCGACGGTCCTTGCCTGCTGACCTTCACCCGCGAAGGCGCCACCTGGCGGCTGACGGGCTTCGATCCGCAGGCGGCGAACCTTCACCTGAAGCGATGAGGACGGCCATCTGGGGCGGCGCGGCCCTGGCCCTGATCGCGGTGAGCGCCGCCAGGGCCGAGACGCGGATGTTCTCGTACGACCCCATCTCACCGGACGCCAAGCGCCTGACCGGCGCGGGCGTCACGATCGTGTTCGATCAGGGCGTGCTGGGCGGCGCGCGGCCGATCAAGGTTCTGGCCACGGGCGTTCCAGCCGAAGCGCGGCTGAAGGGCGGTCGTCAGCGCGACCTGGGTCCCGGCGGCCTCGGCGCGATGGAGGGCGTCGACGCCGATGCGGCGCTCTACGAGGTCGACGCCCAGGCCGCCCAGGGCAAGGTCTATGCGCGCGCCTTCTGCCCCGGCTCGACCCGCCTCTGGCTATCGTTCAGCACCATCGTCGTGCGTCGGGACCTGCGCATCCAGGCGTTCGGCGACGACCCGAAGGCGGCTAAGGACTCCGCGGTTAAGGACTCGGGGGGTAAGGCGCGGCTGTGTGGCACCCTGGACTTCTCGTACCGCGGCGAGTGGCGCCTGCCGAAGGGCCGGGCGCCGGACCCGATGGAAGACTGGACCGACAGCCCCCAGCATCCCGACACCTCGAATTGATCCGTGGCCGCGCTCCCGGTTCCGGTTTAGCCTGATCCGGGGCATGGGAGGGCGAGCGATGCCGGATGATCCGCTGGCGGGGTTCGAGCGCTTCGAATTCAACGACGGTCGCTGGACACGCGAGGTTTTTCGCATCGGTGAAGGCCCGGCCGTGATCGTCATCCACGAGGTTCCAGGCCTGCATCCGGGCGTCCTGGACTTCGCCCGTGACCTGGCCGGGGCCGGCATGACCGCCTTCTGCCCCAGTCTGTTCGGCAAGCCGGGCAAGACCGTGACGCGCGGCTATGCGATCGGCGAGATCCTCAAGAACATCTGCGTTCGGCGCGAGTTCAGCGTCTGGAAGGACGGCCGCTCCAGTCCCATCGTCGACTGGCTGCGGGCTCTCGCGCGGCGGGCCCACGACGAATGCGGCGGCAAGGGCGTAGGCGCGGTCGGCATGTGCTTCACCGGCGGCTTCGCCCTGGCGATGATGACCGAGCCCGCCGTGGTGGCGCCGGTGATGTCCCAGCCCTCGCTGCCGTTCCGCGACCGAGGCGGACTCGACTGCTCGGCCGCCGAGATCGCCTGCGCCAAGCGACGCTTCAACGATGAGGACCTGTCGCTGATCGCCATGCGGTTCCGGTCCGACACGCTGGTTCCGAGCGCCCGCATCGCGCGGCTGAAGGCCGAGTTCGGCGACAGGGTCGAGGTGATCGAGCTGGAGGACGCCGACGCCGCGCCGGGCCAGCCCATGGATCCCCACTCGGTGCTGACCCTGCACCTGCACCGCTCCGTTCCAAACAGCGGTACGATGAAGGCGCGGGACCGGGTGATCGCGTTCTTCCGGGAGCGGACCGGAGCTTAAACCCTTCTCCCGCAGGGGGAGGCGGGGGAGCTCTGGACTTTC
>NZ_DATFAV010000288.1:0-13559 GCF_035254145.1 Caulobacter sp. | reverse complement strand
CGGCCTCGCGCACGGCGTAGATGTCGAACAGCGCCTTGGACCAGCCGTAGGCGTTCAGCGGGCGAAGGGCCTTCAGCGACGCGAGGTCGTCCTTGCCCGCGAAACCCAGCGTCCCGTCGCCATAGGTGGCGGCCGACGAGGCGTAGATCAGGCGCTTGCCGTGCTGGACGCACCAATCCCACAAGTCGCGCGACAGCACGAAGTTGGACTGCACGATCTTGTCGGCGTCCGTCTCGGTGGTCGAGGACACCGCGCCCATGTGGACGACCAGCTCGACCGCTGTGCCATTGCGGACCAGCCAGTCGGTCAATTGCTCGGGCGCGACGAAATCGGCGATCGGATGCTTGGCGATGTTGCGCCACTTGCCGCTGGCCGCGTCGCGCAGGCGGTCGCAGACCACCACGTCCAGCGCCGGATCCTCGCAGAACCGGGCGACGATGTTGGAGCCGATGAACCCGGCCCCGCCGGTGACGAGAACGATGCGCCGGCTCATGATCAGGCCGCGCGCTTGGTCAGGGCGTCGTATTCGAGCAGGTTGGCGACCAGCGCCTCGAACTGGCTCATCGGCACCATGTTGGGACCGTCCGACGGCGCCCGGTCCGGATCGGGATGGGTCTCCATGAAGACGCAGGCCACGCCCACGGCCACGGCGGCGCGGGCCAGAACCGGCACGAACTCGCGTTGGCCGCCCGACGAGGTTCCCTGCCCGCCCGGCTGCTGCACGCTGTGGGTGGCGTCGAACACCACCGGGCAGCCGATCTCCTTCATGATCGGCAGGGCGCGCATGTCGCTGACCAGGGTGTTGTAGCCGAACGAGACGCCACGCTCGCAGGCCATGACGTTGGGATTGCCCGCCCCGGTCACCTTGGCGATGACGTTCTTCATGTCCCAGGGGGCTAGGAACTGACCCTTCTTGATGTTGATCGCCCGGCCCGTCGCGGCGGCGGCCAACAAGAGGTCGGTCTGGCGGCAGAGGAAGGCGGGGATCTGGATCACGTCGACGGCCTGCGCCACGATCGGACAGTGGCTGGTCTCGTGGACATCGGTCAGGGTCGGCAGGCCGGTGGCCTCGCGGATCTCCTGGAAGATCGGCAAACTGTCGTGCAGGCCGATGCCGCGCTGGGCGTTGGCGGAGGTGCGATTGGCCTTGTCGTAGGAGGTCTTGTAGATCATCCCCACGCCAAGACGTTGCGCCATCTCCTTGAGCGCATGAGCGGTTTCCAGGGCGTGCTGACGGCTTTCCATCTGGCACGGCCCGGCGATGATCGACAGCTTTTCCCCATTACCGATGCGGACCGGCGCGCCGGTCGGAGTCTTGATCTCGACGACGGCGTTGGGGGCGACAGCTTGCGACTGATCCAAGGCGATACTTCCAGCGTATTTAGGACTTCGGGCGCCCAACAGGTGACCCTTCGGGCGGGACGGTGCAAGTGCGGAACGACGGTGGCGAGAGCGAGGCGAACCCCGGAGCCATCATCATGTGGTTCCGCAACGACCTGCGCTTAACCGACAATCCGGCGCTGCGCCATGCCGAGGGCAGCGGTCGTCCGGTGATCTGCCTCTATATCCTGGACGAGACGCCGGGCGTCCGCCCGATGGGCGCGGCCTCGCTGTGGTGGCTGGACAAGTCCCTGAAGAGCCTGGCGCAGAGCCTTGAGAAGCTTGGTAATAGACTGGTGCTGCGCAAGGGCGCGGCGGCGGAGGTGCTGGACGCGGTGGTCGCCGAGACCGGAGCGACATCCGTGCTCTGGAACCGCCTTTACGACAAGGCCCGCACCGACCGTGACGCCGAGATCAAGGCGGGCCTGAAGCAGGCTGGCGTCGACTGCCAGAGTTTCAACGCCGGCCTGCTCAACGAGCCCTGGACGGTGAGGAACGGCTCGGGCCAGCCCTACAAGGTGTTCACGCCGTACTGGCGCGCGGCGCGTGGCCAACTGGATGAAACGACCGTGGAGCTCGCGCCCAGATCCTTGAGATCCTTGGATAAGAACGTTCGTAGCGAAAGGCTCGCCGACTGGGGTCTGCACCCTGCGCGGCCGGACTGGTCGAAGGGCTTCGACATCTGGTCGCCCGGCGAGGCCGGCGCGCTGAAACGACTGGACGGCTTCCTGTCTGGGCCGATCACCGGATACGGCGAGGCGCGTGACGTTCCGGGTGTGGAAGCCACCTCGCGCCTGTCGCCGCATCTGCATTTCGGCGAGATCGGCCCGCGTCAGGTCTGGCTGGCGGTGCGCGACGCCGCGGAGGCCGGTGACATTCCCTCGACCGAGGCCGACAAGTTCCTGTCCGAGATCGGCTGGCGCGAGTTCAACCACGCCATCCTGTTCCACTGGCCGCAGCTGCCGACCCGTAACTTCAAGCCGGAATTCGACGGCTTCCCCTGGACCACGGACCCCGCCGCGTTCGAGGCCTGGACCCGGGGCGAGACCGGCTACCCGATCGTCGACGCCGGCATGCGCGAGCTGTGGACCACCGGCTTCATGCACAACCGCGTGCGGATGATCGTCGCCTCCTTCCTGATCAAGCACCTGATGATCGATTGGCGCGAGGGCGAGGCCTGGTTTTGGGACACGCTGGTCGACGCCGACCTCGCGAGCAATGTTGGCAATTGGCAGTGGACGGCCGGCAGCGGCGCCGACGCCTCGCCCTACTTCCGGATCTTCAATCCCATCGCCCAGGGCGAGAAGTTCGACCCGCGCGGCGTCTATGTGCGGCGCTGGATCCCCGAACTGAAGAGCGCTTCCGACGAACTTATCCACAAGCCGTGGCTTCGCCCGCTCGATCTGCCGGCGGCGGCCAAGCGCATCTACGCCAAACCGATCGTGGACCACGCCAAGGCGCGCGAGCGCGCCCTGGAGGCCTATCACAGCCTTTAGGCGAGCGGGGCCTTTACGAGACGGTGTTAACCGGCGTTAATAAACGCGTCACCGGATGCGAGGCACCGCCTTGGAAACTGCGCTCTGGAATGATCCCGACCTGAAGGCCGCCCCGGCCGCCTTCCGTTCCGTCCTACGGCTGGCGGCCACCAACTGGGAGGCCGGATCGGTCACCTTCGTCCTGCCGACGGGCAAGGCGCTGACCATCGAGGGCCGAAAGCCCGGGCCAGCGGCGATGATCCGGATCAACGACTACAACTTCGTGCGCCGCGCCTTCTCCTCGGGCGACATCGGCTTCGCCGAAGGCTTCATGGCCGGCGAATGGGAGACTCCGGATCTCTCAACCGTGCTGGAGGCCTTCTCGTTGAACTTCGACCGGTTGTCGGGACTGGCGTCGGGCAATGCGATGATGCGGACGTTCAACGCCCTCTATCACCTATTCCACCGCAACAGCCGGGCCGGATCGCGCAAGAACATCCACGCCCACTATGACCTGGGCAACGCCTTCTATTCGCGCTGGCTGGACCCGACGATGACCTATTCGTCGGCCCTCTACGAGCATCCGGACCAGCCGCTTCCGGACGCCCAACGCGCCAAGTACGCGGCCCTGGCCAAGACCATCGATCTCGCGCCGGGCAAGCACGTGCTGGAGATCGGCTGCGGCTGGGGCGGCTTCGCCGAGTTCGCCGCCAAGGAGGTCGGGGCCAAGGTCACCGGCATCACCATCTCCCAGGCCCAGTACGACTTCGCCAAGAAGCGCCTGTTCGACCAGGGTCTCGGCGAGAAGGCCGACATCCGCCTCGTCGACTATCGCGACGTCCAGGGCAGGTTCGACGCTGTGGCCTCGATCGAGATGTTCGAAGCGGTCGGCGAGGAATACTGGCCCGCCTATTTCGGCAAGATCCGCGAGGTGCTCAATCCGGGCGGCCGGGCGGGCCTGCAGATCATCACCATCCGCGACGAGCTGTTCAGCCACTACCGCCGGCGCACCGACTTCATTCAGCGCTACATTTTCCCCGGCGGCATGTTGCCCAGCGAGGCGCGGCTGAAGCAGGAGACCGATCGCGCGGGCCTGGAATGGAGCGACCTCAAGCGCTTTGGCCAGAACTACGCCGACACCCTGGCCGAATGGGGTCGCCAGTTCGAGGCCGCCTGGCACGACATCCGCAAGGACGGCTTCGACGAGCGCTTCCGGCGTCTGTGGCGGTTCTATCTCAGCTATTGCGAGGCCGGCTTCCGCACCGAGCGGACGAACGTCATCCAATTGGGGCTGAGCCGGAGCTAGGGGGCCTGGCCCCGCGCTCCAGCCAGAAGAGTTCTTCGCATCTCGCTCTTCGATGTGCGTACTTGCGTCGGAGCGCGACGGAGTTCGGCGATGAACCTCTACACCATGGTCCTGGATTTCCACGGCGGCACCTACATCACCCAGTTCGACGCCGCCACGGCGGTCGACGCGGTCACCGCCTGGTGCGACGAACTTCAGCGGGAACAGCTGCTTGGCGAGGTTTCCTCGGATGTCGCCGAAGGCATAATGATCGATGCGGTCGAGAACCAGCTGGTCGAGGTGGAGGGTCTCCATGGCGTCTGGTGCGCGGCGACCACGGCCGCCGGCGCCTTGGCGCTGCTCAACGTCATCGCCACCCAGCGGGTCGACTGACAACGGCCAAGCCTTCTGTTTCGCTGTTCGCGACCCGGAGGTCTTTAGGAAAACTAGCCTTGCTTGTCGCGCGCGCATCACGATCTACGATGCCCCACCCCGCCCGGCCGGACCAAGATGATGACCGTGAAGACCAGCGTCCTCGACGCGATTGGAAACACCCCGCTGATCCGCCTCAAGCGCGCCAGCGAGGCCACGGGCTGCGAGATTCTCGGCAAGGCCGAGTTCATGAACCCCGGCCAGTCGGTCAAGGACCGCGCGGCCCTGGGCATCATCCGTGACGCCGAGGCGCGAGGTCTGCTGAAACCCGGCGGCCGCATCGTCGAGGGCACCGCCGGAAACACCGGCATCGGCCTGGCCATGGTCGCCTCGGCCCTGGGCTACAAGACCACCATCGTCATCCCGCGCACCCAGAGCCAGGAGAAGAAGGACGCCATTCGCCTGCTGGGGGCGGAACTGGTCGAGGTGGACGCGGTCCCCTATTCCAATCCCGGCAATTATGTCCGCTATTCCGGGCGCTTGGCCGAGGAACTTGGCCGTACCGAGCCGAACGGCGTGATCTGGGCCAACCAGTTCGACAACCTCGCCAACCGCGAGGCGCATTACCGGACGACGGGCCCCGAAATCTTTGAACAGACAGAGGGTAGGGTCGACGGCTTCATCTGCGCGGTCGGCTCGGGGGGCACCCTGGCCGGCGTGGCCGCGGCGCTGCGCGAGCGCAGTCCTTCCGTGAAGATCGGCCTGGCCGACCCCTACGGCGCGGCCCTCTACAGCTGGTACAAGAACGGCGAACTGAAGTCCGACGGAACCTCGATCAGCGAGGGTATCGGCCAGGGCCGCGTGACCGCCAATCTCGAAGGCCTCGACGTCGACTATCCCTTCCGTGTCTCCGACGAGGAGATGCTGGACGTCCTCTACGACCTCGTCCTGCACGAGGGCCTCTGCCTGGGCGGATCGTCGGGGATCAACATCGCCGGGGCCATCAAGCTGGCGCGCGAACTGGGGCCCGGCCACACCATCGTGACCGTCCTTTGCGATCATGGCTCCCGCTACCATTCCAAGCTGTTCAACCCCGCGTTCCTTAAGGAAAAGGGCCTGCCGCCTCCGCCCTGGATGTAGCTTGCGAACAGGATCGCCGGAGGCGATGTTGCCGGCGACAAGGGGCGAGTCAGACCCTGAAAGGCGCCGACATGAGCACTCCGTCCGATCCGCTGGTCTCCACCGCCTGGCTGGCCGAACATCTCGACGCGCCGGACGTGCGCGTGGTCGACGCCTCCTGGCACATGCCGGCCGCCCAGCGCGAGCCGTACAAGGAATTCCTGGCCGCCCACATTCCCGGCGCGGTGTTCTTCGACATCGACGACATTTCCGACGACACCACCGACCTGCCGCACATGATCCCGACGGCGGTGAAATTCGCCTCGCGGGTCCGGAAGCTGGGCCTGGGCGACGGCTCGCGGATAGTCGTCTACGACAGCACCGGCATCCTGCCCGCCGCCCGCGCCTGGTGGCACTTCCGGGCCATGGGCCACGAGGATGTCGTGGTGCTGGACGGCGGCCTGCCCAAGTGGATCGCCGAAGGCCGCCCGATCGACGACGGCCCCGCCTCTCCCCAGGAGCGCCACTTCACGCCCCGCTACCAGGCCGACATCTATCGGTCGCTGGAGCAGATGCGCGAGATCGTCGCCAGCGGCCGCGAACAGATCATCGACGCCCGCGCCGCTGGCCGCTTCGAGGGCAAGGATCCCGAACCTCGCGCCGGCCTGCGTGGCGGCCACATGCCCGGCGCCCGCAACATCCCGCTCTCGGCCCTGATCGCGCCCGACGGCACGATGCTGCCGGCCGACAAGCTGAAAGCGGTCTTCGATGCCGCCGGCGTCGACATCAACAAGCCGGTCGTCTCGACGTGCGGCTCGGGCATCACCGCCTCGGTGGTCGCCCTGGCCCTGGCGCGCCTGGGCAAGCCGCGCTCGGCCGTCTACGACGGTTCGTGGACCGAATGGGGCGGTCTGGCCGACACCCCCGTGGCGACCGGCCCGGCCGTCTAGAGCATTTTCCGATCCAACTGGATCGGTGAAACGCTCTAGTCTTTTGTTTTAACGCATTTTCTGACGACGAACCGGCGTCCACTTCGTCGGAAAATGCTCTAGTCACCGCATCGGCGGCGCGTACAGCAGTCCGGGTCTCGGCGCGTTCCAGAGCGCATTGAGGCCGCGGTCGAGCTTGAGCGCCGACTTGCCGCCGATCTCGCGGTCGAAGATCTCGCCGTAGTTTCCGCCCGCCGCGATCGCCCGGGTGGCCCAGTCGGCGTCGAGACCCAGCATCGCGCCATAGTCCCCCTCGCCCAGCAAACGCCGGACCTCGGGGTCGGCGCCCGTCTTCATGTCCTTGGCGTTGCTCCGAGTGATCCCGCGCTCCTCGGCCAGGATCAGGGCGTAGAGGGTCCAGCGGACGATGTCGGTCCAGGCCGGATCGTCCTGGCGGACCAGCGGCCCCAGCGGCTCCTTGGAGATGGCGTCGGGCAGGATCACGTGGGCCGCCGGGTCGTCCATCACCGACCGCGCGGCGGCCAGGGCCGAAATGTCGGCGGTCAGGGCGTCGCAGCGTTCGGCCTGGTAGGCCGCCCGCGCCTCGTCCTCGCTGTCGAACGTCATGGCGGTGTAGGCGATGCCGCGCGAGCGGAAGAAGTCCTCGAGGTTCTGGGCGGACGTGGCGTTGTTCTGGACGCAGATCTTGGCCGTATTCAGCTCCACGGCGCTGGTCAGGTTCAGGCCGCGGCGAACCAGGAAGCCCTGGCCGTCGAAATAGGAGATCGCCGCCATGTCCAGCTGGTCGCCGGCGTCTCGCGAATAGGTCCAGGAGGTGTTACGCCAGAGCACGTCGACCTTGCCCGAGCGCAGCGCGGCGATCCGCTCCTCGTTGCCGAGCGGGACGAAGCCGACCTTGCCGGGATCGCCCAGCACGGCCGCGGCCAGGGCCCGGCAGAAGTCGACATTGAAGCCGCGCCATCGCCCGCCGTTGTCCTGAAAGGCGAAGCCTGGGAGGCCCGGGTTCACGCCGCAGCGCAGTTCGCCCCGGGCTCGCACGGCCTTCAGAGTCGGACTGAGCGCGGCGGGTTTGATCGCCAGGGGTGCGGCGGCCTCGGCAGGTTTTGACGCGGGCGCGGACGTACGTTGATCGCACGCCGCAAGGGTCAACAACGAAAGCACAATCACGCCAAAGCGCACAGACACCCGATCGCTCCTTGAACAGCGCGCTCAGACCCTTAAACCACAGCCATTGCGCCGCGTCGCCGAAGAGTGCCCACCATGGATGAAGAAACCCGCCTGGTCCGCAAGGGCTCCGCCCCCCAGACGTTAGCGCGGATCGTCAATCCGCCCATCCAGCGGGCCTCGACCGTGCTGCTGCCCAATGCGGCGTCGCTCTATGACGACACCCAGCTGACCTACGGCATTACGGGCCTGTCCTCGCCCGCGGCTCTGCAGCAGGCCCTGGCCGAGCTGGAAGGCTCGCCGGACGTGACCCTCTATCCGTCCGGCCTGGCGGCGATCACCGGGGTGATGCTGGCGGTCCTCAAGGCCGGCGACGAGATCCTGGTCGTCGACAGCGCCTACAAGCCCACGCGCCGCTTCTGTGACCGAGTGTTGAGCCGTTTCGGCGTCACGACGACCTATTACGACCCGGCCCTCGATCCCGACGCCCTGATGGCCCTGGTCACGCCCAAGACCCGGCTGATCCTGCTCGAGGCCCCCGGCTCTCTGACCTTCGAGATGCAGGACATTCCCGCCATCGCCAAGGCGGCCAATGATCGGGGGATCATAACCCTGATCGACAACACCTGGGCCGCCGGTTTCTACTTCAAACCGCTGGCGCACGGGGTGACGATCAGCGTCCAGGCCCTGACCAAGTATGTTGGCGGCCACTCGGACTGTTTCATGGGCTCGGCCACGACCATGGACACCGTGATCGGCAACCAGCTGGGCGACGCCATGTGGGACATCGGCTGGTCAGTGTCGCCCGACGACGCCTACACCATGCTGCGCGGCCTGCGGACGCTCGCCGTGCGCCTGCCGCGCCACCAGGAAAACGGCCTGGCCGTCGCGCGCTGGCTGCAGGCGCGGCCCGAGGTGGCGCGAGTGCTTCACCCCGCCCTGCCCGACGATCCGGGCCACGCGCTCTGGAAGCGCGACTTCACCGGCGCCTGCGGCCTGTTCGGCGTGGTGCTCCAACCTTGCTCGCAGCGCGCCGTCCACGCCTTCCTCGACAGTCTGAAGCTGTTCGGCCTGGGCTTCTCCTGGGGCGGCTACGAGAGCCTGGCGATCCACTGCGATCCGCAGCTCACGAACCGGACGGCCCCGGTCGCCCTGGAGGGACCGCTGCTTCGCTTGCACATCGGGCTGGAGTCGGTCGGCGACCTTACCGCCGACCTCGACCAGGCTTTCGCCGCCCTTCGTGCCGCTTAGAGGGCGCGGATCTCGACCTCGGACGGGCGCTCCCACCACAGATTGTCGCGGCCGTTGCTGTAGTTGACCGGCGCGCTCGCCAGTTCCTCCGGCGTCGCGTCGTCCAGGGTGGCGACCTGGATCGAGACGAAGTCGCCGCCGATCTCCTCGACATGGCCGCGACCGAAGGCGCGCACGCCGCAGGTCGTGCAGAACTGGTGATGACCGCTCATCGTGCCGAACTGATAGTCGCCAAGCCGATCCTCGCCCGAAAGCAGACGAAAAGCGTCGGGCTTGATCAACGCGCTCCAGTTGCGGGTCTTCTTGCAGATCGAGCAGTTGCAGCGGCCCGTGCCGGCCGAAAGGTCGATGTCGGCTTCGTAGCGGACCGCGCCGCAATGGCAGCTGCCGGTATAGGTCTTCAGCATGGTTGGTCCCTCTCGCAGTCGCGTCGTCGTTGGACGCCGTTCTAGGGAGGGGCTGCTGCCAGCCTGCTGTCAGTATGAAAACCTGGCCTTACGCGGTCAGGCGCGATGGCGCGACGATCTCCGCCGTCGCGCGGGCCTGGGCGGCGACCTCGCCGACCACGATCAGCAGCGGCCCATCGCCAGCCTCGGCGAGGCGTTCGGCCAGGGTCGCCAAGGTGGCCGGATAGAGCCGCGCATCGGCGCCGCCGGCCTTCTCAATGGCCGCGGCGGGCGTGTCGGCTGGACGACCGGCGGCGATCATCCGCCGGGCCAGATCTCCCGCGACCTCGCCGCCCATATAGACCGCCAGGGTCGCCTCGGGATCGGCCGCGGCGCTCCAGTCGCCCGACAGCTTGCCGGCCTCCAGCCGCGCGGTGGTGAACACCACCCGGCGCGCCTCGCCGCGATGGGTCAGGGGAAAGCCGAACTGCGCGGCGGCGGCGCAGGCGGCGGTGACGCCGGGCACCACCTCGGTCTCGACACCAAAACCATTCAAGAAGGCAGCCTCTTCACCGACACGCCCAAAAATCGAGGGATCGCCGCCCTTTAGCCGGACAACCTTCAGTCCCTTGCGCGCCAGGCGTAGCATCAGGCGATTGATCTCATCCTGCTTCATGCTGGGCTTGCCGGCCCGTTTCCCCGTCTGGATGCGCACGCAGCCGGGCGGCGCCAGGGCGATGGCCTCTTCCGAGCACAGGGCGTCGTAGAGCAGCGCCCCAGCGCTCTCGACGGCCCGAACAGCGCGGACGGTCATCAGGTCCACCGGCCCAGGACCGGCGCCGACCAGCAGGACCTTGCCAGGCGTGCTTTCAACCGACATGTGCGAGCTCCTTAGAAGTCACGGACAAAGCCTTGATCATGCGTGCGATTTCTGGACGACAGGACCCGCAGTTGGTTCCCGCGCCCGTAGCGGCGCCGACGGCGTCAGGCGTGTTCGCCCCCGCGGCGATAGCGGCGTCGACCGTCTTGGCGCCGACCTTCAGGCACGCGCAGACCATCGGCCCCTTGTCGACCGGCGCGCCGGGCGGGCGACCGAACAACAGGGGCGCGCGCGCTTCGGCGGTCAGGATTTCCTCGCCGAACAGCTCAACCAACCAGTCGCGCGGCGGCAGGCGGCCGGTGGTGGTCATGTAGAGCACCGCGACGAGGCGCCCCTCCTCGACCCAGGCCTGGCGGCGAGCACCGGTCGCGGGGTCCTCATAGGTGACGAGTTCGCCGGCCAGGCCCTTGGTCAGGGCCTTGCGGAGGGCGTCGCGCTGGGCGGCGTCGCCCCGGCCGGCGAACTCGTGCTGCTGGCAAGCGTCTTGGGGGATACGCCGCCAGACAAGATCCGCCCCGGTCGGGGAAATCAGGACGGATCGGCTCAGAAAGAAGCCCCTCCAGGTCTCGCGATAGGGACGGACGCGGGCGGGGGTGTGCTTGAATTCCGGCTGGCCCGAGGTCGGGTCGACGTTCGGCGCGACCAGGGCGTTGGCGCGGCCTGATGGGGCGAAGGCGTCGGTCCAGTGCATCGGCATGAAGAGCGAGCCGCGCCGCTGGCGATCGCTGACCTTGGCCACGGCGACGGCCTCGGCCCGCGAGGTCGTCACCCGCGCCAGGGCGCCGTCTTTCAGCCCCAGGGCCTTCGCGTCGTCCGGATGGATCTCGACATAGGGTTCGGGCGCGTGCCGACACAGGTCCGGCGCCAGGCCCGTGCGGGTCATGGTGTGCCACTGGTCGCGGATGCGGCCGGTGTTCAGCGACATCGGAAAGGCGTCGCCGACGGCCTCGGCCGGGCCCTTCGGCTGGACAGGGACCATGCGGGCGCGGCCGTCGGGGGTCTGGAAGCGACCGTCGACGAACAGGCGCGGCGTGCCCTTGCCGTCGGCCCTCACCGGCCATTGGACCGGCAGAAGTTCGCCATAAGCCTCTGGCGTTAAAGCTGAAAGACCGGACAGGTTCAGCAGACGTCCTTCGTTCTCGTAGGCCGTCAGGCGGGCCCATTCGCGGAAGACGCTGGCGTTGCTGTTCCAGCCGAAACCGTCGAAACCCATGGCCGTGGCGACGTCAGCCATGATCTTCCAGTCGGCCCGCGCCTGGCCCGGCGCCGGGAACAGGGCGCGCTGGCGCGAGATCCGGCGCTCGGAATTGGTGACCGTGCCGTCCTTCTCGCCCCAGCCCAGGGCTGGCAGCTTGACGTCGGCGAAGGCGGTGGTGTCGGTCTCGACGCAGTCGGAGACCACCACGAACGGGCACTTGGCCAGGGCCTCGCGGATCGCGCCGCTGTCGGGCAGGCTGACGGCCGGGTTGGTGGCCATCACCCAGATCGCCTTGATCCGCCCATCGCGGACCGCCTCGAACATGTCGATAGCCTTCAGGCCCGGCGCGCGGGCGGTGTCGGGCGCCCCCCAGAAGCGAGCGACGCGGTCACGGTCCTCGGGGGCGAAGTCCATGTGGCCGGCCAGGGTGTTGGCCATACCGCCGGTCTCGCGCCCGCCCATGGCGTTGGGCTGACCGGTGATCGAGAACGGGCACGCACCCGGCTTGCCGATCCGGCCGGTGGCAAGATGGGCATTGATAATGGAGAGCCCCTTGGCCACGCCCTGGGCCGACTGGTTGGCGCCCATCGAGAACAGGCTGACCGTCCGCTCGTGCGCGGCGAACAGGTCGTAGAAAGTCTGGAGATCCTCGGTCGTTATGCCGCAATCGATCGCGACGGCGCCGAGCGACTGGTCATTTTCCGTAAGCCCGGCGACCACTTGCTCAAAATTGTTCACATGCTCTGCGATGTAGTCGCGATCGATCGCGCCGCGCCGGATCAGCTCGGCCAAGAGGCCGTTCCACAGGCGCACGTCGCTCTGCGGGGCGATGGCCAAGTGCAGGTCCGCGCCCTCGGCCGTGTCGGTGCGGCGCGGGTCGATCACCACGTGCTTCTGGCCGCGCGCCCTGGCCGCCTCCATACGCCGGAACAGCACCGGATGGGTCCAGGCGGCGTTGTGGCCGCTGAACACCACGAGATCAGCCACCTCCAGGTCCTCGTAGCAGCCCGGCACCAGGTCGGCGCCGAACGCCTGCTTGTGGGCGGCCACGGCCGAGGCCATGCACAGGCGGCTGTTTGTGTCGATGTTGCCCGAGCCGATGAAGCCCTTCATCAGCTTGTTGGCGACGTAGTAGTCCTCGGTCAGCAACTGGCCCGAGACGTAGAAGGCGACGCTGTCTCGGCCGTGGCGGGCGATGGTGTCCTTGAACCGCTTGGCGACAAGGGCGGTGGCCTCGGCCCACGAAGCGGTCTTGCCGTTGATCGTCGGCTCCAGCAGCCGTCCTTCCAGTCCGACCGTGGCGCCGAGGGCCGAGCCCTTGGAGCACAGACGCCCGAAATTGGCGGGATGGACGGCGTCGCCGGCGACGGACACCGCCCGCCCCTCCCCGACCACGCCCCGCACGCCGCAGCCCACGCCGCAATAGGCGCAGGTCGTCTTGACGCTGTTCAGAGGCGCGGAGCCGTCGGCCATGTCAGTCCGCCATGGCCGGCTGGGCCAGCAGGATCCGGCCATCCTTGACCAGCACCGGCACGATCGGCGTACAGCCCCTGCCGGCGTCCGCCCCGGTGGGATGGCCGGTGGCGAGATCGATGACCCAGCTGTGCAGCGGACAGGTCACGCCGTGGCCATGGACGATGCCCTGGCTCAGCGGCCCATGCTTGTGGGGGCAGCGATCGACCAGGGCGAACACCTGGCCATCGCCGGTGCGAAACACGGCGACGTCGCCCTGGGCCGTTGCCACCCGACGCGCGCCGCGCTCGGGGATGTCGGTCACGGCGCCGACGTCGCGCCAGTCCGGGTCGATATGGGCTTGAAGGGTCATTCGGCCGCCATCTCCAGGGGAAGGATCGCCATGGGCTCAAATTCGCCGGCCGCCACGCCGCCGGAGGCGCGCTCGGCCCACGGATCGATCTGGGCGGTCTCCTGCGATTTCACGAAGCGGGCGAACAGCGCCGCGCGGCTGTCGAGGTCGTCGACGGTGGCCGTGCGGATCGTGTCGAGGCCCACGCGGGCCATCCACTTGTAGATCCGCTCCAGGTACCAGCCGCCCTCGCGATACATCTGCATGACCGCCGAGATCACCTGGATCGCCTCCT
>NZ_DATFAV010000287.1:0-2970 GCF_035254145.1 Caulobacter sp. | reverse complement strand
TGGCCACCAGACGCAGGTGCGAGGTCACCATCTTGTGGGCGGCTTCGGCGTCCTGATGCTCTTTCCAGCGCTGGGCGAGCATGAACTCCTCGTCCTTGGGCAGCATCGGAAATTTGCGGATCTCGGTGAGGTATCGCGACAGGCCGCCGTCCGGCGACATCACCGATAGAGAATTCACGGCCATTCTATTCATATCCCCTTGCGTGCGGATCCGCTCGCCAATCGCGCGCGATCATCCCCCACACGAGGGACTAGATAGTTCGCGAAACGGCGGTTGGAAGGGTGGTAACGCATTTGTAATGTCCGAGTTGCCCGCTGGGATATTGTACGAATGCGGCGTCACTTTGATCAAAGCGCGGACTGAGCCAATCATAGGGCTTCAACGTGGGGAATCACACCGCATGATCCGCTTCATCCTTCGCCTCCTGATCGCCGCCGCGGGTCTGTGGGTGGCCGCGCGGATCGTTCCGGGCGTCACCGCCGACGGTTGGAAGACCTTGATCATCGCCGGTTTCCTGCTGGGCGTCGTCAACGCCGTGGTCCGGCCCGTGGTGACCCTCCTGACCCTGCCGCTGACCATCGTCACCCTGGGGCTGTTCCTGCTGGTGGTGAACGCGGCGATGATCGGGCTGGTGGCCTGGCTGCTGAACGGCCTGGCGGTCGACGGCCTGTGGGCGGGCGTGCAGGCGGCGGTGGTGACCGGCGTCGTCAGCTGGATCGGCCAGGTCTTGTTGGGCGAAGTCCAGGTTCAGGTGGGGCGGGAATAGGGGCGTCCCAAACCCGTCATCGTCATCCGGCGAACACGTCGTGGGACGAATTGTTCTTGTGGTGGACGTCGCGGCAAGCTGCGTCCTGCGTTGACTTCGGATAACCTCGGTCTTCGGGAGGAAGCCGAGATGAAGATCACCGGCGTCAATCACCTGGCCTTGGTCTGCCGCGACATGGCCGAGACGGTGAAGTTCTATACCGAGGTGCTGCAGATGCCCCTCGTCAAGACGGTGGCCCTGCCGGACGGCGGCCAGCATTTCTTCTTCGATTGCGGGGCGGGCTCTTGCCTGGCCTTCTTCTGGTGGCCGGATACGCCGCCGGCCGCGCCGGGGATCGCCTCGGTGCGCCAGTTTCCGGCCGACTCCAAGACCGCCGTCGGCTCGATGAACCACGTGGCCTTCACCGTCGACGAGGCCGACCTCGAGGCCTGTCTCGGGCGATTGCAGGCGGCGGGCGTCCCGGCCTTCCCGATGGTGGTCAATCACGACGACAGCGAGATGGGCGTGGCGAGGAAGCTTCACCCCGGCGTCTTCGTCCGCTCGGTCTATTTCACCGACCCCAACGGGATCATGATGGAGCTGGCCGCCTTCACCCGCGATTTCGGGCCCGAGGACGTGCGGCACGAACCGGCCCGCGCCACGGTGGACGCCTGATGCCCCGCCTGCGCGAGGTCCCCCGCGCCGAGGTCGCCGACAAGGGGACGCTGAAGCTCTACGACCTGCTGTTCGGCGATCGCGATCCGGTCGCCCAGCCCGGCACGGCCACCGGCACGCGCGGCGACTGGTGGACGGTGTTCGCCGGCAGCCCCGACGTGCTGCGCCACGCCGCCCAGGGCTTCGCCCTCTATCGCGACCCGGCCCGCAAGATCGACCCGGTGCTGCGCGAGCTGGCCCAGACCCGGGCCGGCTGGGCGCGCGGCAGCCAGTTCGTGTTCTCCCAGCACTGCAAGTCGCTGCGCGGCCTGGGGGTCTCGGAGGACAAGATCGCCGCCGTGCCGCACTGGCAGGTCTCGACCGTGTTCGACACGAACGAGCGGGCGGTGCTGGCCTATGCCGACGGCCTCGTCCTGGACGGCGGTCGGATCGCCGATGGTGTCTTCGCGGCGCTGAAGGCGTTCCTCTCCGACGAACAGATCCTGGAGCTGACCTACATCACCTGCCTCTATGAGATGCATGCGGTGATGAGCCGGGCCCTGCGCACCGAGTTCGACGACCGCGACGAACCGGTGGTCGAGGTCGCCGCGCCGGAGGACTTCGCCGCGCGGGACTTCATGGATACGGGGCGGTAGGGGGCAAGCGTTCACCTCTTTTCGTCATCCTGGCCGTAGCGCGAAGCGCGGAGAGCCGGGATCGAGAGGCGACCGCGGTGCGCCGCCCCTGGGTCCCGGATAGCCTCTGTGAGGCTCCCGGGATGACGAGGTGGAGTGTCTTCGTTCGATCGCGAGATCTGACCGCGCTTCCAGTCACGGTAAACGCCATCGTAAGCACTGTGACGGCGCCATGAAGTTTTAGCGAAATAACCCGTCGTCAGTGCGTCCATTAGCCGCCCGTTAGTCGAGAAATGATCTTCGCCACTCCAAGTGGAGGCGTATTCATGTTCACCTTGCGGGACACGGTTTCTTCTCTGACGCCAGCGCGTCAGGACGATCTGGGCAGGACGCTCTACGAGCGCTTCCGCGAGGAGCCCGACACCCTGATCGTTCCGGTCGTCGACGGCGAGGACCGGCCGATCGGCATCGTCGAGCGCAACGCCTTCTTCCTGCGCATGGCCGCCGAGTACGGCCGCGCCCTCTACGCCAACCGGCCGATCTCGACGCTGATGGACCGCGAGCCCCTGGTGGTGGACGCCGACACCGAGCTGGCCGCCTTCACCACCGACAGCCTGTCCTACCGCGCCTCGGACCTGCTGCGCGGCTTCATCGTCACCGAGCGCGAACGCTATCTGGGTGTGGGCACGGTGCTGGGCCTGCTGCAGGCCACCAACGAGACCAACCGCCGGGGCGTGGCGCAGATCGCACGGCTGGCCCACTACGATCCGCTGACGGACCTGCCCAACCGGGTGTTGTTCCAGAAATCCCTGACCGAGGCCCTGGCCCGGCGGGCGCGCAAGGGCGACCAGCTGGCGGTGCACTTCATCGACCTGGATCGCTTCAAGACCGTCAACGACACCCTGGGCCACCCGCTGGGCGACGCCCTGCTGCGC
>NZ_DATFAV010000286.1:0-2401 GCF_035254145.1 Caulobacter sp. | reverse complement strand
GCTGGTGGGCGTGGTCGCCGTCTTCCTGATCGTCATCGCCATGCTCTCCGGCTTCCTGTCGCTGGGCATCCTCAAGAACAGCCAACCCGCGGATCTGCTGCGATGAGCAACGATCACAGCCACAAGCGCGGCCAGAGCGCGTTGTCCGCCAAGGGCCTGGTCAAGCGGTTCAAGACCGGCCGCACCTTCATCGAGGTGCTCAAGGGCGTCGATTTCGACGCCAGGCACGGCGACGTGACCATGGTCATGGGCCCCTCCGGCTCGGGCAAGTCGACACTGGTGGCGGCGCTTTCAGGCCTGCTGAAACCGGATGAAGGCAAGGTTTCGGCCCTTGAGGCCAAGGACCTGTGGTCCCTGCCCAAGGGCCGGATCGACAAGTTCCGCCTCGATCACTGCGGCTTCATCTTCCAGGGCTTCAACCTGTTCCCGGCCCTCACGGCCAAGCAGCAGGTGATGACGGTTCTGAAGTACCAGGACGTCGGCCCTGGCGAGGCCGCGCGCCGCGCCCAGGCCGCGCTGGAGTCGGTGGGCCTGGGCCCCCGCGTCAACCAGCGCCCGTCCGAGCTTTCGGGCGGCGAGAAGCAGCGCGTGGCCATCGCCCGCGCCCTGGCCAAGAACCCGAACCTGATCTTCGCGGACGAACCGACCTCGGCCCTCGACGGCAAGAGCGGCGAGACCGTGATCAAGCTGCTGCGCGCGGCCGCCACCGAGCGCGGCGCGGCGGTGATCTGCGTGACGCACGACCCGCGGCTCGAGGCCTATGCCGACCGCGTCATCCACATCGAAGACGGCCGGATCCTGGACGACGTGCGACGCACGCCTGACGCCCATCCCGCGCCGCTCAGCCACTGATTTCTGGGGAAAACTCGACATGCCCGGCTTCCTGCGCCGACCCGCCTTCTGGATCGCCATCATCGTCGTCGCGCTGATCGGCGGCGGCTTCTTCTATGTGAAGAGCCAGGCGGCCGAGAAGAAGAAGAAACTCGAGGCCGCCGCCGCCCAGGAGGAGCCCTCCCCCTACGCCGCCATCGCCCAGGGCAAGGCCGACGTCGAGGGCGGCGTGATCCAGGTGGCCGCGCGCCGCCAGGGCATCGTCCGCGACGTTTACGTCCAGGAAGGCGACATCGTGAAGATGGGCCAGCCCCTGGCCAAGCAGGAGGACGACGACGTCCGCCTGGCCTCGCAGACCGCCGCGGCGAGCCTGGCCTCGGCCAAGGCCCAGCTGCAGCTCTACCAGGTGCAGCTGCGTACGGCCCAGCGCGAATACGCCCGCCTGCAGAACCTGGCGGCCTCCAACTTCGTCGCCGCCCAGCGCCTGGACGCCGCCCGCGATCAGATCGCCTCGGCTCAAGCCAATATCGGCGCCCAGCAGGCCGCCATCGGCGTCGCCGCCGCCCAGGTCGCCCAGGCCCGGTACAACCAGGAACTGACGATCATCCGCGCCCCGGCCGACGGCCGCATCGCCCGTCGCCAGGCCAATCCCGGCGCCGGCGCCTCGACCCTGAACGTCACCGCCATGTTCGATCTGGAGCCCAACACCCAGCGCATCGTGCGGGCCGAGATCGTCGAGGCCGACCTGCCGAACGTCACCATCGGCCAGGAGGTCGAGATCCAGCCCGAAAGCGATCCCGACAAGATCTACGTCGGCAAGATGCTGCGCCGCGCCGCCGTCTTCGGGGCCCGCAAGCTGGCCTCGGACGACCCCAGCCAGCGCAGCGACGAGCGCGTCGTCGAGGTGGTGGTCAGCGCCGACGGCGCCCCGCTGCTGGTCGGCCAGCGCGTGCTGGTCAAGTTCATGAAGCCCGGCCAGAAAGCCGGCATCAAGCGCGACAAGCCGACGCCGCCGGTGGCGGGCGGCATGACGAAGAAGAAGGCGTAGGGGCGAGAGTCTTGATCCTCCCCCCAGCGGGGGAGGTGGCCGAAGGCCGGAGGGGGAAGTGCTGGAGAGCCTGCCTCTTCCCCCTCCGTCGTCTCTTCGAGCCGACACCTCCCCCGCTAGGGGGAGGATTTAAGGGGATTGGCGTGGCTGAGCGCTCGGCGTTCGCGATATCAAGCCGAACGAAATCAATCCCTTCCCGCTTTTACGCGCTCCCGAATGATCCGCGTTCAAAACCGCCCCCATACTCTTCCTCACCCGATGGCTTGGAAGGGACGTCCGGCCGGCGATCGTGACGGCTGTCGGGGGTGGTCGAGCGGGATGGGTTCGGGCTGAAATCGCCCGGACGGTCCGGGGACCGGGTCGCCAGCCCGGCCCGCCCGTCGGGGGCCTCTTTCGGAAGCGGGTTAAGACCCCGCGCGTCGAGGGCTCACCGGATAACGACCGCGCGGAGCGTCCTGGCTTCGTCGAAACGGTACTCACTACCCAAACCTCCGGACGAACGTCCGGCGCTCCGCATCCCCT
>NZ_DATFAV010000285.1:0-5919 GCF_035254145.1 Caulobacter sp. | reverse complement strand
CCTCGGTGGACGGCACGGCCTCGGTGTTGTCGTCCCTGGGCGCGTTCTTCACCTCGGCGGCGTTGAAACGCGACGGATGCAGCGGATCCCCGCCATGACCCCCGACAACGCGTGAGAAGGCCACCGGCGTCGGCGTGAACTCAAAGCCGAACCGGGTGGCGTAGCGACCGGTCATGATCGCCGCGCGAGACGGCGCGCAGGTCGCGTTCCCGGCGTAGCCGTTGGCGAAGGTGACTCCCTCGTGGGCGATCGAATCGATGCTCGGCGTCGGAACGGCCCCGCCGGCGACGCCCCCGCCGTTCAGGGTGATGTCGTTATAGCCGAGGTCGTCGGCCAGTATGAACACCACGTTCGGCGGACGCTCGGTCGGGGTCTCCGGAGCGGTCGGGCCTTGGGCCCACGCCACGGGGTGATTGGCGGCGATCCTCGGCTGCTGGGCGCGCGCGAGCAGGATGATCAGGTCGAAACGGAAGCACCACAGCGCCGCGCCGGACACGCCCAGCGCGAACGCCGTCGCGGCGGCCAGCTTCAAGGCTCTCATGAACGACTCCCCTCGATCGTTCCGGGGAGCATATAATGGCACGATGAGTGCCGCTAGATGGTCTCCGACGATCTTAGTCGGAGGGCTGGCGGCTCCAGGCGTCGACGACGCTGGCCGTGTCGATCAACAAGGCGGTGTTCAGATCCAGCATCTTCAGAGCGCCCGCGTGCAGATCTGGCTCATAGGCCGCGCAGGCGTCGGCGGCGACGAACACCTGATAGTCCAGATTGAAGGCGTCTCGCGCCGTGCCGTCGACGCAGCACTCGGTGGTCAGTCCGGCCAGCACCAGGGTGTCGACGCCCAGAGCCTTCAGCCGCGCGTCCAGGTCGGTGCTCCAGAAGGCGCTGTAGCGGGTCTTGCGGATCACCAGGTCGCCGGGCCGCGGCAGCGGTCCGACGAAGGCGGCCCCCGCTTCCCCGGCCCGGCAGATCGCGACGCCGGCCAGCGGGTCGCCGCCGCGACGGCGTATCCGCTCCCTCCAGGCCGGCGAGTCGGTCTCCGGCGTGGTGAAGAGGCCGGCGAAGACGACGGGGACCTGGGCGTCCCGCGCGGCGGACGCCAGCCGTTGCGCCGCCGCCAGGGCCGCCGGCACGGTCGAAAGGTCCAGCCCCCAACGGCCGGCCGCGCCCTCGGGCGAGGCGAAGTCGACCTGCATGTCGATGACCAGCAGCGCGGTGCGGTCGGGCGCGATCCAGTCCGCCAGCGTGTCGCCTTGAACGCTCATGCGACCATCGATCGCGCGGAGACGGCGAAATCTCCATGTTTTGACGAGCGAGAAGACATGAACTCGATCCTGCGAGGCGCGCCGCCAGCGTGTCGCCATTCGCGGGCGGGAACAACCATCCCGGCGCGACCACCGAAAACTCGCCCTTTAAAGACGCCTCGGCCCCTCTGGAGACAACAAAGGTCTTGGGCGAACGGCGGCGTGGGACTATCCATTCGGCAAATGCTCACCCAGACTGACGGCGCAGCCGCCGTCCCCCCTCCCAGCGCCGCAGAACGGGCCCGCAATCGTCGCCGGGCTCCGGTCCGTCGCCTGCGCCTGGGCCTGGCGGTGTTCGCGGCCGTCATCGGCGTCGGAGTCGTGGTCCAGGCCTCCTGGCGCAGCGTCGTCTCCAGCAAGCTCCAGACCCAGGCCGCCTCGACCCCGCTTCTGCTGGACAAGCCCCGGTTCACGGGCGTTCTGAAAGACGGCCGGCCGTTCCTGATCACCGCCGAGCGCGCCGAGCGCGACGCCAAGGACCAGAACCTGGTCAGCCTGACCTCCCCCACCCTCGTCCGGGGCTATGGCCAGCCGGACTCCAGCCAGGCCACCGCCAAGACGGGGATCTACCGCGAGGCCGAGCACACCCTGCTGCTGACCCAGGACGTGAGGATCACCAACAGCGAGGGCTACGTCTTCGACGCTCCGCGGGCCCTGATCGACATGCGCACCGGTGAGGTCAGCGGCGATGCGGGCATCGCCGGTTCCGGCCCCAAGGGCAGCACGCGCGCCGACGCCTACAATGTCACCGACAAGGGCGACCGCGTCATTCTGAACGGCCGTGTGCGCACCCGGCTGGAGCCCCGTCGCTGACGTGGCCGAAAAACGCGTTTGCTTCCTCTACATCGCCCAACACCACCAGGTTTGGCACAGCCTGTCGGTGGCCGTCGCCATGGCGCGGACCTGGCCGGGGCTGAAGGTCGAGATCGCCGCGACCACCCAGGAGCTTCTCGATTACGTCTCGGGCCTGCTGGAGGAACTGGGCGGCGCGCCGATCGTCCTGGTTCTCCTGCCGCCCTCGTGGCTTCGCCGACTTAGCGGCGGCGGCGCGCCGCCCAAGGCGGCGATGCTGGTCGTCAACGCCTTGAGGCTGGCCGGCTACGACGCCGTCATCACGCCAGAACGCACAACCGCCCTGCTCCGCCGCCTTGGCGTGCGCCATCCGATGCTGGTCTACACCCAGCATGGCGCGGGCGATCGCGAGGGCCCCTTCGAGCCTCGCCTGCGCGTCTTCGACCTGGTCATGGCCGCCGGACCCAAGCAGCGCGACCGCATGGTCGGCGAGGGCTGGGTCAAGCCCGAGAACTGCGCCATGGTCGGCTATCCGAAGTTCGATCTCGTCGACGCCCTGCCCCGGCGCGCCGCGCCGCGCTTCGAGCGCCCAGGCCCGGTGGTGCTGTACAACCCGCACTTTCACGCCGAACTGAGCTCATGGCCCAAGTGGGGCCGGCGGGTGCTGGACGTCTTCGCCGCCAACGATCGCTACAACCTGATCTTCTCGCCGCACATCCGCCTGTTCGAGACCGCCTCCATCGAGGAGCGAGCGGCCTTCAAGAGCTTCGCCGAGCATCCTCGAATCCACGTCGATCTTGGCGGGCCGGCGGCGGCGGACATGACCTACACCCGGGCGGCCGACCTCTATCTCGGCGACGTCTCCAGTCAGGTCTACGAGTTCCTGCGCGCGCCCAAGCCGTGCCTGTTCCTCAACGCCAGCGGCGCGGACTGGCGGGGCGATCCCAGCTTCCACCACTGGCTGTTCGGTCCGGTGCTCGACACCATCGAGACCCTGGGCGCGGCCGTGGACCAGGCTTTCGCGACGCACGACGAGTACCGCCAGATCCAGCTCAAGGGCATCGCCGAAACGTTTGATGTCACCGACGAGCCCTCGTCCATGCGCGCCGCCCGCGCCATCGTCGAGCGCCTGGAGCGTCGGGCGTGACGACCGGGCTCGACCACCCGACGCCGCCGCTCAAGCGGGTCCTGGCCAATGCGGGGCACCTGCTCAGCGGCCGGGTCGTCAACGCGGTGGTCGGCCTGGCCTACATCGCCCTGACCGCCCGCAGCCTCGGCAAGGAGGCCATGGGGGTCCTGGTGATCATCAACGCCTTCGCGCAGTTTCTGGGCGAGGTGGCGCACTTCGAGTCCTGGCAGACCGTCCTGACCTACGGAACCGACCCGCTGCTCAAGAAGGAGCGGACCAAGTTCCAGCAAGTGCTGCGCCTGTCGCTGATGCTCGACCTGATCAGCAGCGTCATCGGGATCGGCTTGGGCGTCCTCGGCGCCTGGCTGTTCTGGAAGGAGCTGCGCTGGCCCGAGGGCGTCAGCGGCTATGGCGCGCTCTACGCCCTCTCGATCGGCGTGATGACCTCGGCCACGGGCGTGGGCCTGCTGCGCCTGTTCGACCGCTTCCGCTTCCTGGCGGCGGAGCAGGCGGTCAGCTCGTTCGTGCGGATGATCGGCTGCGCGATCTGCGCGCTGACGCACGCCCCGATCCAGTACTTCCTGCTCGCCTGGGCGGCCGGCACCTTCGCCTCGTTCTTCTACATCGCCGGCATCGCGATCTGGGACCTGAAAAAGCGCGGCCTGCTGGACGGCTTTTCACTGCTGGGTCCGACCAGCGAAGGTCTGCCCGGCGTCTGGCGCTTCGCCCTGTCGACCAACTTCTCCGGCACGCTGGAGGTCGGCTTCACCCACGTGTTGACCATGGCCGTCGGCGCCCTGCTGGGCCCAGCCCAGGCGGCGCTCTGGCGGATCGGCAAGCAGGTCGCCGACGGCATGGCCAAGCCCGCGCGGCTGATGGTGCCGGCGCTCTATCCGGAACTGGCCAAGATGCGCGCCTCGGGCGGCCGCCGGGCCATGACCAAGCTGGCCGTCCAGATCACCCTGATCGGCGGCGCGGCGGCCGGCGTCCTGCTGCTGGTCAGCCTGGTCGCGGGCCGATGGATCCTGGAGACCGTCATGGGCGAGGCCTATGGCGCGGCGGCCGGCGTGATGAACTGGCAGGTGGCCGCCGCGGCCATCGGCGTCATGACCCTGCCGCTGGAGCCGATGCTGGTTTCGATGCGCGCTGCCGGCGCCGCCTTGATGGTTCGGCTCGTCGTCGTGATCTGCTATTTCGCGGCTCTGGTTCCGCTGATCGAGCGCTTCGGCCTCACCGGCGCGGGCGCGGCCCTGGTCGCCTCCGCTCTGGCCATGGCGATCGGTATGTATTTCATGGCGCGCCGTAGGCTCGCCCAACTCGCGGCGGAAGAAGACGCCGCGCGCACGACTAAAGACGATGAAGGCCCAAGTTATGATCACGCCCACGGCGTCTGACCGCACCGTTCGGTTCGCCGACTTCCCGACCCTCACCGAGGCCCTCGACTTCGCCGCCAAGGGCGAGACGGGGATCAACCTCTATTCGCTGCGCGGCGAGTTGGTCGAGGCCCTGCCCTACGCCAAGCTGCGCGAGGATGCGCTGGTCCTGGCCCGACGGCTCCTGGCCACGGGCGCCAAGATCGGCGACAGCGTCGCCCTCCTGGCCGAGACCGACGGAGACTTCGTGCGGGCGTTCTTCGCCTGCCAGTACGCGGGTCTCCTGCCCGCGCCGATGGCCTTGCCGACGCCGCTGGGCGGTCGCGAAGCCTATATCGAGCAGATCACCAACCTGGCCCGGTCCGCCAAGGCGAGGATCCTGATCGGTCCGGTGGGCCTGAAGGACTGGGTGGCCGAGATCGGCGAGCGCGCCGGCCTCGACTTCGCCGGCGTACTGGCCGACCTGCCGGAAGACGGCGGCGCGGCCTTGCCAACCCTCACGCCCGAAGATCCTTGCTACCTGCAGTTCTCGTCGGGCAGCACCCGCACCCCGACCGGCGTGCTGGTCCGACACAAGGCCCTGATGGCCAACTGCGTGGCGATCACGCGCGACGGCCTGCAGGTCGTGCCGAGCGACCGCGCGATCTCGTGGCTGCCGCTCTATCACGACATGGGCCTGATCGGCTTCCTGCTGGCGCCTCTGTCCTGCCAGATGTCGGTCGACCTGCTGCCCACCGGCGCCTTCGTCCGCCGCCCGCTGCTGTGGATCGACCTGATCTCCCGCAACAAGGCCACCACCGCCTACAGCCCCACCTTCGGCTACGAACTCTGCGCCCGCCGCGTTCAGGGCCAGTCGCTCGAGAACTACGATCTCAGCCATTGGCGCCAAGCCGGCCTGGGCGGCGACATGATCCGCATGCCGCCGCTGAAGGCCTTCGTCGAGGCGTTCGGCCCGGCCGGCTTCTCGGACAAGGCCTTCGTGGCCAGCTACGGCATGGCCGAGGCCACCCTGGCCCTGTCGATGGCGCCGCTGGGCAAGGGCCTGCGCGCCGAGACCCTGGACGTCGAGCGCCTGGAGCGCGACAACCTGGCCGTCGACGCGCCCGAAGGCTCCGAGCGCGCCCGCGACTTCGCCCGCTGTGGCCCCGCCCTGCCCCATCACTTCTTGGAAGTGCGCGACGAGAACGGCCAGGTCCTGCCCGAGCGCGGCGTCGGCCGCATCTTCGCCAAGGGCCCTTCGGTGATGAGCGGCTATTTCGCCAATCCGGAAGAAAGCGCCCGGGTGCTGTCGGCCGACGGTTGGCTGGATACCGGCGATATC
>NZ_DATFAV010000284.1:0-9483 GCF_035254145.1 Caulobacter sp. | reverse complement strand
GAAGAGAAATGAGCGCTCCGAAGCGCTCAGCAGCCCAGGGCGGGCGGCTCGAAGCTCTCGAAAACCCACCCGCGCCGCCCCGCGTCGTACCGCGCATACATCGTGTAGAAGCAGCGATTGTAGGTGGTTGAAGCGGGCGTGAAGTCCACATGGGTCTTCGGACCGCCTCGACCGTGCGAGGTCTTTTCCGTCGCATGGCCGGACGAGGTCGTGGTGGTGACATCCATCCATTGGAAGGCGCGTCGCCCATCGGGCAGATCGAACTGCGTGTCGGGGGGACCGTATCGCGCCATGGCCGTTTCGACACCCTGTCCGACCATGCCCCTCATGATGTCCGCGGCGCAGCCCGTCAGGAGCGTACTCGCCGAGAGCAGCGCTAGGAGCAATCTTGGGTAAGCTTTTCGCATGGATGTCCAACCTTTCCAAAAAAGACGGGGGCGATGGCGCGCCGCGCCATCGCCTGGGCGCTAGAAGCGCAGAGCTCCGCCAAGCTGAACCTGAGCGGCCTTCACGCCATGGCCGAAGCTGGCCTGGTCGATCTCGGCGCGCAGCGAGAGCGCATTGGTCGCCGCGTACTCGGCGCCGAAGCCGTAGAGGATGCCGCTCTGGGTCTCCTTGTGTTTCAATGGCGCGAGCCCGCCCCCGGCGAAGCTGATCTTTTCGGTGGTTTTCAGCCACTGGTAGCCTGCTCGACCGTACAGAAGGACGCTCGTGCTCGGCATGATCCCAACTCGCGCCGAGGCATCGTAGGAGAAGCCGGGCTTCAGGCTATACTCGCCGGCCGCGGTGCGCGTCGCGAGGGTCTTGCCCCCACCGCCGACGCCGCCCTCGACGCCGAGCAGCAGCCCATCGCCGAGCGCCACGTCATAGCCGACATGGGCCCGATAGCCCGCTCCGCCTTGCCGTTCGTCCACCCTGCTTGGCCAGCCGGACACCGATCGCTTGGCTTGGATCGCTCTGAAATCAAAGCCCGCGCCGACCTTGAAGCCGGTCAACGCCTTATCGTCTTGCGCCGCAGCGCCCTGGACGCCGAGCAAAAGCGCGATCACCGCGCCAAGAAAAAGGGTCTTCATCTGCACCTCGCAACATACGAGCGGTCCCACCTGGGCGGCGATCCCGATCGCCCCGCTCGCCATGGACTATTTGGTGAAAATAAATTTCTGTAAAACAGAAAATAATTGCTATTATGTAATGATTTTCGCCACACCCCCTCGACGACGCTTTCCACGTAGAGTTTTCCGTGGGACAGAAACTTGTTTCGGTTTTCCAGGAGCGCTCTTCGTGTCAGTCACCGAGAACCCGACCTTGTTGCGCCCGGTGGCGCGGTGGAGCGGCTGGGCCGCGAACGCCTGCGTGGGCTTGGCGGCACTGTTTGTCATCGCGACCCTATGGAAGTGGGCGCTATCCACGCCCCACGCGATCCAGGTCGATCTGGATTTGCGACACGTCAATCTCTCCATCGAACGGCGAACTATTTGCGTGGTGCTTGGCGTTACGCCGGCGGTCGTTTTGGGTCTGGGATTGATGCGTTTGCGCGGGTCGTTCCAATGCTTTGCGCGGGGAGAGCTCTTTTCCTACCGCGCCATCGCCGGACTGAAGGATTTCGCGGCCGCGAGCGCGGCTTCAGTCCTTGTCGGCGCCGTGGTCGCACCGCTCATCTCAATGGTTGTGAGTTGGCGCGGCGGCAGCGACGTTGAAGCGGCCATGTCCATCGGCACGGGAAGCCTGACGCTCCTTTTGATCTCCATGGTGACTTGGATCTTCGGCCACGTTCTTGGGCTCGGCGCGCAGCTGGCGGCGGAGAACGACGCCTTTGTCTAATTCAACAGGTTTGGCTCCGACGATGCAGATCGTCGTCACCCTCGATGTCATGATGGCGCGACGAAAAGTAAAAGGTAAGGATCTTGCCGAACATATTGGTATAACGTACGCCAATCTCTCGCTCTTAAAGCAGGGGCGGGTCAAAGGTATCCGCTTCGAGACACTCATTAAAATATGCGACTATCTTGACTGCCAGCCTGGCGACATCTTGTATTTTGACCGGCAGCCAGGACGGAACGGGGATCGATCCGTGTAGGCGATCGAGGCCGCCCGTATTGAGCCTGAGCTTCGAGCGCATTTGGGAAAGATTGCGACGAGTTTCCGCGGCTCTTCAATGCCGCGCGATAAAGGGGCGCGGCGCTCGCTACCGAACGGAATGTCTCGTTTCTAGAGTGCTGCCGATGTCCGTTTCTTTTGAGGGCTTCGGATGCCGGCCCGCGCACAGGGTCTGCGGCGGGCGTTGAGGGCTGGCTTCCGAAAGCCTTCAGGGGAGGAAGCCGCGGTCAGGGCCCTGGGCGTGTCAGGTGATTGAACTAGGGACGGGTGGGGAGCGGCCGTTCCCTCGCCTTTTTCAAGCGGAGCGCGGAATGCATCTGGTTCGCAGAGAACTACTCACCGGCGTGCTAGGACTGGGAGTTGCAGCCGTCGGGGGCGCACGGGTCGCAGCGGAACCTGGCGCGACCGAGTCTGGCGACGTAGGGGACATCGTGGCCGTCGCTGGAGCGGCGCGGCTGATCGCCATAGGCGAACATGCCCACGGCGATCCCAGTTTGCTGGCGCTCCGGAATGGATGGATTCGTAAACTGATCGAACGCGGCCGCGTATCCGCGATCGCGCTGGAGACCGGCTTCGCCGAAGCCCTCGCGCTGAACGCGCTGGTCATGGGAAGGGCGACTGAGGACATTTCTGCGACGATTAATGCCGGAATGACCTGGGGTTTCGGGGCGTTGAAGCCGAACCAGGACCTCTTGGCCTGGCTATCGGCGCATAATGCGGGGGTGGAGCCTGAGAACCGTGTCGCTTTCTACGGCCTGGACCTCAGCTTGGCGGGGCCGACCGGATGCGCGCCGTTGCGTGCGCCTTTCGATCTAGCGCTTCGGTATCTGAAGGTCGCGGGGCACCCCGCAGCCGGCGACCTGGGCGCTCGGCTGGAACCCTTCCTGGCCAAGGCGCCGGCGTCGGGCGCGCCGTTCGCGATCGAAGAACGGCGAGCGCTACTGGCGCAGGCCGTTCGCCTGGAGAGGACGTTCGCCACCGGTCGCCCCCCGAGGTCCTCACACGATCGCCACGACTTCGACGAGGCGCGTCAGGCCGCCGTCACCGGGCGCTGGGCGGCGCAGGTCTTCGTCGAGGAACCGGCACCCGAACCGAGCATACCCGCCGGAGCGTGGCGACCGATGGCGACCCGAAACGCCGCCATGGCGCAGATCGTGTCCTGGATCGAACGCCGCGAGAGCCCGCGTGGGCGAACGCTGATCCATGCGCACAACATGCACGTGGCGAACGCCAGCCTGCGGGGCGGGCGCTGGGCGGCGCTGGATCGCCCGCCTTCAAGCCTCGGTCGTCATTTGCGGGCGATGTATGGTGCCGAAGCCTGTCTCGTTGGAACGAGCCCTCTGACGGGGCCGGGAAGTCTGGGAGCTTGGGCCGAAGCAGCGGGCCTTGCGAACACCTTAGTCGATCTCCGCAGACCCCACGCAGACAGCCTTGATCGGGAGCAATCCCTCACCACCGACGCAGACAGCGTAGTGCTCCTCACGCCGTCGAATGCGTTCGACGCCATGGCCTTCCTTTGAAGTGGCGCTCCCCTGAGGATGCGTTCGGTTCAACAATCCGGTTCGAAAGGAACTAGCACAGCGCCAGTAGCAGCTACGGTTGACACCGTATGGGACCATACTTTAGGTCCAAAACCTCTCAGGCTAGGATCTGCAAGCCGTGCTTTTGCACGATCGCCAGCAGTTTGAGCGCCACGCCGCTGGGCTTCTTGGCGCCGGCCTCCCACTTCTCCACGGTGCTTTCGCTGGTATTGAGATAGCGGGCGAAGACCGGCTGGCTGACATGGTTGCTCTCCCGGAGCTGCTTGATCTGCGCGGGCTCGATCATCGGCGGCACGGTAAGGCACGTCGCGTCGAAGTCGCGCATCGTGGCCTTGTCGATCGTGCCGGCCCGGTACATCCCAGCGACGTTGTCATGGATCGCCTCGAAGGCGTCGCTCTTAAACTTGCGCTTGGTCACGACAGATCTCCACAATCACCTTGGCTTCTAGCTCCTTGTCGATCTCCACGTCGGTCTTCTCGGCGTAGAGGTCGGCCAGCTTGCGGAAGGCCTTCAATTCGTCGTCGTCGATATTCGCCCTGTCCTTCTTCGCGAACAGATAGGATACACCCAGTACTTTCGGCCCTTGGCCAGGATGATGCTGCGGCTGCGGTTCTTGTCGAGGCGCTTCTTGAACACCCCGCCACCCAGATCATCGGCCTGGCCTGCCATGGCCGCCGCAACCGCCGCGCAAAGCTCGCTGTCCTTGATCAGCGCTTTCTTGGCCGCCTTGGTGAACCAAGCCGTCTTGAAGACCCGCGCGACTTCCTTGGCCTCGGTCATGAGAAATATGTAGCACTTAGTGCTATCCTATTCAATGGCGAGAACACGCGCATCATGACGCGCTCAGGGCGTCCACGCTGATCAGGCAGCGCTTTCCGCCCTTGGCTTTCTGAGCTGCGGTTACACACCGAGCCAGCACATCGCGGTTTTGTTCAACGATCCGCCGCGCGACTTGCATCTCCTGCCAACGCTGCGGGTCAGCAACAGCCAGCAGTCGCTCGCCGGTCGACCACATATCGCGGTGAAGCACGCGCGCCGCCCTTCTCTCGGACCAAGCCCACTGCTCTGGGGCCGCCTGTACAACGATGATCGGAAAGCTCGCGCCAAGAACTGCTCCTCCGATCACACCGACCGCCGCCGCCTGCAACAACCGCCAGTTCTGCACGCTGGCCAACCGCGCCGTATCGACCCAGCCACGCAGATCGCCGGCCGCCCGCTGAAGCATCTCCTGGGCCTGATGCAAGGTCGCGCGGTCCTGCCGCCGGGCCTCATCACCGGCCGCCGTGATCTGCTGCGCGATCTCAGCGGGCGTAGCCGCCAAGGCCGGACTCGTCGCCAGCTTTCCTATCCGCCCAACTGCGACCCTCACGCCTTGAGCGATCTCCCCCAGGGTCTCGCTATAGTCCGGCGTCGATGCTCGTTCGGCGGCTAGCCCTGCCAGAGCGACGTTCAACAAGGCCACCTCCCGCCGCAAGGCCTCGAACGCCACCGCCGCCGGATCTACCGGCGCTTCTGATCCGATGTCCTGATCCATCCCATCCTCCTACAAGCCAAGTCCTCGGCCACGACCGATGCCGAGGTAGTCAGAAAGGCTCTGCCCCACGCTGCGGCTCATCTCGGCGGGAAGCCCAAGCTCCAGCCGACGAGGGCGCAGCAGCGACTCCACCTGCGGGTCGCGCTCCAGGCTTTTGGCCATAGCGCCCATACGGTCCTTGACCTGGCCGGCGCCGGTCATGTCGCCCGCGCGATGCAGGGCTGAGCGCTGCCGCTCCAGACCCTGCCAGCGCTCGACGAAGCGATCGGCGCGCAGACGCGGATCGGCGCGAACCTCGGCCTCAAGCTGAAGGACGCGGATCGCTCGTTGCGTGCGGCCCGAAGCGGTCTCGCCGACCAAGGCCGGATCGCGGACATAGGCCCGCTCCAGATCCTTGGCCGCGTGCGGGCCGATCCTTCCCACGGCCTCGCGCGTCTGCTCCAGCGCCCGCCGCTGATGGGCGAGCACCGGCAAGCCGCGGTCGTTCATGCGCATGACGTCGGCCGCGGCGCGGGCGTGGCGCTCGATCGCCTGGCGCTGGGCAAGCTGGTCGGCATCGCGCGCTGGCGCCGCCGGCTGACGCGCCAGACTGGCTGGCCGGAACCCAGCGAACATGCCGCGCTCGCGCCGTAGCGGCTCCTTGGGCCGCATCGACGCCGGCACGTGAATGTCGCGCCGCTCGGCGAAGTCACTGGCCATGTCCTTGGCCCGCTCGCGCGACAGCACGCGGGTCAACTTGCCGAGATCCTCGAACTCGTCACGGCCGTAGTGGACCTGAACGCTGTCGCGGTGGCGCGACAGGGCAACATAGGCGCCGTGGCGATCCAGGCCCGGCGTCGCCAGCACATGGGTGCGATCAACGGTGACGCCCTGGCTCTTATGGATGGTGGCCGCATAGCCGTGATCGACCTGGGCGTAGTCCTTGAGGTCGAAGGTGACCGAGCGCCCCGCGTCGGGACGCCCGGCGTCGAGCCGAACGGTCATCTGGGTGGGCGAGACCTGCTCGATCTCGCCGAGCATGCCATTCTTCACGCCCAGCCCGCGATCGTTCTTCAGGAACATCAGCCGATCGCCGGTCGCAAACGAACGCTCGCCACGTTCGGCCTTCACCGTCACGTCGTCACCCAAGGCGCCGGCCTGGCGCAGCCGATCCCGCGCCGTCAGGTTGAGATCGCGAACTTCGTCATTGGTGTGGGTGAGGATGATCCGGCTCTTGCCCGGCTCGGCGATGCGGTCGCGACCCCACCGCTCGACCAGATCCTCGCGCGCCTGATCACGAGTCTCGGCGGCATGGACCATCCCGCGCGCCTCGTAGGACGCCAGCGCCTCGCCGGTCCGGCCGGTGGCCAGATGGCGGGTGGCCTCACGCTGCCAATCCTCATGCTGCCGCCGAACCTGGGTGATCTCGACATGGGAATGACGCTCGGCGATCGACCGGAACGCCGCGCCGGCCTCGATCGCCTGAAGCTGCTCGGGATCGCCAACCAACACCACCTTGGTCCCGGCCTTTTCGGCGGCTGACAGCAGCCGCTCCATCTGCCGCGAGCCGATCATGCCGGCCTCGTCGATGACCAGCACGTCGCGCGCGTCCAGCAGCTCGCGGCCCTGCGCCCATTGATGCTCCAGACTGGCGATGGTGCGAGACGCGATGCCCGATCCGCCCTCCAAGTTTTCGGCGGCGATGCCCGACAGCGCCAGGCCCTGGACGCGATAGCCGGCGTCCTCCCAGGCCTCCCGCGCCACGCCCAACAGCGCTGACTTGCCGGTACCCGCATAGCCGACCACCACGCCCAGATCGCGGGTTGCGGTGACATGCTCGAACGCCGCCTTCTGCTCACCCGACAAGACCAAGCCGCGTTGCTCGGCCCGCGCCAAGGCGCAGCGCTGATCCAGTTCGCTGACTCGGTGCGCCCGACGCTCGGCCATCACG
Organism: Caulobacter sp.; assembly: GCF_035254145.1. GTDB lineage: Bacteria > Pseudomonadota > Alphaproteobacteria > Caulobacterales > Caulobacteraceae > Caulobacter. Next base: position 2,380 of record NZ_DATFAV010000284.1, on the reverse strand, counting down.
GCCGAAGCGCGGTGCAGGCGGTCCTCGACCGCGATCATCTCGCGGCTGGTGAAGCGATCCTGGCCGCATCCGTCTTGGCCAAGGGCGACCATTTCGGGCGAGGCCTGCACCGCGCTCATGGCCCGGTCGAACTGATCCTTACCGTCCGAATGTCGGTGGATGAAATTCGCCAGGTCGTAGCGGGTGAACGTCGCCTGCTGGTGAGTGATGGCGTCCAGGGCGATGCGCGGATCGGCGATGATCTTCTCGCCGTTATCACGGGCGATGCGGTGATGGTCTTCGAGCCGCTCGGTTTCGACGCCTTCGCCGGCCATACGTCCGGCGGCCGGGCCGATCTTGTGCTGTGGCTCAAGATCGATGCCTTGATCTTCGAGACTGCGATTATCGATCCGCGCGTCGATATCGAGCAGCGCCAGCCGCTCGTTGACGTGGTCGGCCCAGGCCTCGCGCCAATGCTGGACCAGTTCGGTGCGGTTCCAGTCACGGACCTTGGCGCCGAAGCCCTCTTCGCCGGCTTCGCGCCCAACCACTTCACGCATAGTCAGCATGACGTGGGCGTGCGGCTTGGCTAGGCCATCGGCTCCGATGTCCCAATGCACATTGAGATCGGCGACCATGCCGCGATCGACCATCTCGCGCTGGACGAAGTCGCGGGCCAACGCGACGCCCTGCGCTTGATCCATCTCCCGGGGAATGGCGAACTCGACCTCGCGGGAAAGCTGGGCGTCCTTGCGCTTCTCGCCGGCCTCGACGGTGTTCCACAGCGTGGCCCGGTCGGAGAGCTGCTCGGGCGCGCCATCCGGCAGCATGACCTCGGAATGGACGACGCCGCTCTTGTTGGTGAAGTCATGATCGCGATCCAGCCGCTCGTCGTGGAGCCGCGAGGCCGAGCGATAGGCGGCCGAGGCCACGGCGCTGGCCCCGGTGGCGCGGCTGATGACTTTGACGGAGAAGTGGTAGATCGCCATGGCGACAGACCACGTACTACTCTGAGCGCACGTCGGCACGACGTATAAGCGCGCCCTCCCAAGAAAGATTCTCGGGAGGGACGAGGCCGTCCCAGTGTGTTCCGGCGACCTTACAGCATTCCCGGACCGTCTGCTTTACGATCAGCGCATCATCGAAAACCGGAGACTTGGGATGCGCAAACCACGAGACTTCGACGCCGAACTGAAGATCCTCGAAGACAAGGCCAAGACACTGAAGGATCGCAAGGTCAGGCAGCTTGGCGAGCTGGTGATCGCCACTGGCGCCGACGTCCTCGACATCGATACCCTGGCCGGTGGCCTTCTGGATCTCGCCGACGCTGCAAACGCCGCCCGAAAGGAAGCCTGGAGGAAGCGCGGCGCAGGGTTCTTTCGCGGCGGCCCGAGCGCCCCTGCGCCCCGCGCTGGCGGCGAGCAATGACGCCGAGCGCCGAGCGAAAGCGGCGCGCTATCGCCTGGAAGCCCAGCAGTCCAGGCACGATACGCGGGCGTGGGTGGTGAAGCGGCGCGAGCGCACCCGCCACCTGATCGAGCTGGGCGGCCTGGTTCAGAAGTCCGGCCTCGTCGAACTGACTGGCGATGATCGCGCCGCGCTCTACGGGGCCTTCACGTTCCTGGCAGCCATGTTGAAGGCCGACGACGCCGAGCACACCCTCGCGCTCTGGTGGCGCGGCGGAAAGCGGGCGTTCGAGGCTGAGGCTCGCTCCGCGTCGTAGATCCGCTGAGCGATCGTCAGGCCTTGTCGGCGCCTTCGTCGTCAGCCATGGCGCGGACGAGATCGAGGACCTGCCGACGGACGCGACCTCGGCCGATCTTCGGGAACATCTCGGCCAGTTCCAGGCCTTCGGGTGTGTTGAGGAACTCGGTGACGACACGCTCGGCAGCGGCGCCAACCTCATCGACCTCGTTGGTCATCGGGTCGGCGAGGCCGTCGAAGAAGAACGACACTGGGACCTGGAGCGTTTTGGCGATCTCGTAGAGCTTGCTGGCGCTGACGCGGTTGGCGCCGCGCTCGTACTTCTGGATCTGCTGGAAGGTGAGCCCTAGCGCATCGGCGAGCGTTTCCTGGCTGACGCCCAGCATCTTGCGGCGCATGCGCACGCGGCCTCCGACGTGGATATCAACGAGGTTAGGCATGCGGGCTTCAGGCGTATCGGTCACGAAAGTCTCCATGGTCGGATCACCGGCAACGCCGCCGATCCGGAAAGTGCTTGCGGCGCAGAAACGCCCCGAAGCGTGGCTTTTCAAGGTCGTTCTCCACTCGCGCTAGTCGCGTGTGGATTCGACGTGTCCGGATCAATCGGCGATGCTGGGGAATGTCCAAGTACGATCCCCTGTCGGGTCATCTGCGTCGCCAGCGTCAAGAAGAACTCGAACTGACCTTCGCCGAGATC
>NZ_DATFAV010000283.1:0-18414 GCF_035254145.1 Caulobacter sp. | reverse complement strand
CCGGGCCGAAGATCTCCTCGTGATAGGTCTTCATGCCCTTCTTGACGCCGTCGAACAGCGACGGGCCGATGAAGAAGCCCTTCTCGAAGCCCTGCAGGTGGAAGTCGCGACCATCGACGACCAACTCGGCGCCCTCCTCCTGGCCCAGGCGGATGTAGTCGGCGATCTTGGCGCGGTGCTGGGCGCTGACCACGGGGCCATAGTGGGCGTCGGGATCGGTCGAGACGCCAACCTTCAGCGTCCCGATCTCGGCGACCATCCGCTCACGCAGTTCGTCGGCGGTCTTCTTGCCCACGGGGACCACCACCGGCAGGGCCATGCAGCGCTCGCCGGCCGAACCGAAGGCCGCGCCCGACAGATCCTTGACCACCTGGTCCATGTCGGCGTCGGGCAGAACGACGCCGTGGTTCTTGGCGCCGCCCATGGCCTGGACGCGTTTCCCGTGCGCCGTGCCCGTCTGGTAGACGTAGTGGGCGATGTCGGAGCTGCCGACGAAGCTGACCGCGCGGATCAGCGGGTGGGTCAGGATGGCGTCGACGGCGCTCTTGTCGCCATGGACCACGTTCAGCACGCCGGCCGGCAGGCCCGCCTCCATCATCAGCTCGGCCAGCTTGACGGGAACCGTGGGGTCCTTCTCGGAGGGCTTGAGGATGAAGCTGTTGCCGACGGCGATGCTGATGCCGAACATCCACATCGGGATCATGGCCGGGAAGTTGAACGGGGTGATCCCCGCGCAGACGCCCAGCGGCTGGCGCATCGAATAGATGTCGATGCCGGGCCCCGCGCCCTCGGTGTACTCGCCCTTCAGGATGTGCGGAATTCCGCAGGCGAACTCGATGACCTCCAGGCCGCGCTGGATGTCGCCCTTGGAGTCGGCGATGACCTTGCCGTGCTCGGACGACAGGATCTCGGCCAGGGCGTTCATGTCGCGCTCGATCAGGCGCTTGAACTCGAACATCACCCGAGCGCGACGCTGCGGGTTGACCGCCGCCCAGCTCACCTGCGCCTTGGCGGCGACCTGGATGGCGGCGTCCATCTCGGCCTCGGTCGCGAACTGGACGCGCGCCTGGACCTCGCCGGTGTTGGGACTGAAGACGTCGCCGTAGCGGCCGGAGGTTCCGACCAGGGTCTGGCCGTTCACGAAATGGGCGATGTCTCGCATGATGCGCTCCCTAACGCTGTTTTGCGCGTCAATAGCATCCACGGCTCCCGCCGTACCGCGCGAAATTATGCCGTTTACTCTGCGTCAACATGCACGCGGCGGAACCGGCCCTGCAGATAGACGAGCGGCTCGTGGTCGGGATCGTAGCGCAGCTTGACCACCCGCCCGACATAGACCCGGTGGTCGCCGGCGTCGAAGGCCTGGTGGGTCTGGCACTCGAAATTGGCCATGCAGCCAGGCAGGATCGGCACGCCGGTGCGCCAGGTCTCGGTCTCGATCCCGGCGAAGCGGTCGGTGGTCTTCTGTACGAACTGGCGGGCCAGTTGCTGGTGCTCGGCGTGCAGGACGTTGACAGCGAAGCGCCCCGCCGCCTCCAGGGCCGGCAGGCTGGAGGACTTCAGGTCCACGCAGACGAGCGCCAGGGGCGGGTCCAGCGACACCGAGGTGAAGGAGTTGGCCGTCAGTCCCACGCGCCGGCCGTCGTCGGCGATCGTCGTGACGACGGTCACACCCGTCGTGAAACACCCGAACGCATTGCGCAGGGCCCGGACGTCGTGCTCGCCGCCCTCCCCCAGTTCGATCGTAACCGCCTGACTCATCGCCCTAGCAGTGGGGCAAAGCGGCAGCCGGAGCAAGCCGAGGCGAGAAGCTCGGCGCGCCGGTTCGCGAAATTGCGCATCGATCACCTTCGCCGCCCCGGGGCGGGGCGGGGGCGAGCAGCAGGCTTGGCGTCGCCTAGCTGAAGGTGACCTTCAGGATGTTCTCCAGCCAGGTCTGATCGACAGCGTCGAAGGCGGCCGGGCGGTCGGAATCGACGTCGAACACGGCGATCAGCGCTCCATCGGGATCGAAGACCGGCACGACGATCTCACTCTGCGAGCGACCGTCGCAGGCGATGTGGCCGGGGAAGGCGTGGACGTCCGGCACCAGCTGAGTCTGGCCCGTCGCCGCCGCCGCGCCGCAGACGCCGCGCCCGAACGCGATCCGCAGGCAGCCCAGCGAGCCCTGGTACGGGCCGACCACCAGCTCATGCTCCCGGGTGGGATCGACGACGTAGAAGCCGGTCCAGAAATAGTGGTCGAAACTATTGGCCAGCATCGAGGCCACCGTCGCCATGCGGGCGGTCAGATTGGTCTCGCCTTCCAGCACCGAGGCGATCTCGTCGGCGACCTCGGCATAACGGGTCGCCTTGTCCGTGGAGAGGGTGATGTCGTTGAACGCTTCGGCCATGCCGGGGATATAGCGCGACCAGCGCGGGATGCGAGGGGGGAAGTGGCTTGGCGTCGTTGCGAAGGCGGCGACTAGGTCGGCGGGCCCGCCGCCAGCAGCCAGCCGACGATCATGCGCTCAAAGTCGACATAGGGAATGTTCGCCGGGTCGAACTCGAGATCGGCGGCGAGCGCAGGCAGGTCGATCATGAAGGACTGGAACAATCGGGCCACCCGATCGGCGCTCGGCAGTTGCCGCCGCGAGACATTGGCCAGCCAGTCGCGAGTCTTCCGCAAGGCCACGGTGGCGTCGCCGTCGTGGCCGTGAATGTCCATGCCCGCGAGATCGGAAATGAAGCGCTGATAGCGGTAGCGCTCGACGTCCAGGATCAGAAGACGCTTCGCGCTTTGAGCCTTGCCGCCAAAGCGCTTGGCCCCGAGGAACAGGCCTAGCTCCAACGGCATGTTGAAGCGGGGAAGTTGGCTGGTCGCGTCAAGCTCGGTCCGCGAAAGGTCGTGGATCCCGTACCGGCATTCGCCGATCAGGCCATACAGCTTGTCGATCCGCGTCTGGCCGCCGTCGTCGAGCTCCATCGCCGATCGGGGACGGAAGCCGCAGGCATAGATGACGAAGATGAGCGCCCGGAAAGTCGGGCTGTAGTCGCTGTCGAACGGGCAGTTGATGAACACGTCATCGGCCGATGTCCGCGAACGAGCAGCCAATGGCTATTTCTTCTTGCTCTGGACGTCCTTGGCGACCCGGCTAGCTTCGCGGATCGTGATCGAGCTTCCCTTCGACGCGGGGCTCAGCACGAAACGCCCCGTGGCCGCGCTGCGGCCAGCCACCTGGCTGCCGTGCTTGCTTGGCCTGGGTGAAGCTGAATTGGTCGAGGTCGCCATATCGAGAATGTGCGCGGTCGCCCCTCGAAGAGCAAGGGACAAATCGCGAACGCCCTAGAACTCCTGCCACTCCCCAGGGCGCGAGCTCGGGGCGACCTTCAGGGCGCTTGAGCCTTGCACGTAGCGCTGGCGGAAGGTCTCGCGGGTCGGCGCGGCGGCGGGACGGGGTTGCGGGGCGGCCGGACGGCGCTCGACCCGGGGCGGCAGCTCGCGGATCTCGGCGCCGACATGGAAGCGGCCGATCAGGTGTTCGAGTTCGGCGGCCTCGGCGGCGAGGGCGCGGCTGGCGGCGGTGGACTGCTCGACCATGGCGGCGTTCTGCTGAGTGACCTGATCCATCTGGTTGACCGCCTGGTTCACCTCGGCCAGGCCCATCGCCTGTTCCTTGGACGAGGTGGCGATCTCGCCGACCAGTTCGTTGATCTCGGCCACCTGAACCAGGATTTCGCGCAGGGTCTCGCCGGTCTCGCCGACCAGCTTGACGCCCTTGCCCACCTGCTGGGTTGAGGCGCTGATCAGACCCTTGATCTCCTTGGCCGCGTCGGCGGAGCGCTGGGCCAGGGCCCGGACCTCCTGAGCGACCACCGCGAAGCCGCGACCGGCGTCCCCCGCCCGGGCGGCCTCGACTCCGGCGTTCAGGGCCAGGAGGTTGGTCTGGAAGGCGATCTCGTCGATGACCCCGATGATCTGAGTGATCGACTGGGAGGACTTCTCGATGCCGCCCACGGCCTCGATCGCCTCCTGGACGACCGCACCGCTGCGTTCGGCGGCGGCCTTGGCCGTGATCGTCACCTGGCGCGCGCGCTCGGCGCCTTCGGAGCTGCGCTTCACCGTCGCCGTGATCTGATCGAGGGCCGCGGCGGTCTGCTCCAGGCCGGCGGCCTGACGCTCGGTGCGCTGTGAGAGGTCGTCGGCGGCGCTGCTGATCTCGGCGCAGCCGCCGCGGATGCTGCGGGCGGTGTCCAGAATTCCAGCCATCGTCGCCTGCAAGCTCTCGACGGCGGCGTTGAAGTCGCGCGGAATCCTTACCGCGTCGCCCTGGAAATCGTCCTCCCGCATGCGCCAGATCAGATCGCCGTCGGCCAGCCGCCCGACGCCCTCGCCGAGGCTGCGGAGCTTCCTGGCCTGGGCGGTGGCGAGGGCCTCGGCCTCCTCGGCCTGGCGACGGCTTTCGGCCTCGGCGGCGGCGTGCGCGGCCTCCCGCTCCGCCTGGCGGCGCTCGCCGTCGACGAGTTCGTGACGAAAACCGTCGAGGGCGCGAGCGAGGGCGCCGATCTCGTCGCCGCTGTCGGTTCCGGAGATCGCCTGGTCGTAACGGCCGGCGCTCATCGTCTCGACCGAGCGGGACAGACCGGCCAGGGGCTTCTTGACGATGGCCCTGCTGGCCAGGGCGAGCACGGTCAGCACGACGACGGTAAAGACAAACCCCGCCGCCAGCAGGACCAGCGCCACACCGGAGCTGCCGCCGGCCTGCAGAGCCACGGCCCCGGCCGCCGCGATCAGCAGGAACCCGATCGTCAGGCCGGTGACGAGGGTCAGCTTCCGGGCGATGGTCGATCGACGGGACATACAGAGGTCTCCGGCCGCAAAGAGGGCTGTTAACTCTGTCTTTGACGATCGATTCCTGAATCGCCCGTTAACCACGTTCGCCAGACGCTCGAATGCGGCGATCCGCGCGTCCGAAACCCCAGCTTCAGCGTGCGAAACGGGCCTTCACCGGCGCATAGTTGTCCCACACCTGACCGTCGCTGACCGAGCGCAGCAGCTTGACGTATTCGGCGTGGCTCCAGGCCAGGGGCGTGGCGGAATCGGTCCCCTCGCCCCGCGCATAGCCGTGTGGGCTTTGCGCGCCCACGCCGTCCCAGACCTGTTCGGGGATCAAGAGACCCTCGTTGGCGAACAGCTCCATGGCCTTGACGTAGGTGTCGCGGATCCGTTTGAGGGCCGCCGCGTCCGGCTTGCCGTTCAGCCCGGCCAGGGCCAGCTCATAGTGGCCCCGCTCGCCGGTGAAGATCGGCCAGACCCGGCCGCGCTGACCCGGGCGCATCTGGTCGTCCTCGCCGTAGTTGGCGCCGGTCCTGGTGTCCTCGCCATAGCCGTCGACGCCGTAGCGCCGCCAGCCGGGGAAGCTCCCCGTCACGCCCGGGAAGGTGAAGTCGTAGCGGACGCGATAGAGATCCTCCATGGCCTGGTCGTCCAGCTTGGGCAGGCTGGCGACGATGGCGGGGTCGTCGGCGCGGCGCACGCCATAGCGGACCAGCTCCAGGAAGCCCGCGTCCAGCATCTTGTCCTCGGGTACGGCGGCCTGGCCGTTACGCTCCTCGACCGGGCTCCTGTTGTCCGGATCCTGGTCGCTGTTGAGGCGCAGGTAGTAGTGGCCGTCGCCGAACGCGCCCTTGGTCGTGACCATCCGGGCCTCGACCTTCGCCGAATAGTCATCGGCGGTCTTGCGGTAGAGGTCGGCCGAAGCCTTGTCACCCGCCACCTCGGCGATGTCGCCGGCGACCACCAGACCAGCGATCACGGCGGCGGTCGTCGAGGGCGAATAGCCGCCCTGCTCTTCCCAACGCTCCTGCTGGGTGAACGGCGGGGTGATGGTCGCGTGGTTCCAGCCCAGGCCGACCGTGCCGCCCTTGACCAGGAAGTCGGCGGCGGGCTTCAGCATCCGGCCGTAGTAGGCTTTCAGCTCAGCCTGCGGCAGCCAGCCCAGCTTCCACAATTTCCAACCCAGCATGATCGGCATGGCGGTCTGGTCCAGCTGGACGCCGACCCATTCGGGCGTGCCGTCGACATGCGACTTCTGCAGGAACCAGCCGCCCGCGCCCGTATTGCCGGGCGTCTGGGGGCCAACCTGCACGGTCGGCAGGTAGTGGAACGCCGCGAGCGGCGTCCGCCGATCGCCCAGCGCCGCCAGGGCCATGGCGCACTGGTAGAAGTCGCGCGGCCAGACAGCCTTGTAGCCGGTCGAGGACTTGGTCGCGTCCACCGTGTCGCCCCACGGGTTCGACAGCGAGGCGATCAGGGCGCCGGCGTGGGTGCGATCCTCCTGGACCTTCAGCATCAGGGCGCTGGCCTGGACCAGCTTGCCACCGTCCTCGGACGCCTCGCGCAGGCGCGGCAGTTCGCTGAGCGAGGCCAGATAGTCCTCCCAGCCCACCCGCGCACCCTCGCCGTTGAAGCGGGCCAGCACCTCGGCGTAGCCGGTCTTCAGCGTGGCCGCGGCCGTGGCGTCGGCGGTCTTGGCGTCGGGGCCGAAGCCGATCGCGAAGTCAAAGGTCGCTTCCTTGGTGATCGTCGTCAGTTGGGCGGTCAGGACGATCGCGCCCTTCGCCGAGGAGGTGGTCGCCTTCAGGGACGCCAGGGCGTCGCCGTCCTGAAGGACACTAGCCGAGGCCTTGGCGAAGGACTTGCTTCCCTTGAGGCTGAGGAAGGCCTCGCCCTCGTGCGCGGTCAGAGCCGTCGCCGAGGCCGCACCCGCGTCGCCGCCGCCGGTGTTGGCCATATGCGGCTCCAGCACCAGGGTCGGGGTCACCGGACCTTTGAGCGCCCTGACCGTCACCCGCACAAACAGGCTGTTGCGGTCGGGATCGGTGAAGATCCGCTTCTCGATGACGAAGCGGCCTTGCTTGTCGGTGGTGGTGATCTTGTAGGCCGGCGACAGCGGTCGCCCGGCGGCGTCGACGTGCAGATATTCGGTCTTGGAGGTCGTGTCCGCGCCCTCGACCGCCAGGCCGGAGGACGTCTGGACGGCGATGCGCATCTGCTTGATCTGGGCCTCGTGGATCAGGCCGTACATGGTCTCTGTCAGCACCCCGTCGGCGATCGAGAACCAGACCTTGGAAACCGCTCCGGTCGGACCGCCAGCCTTGTAAGCCCCGTCGACATAGGCCTCGTAGGACGCCCCGACGCCGGTCTTGGCCGAATAGGCCCAGGTCGTGACGGGCGCGGCCGCATGGGCGGCGCTGGTCGCGAGGGCGGCGGCCGAGGCCAGGGCGAAAAGTTTCAGGCTGCGCATGGCGAGGACTCGTCAGGCTGGAAGGAAAGATCAGGCGGGCTCGGCGTCGCGAACCGCGAAGGTCGCCAGGGCCGCGATGATCAGGGAAGCCGCGCCCAGGACGAGCGCGTAGATGGCCTGGCCGCCGAAGAAGCTCTTCAGCAGCAGGCCCAGCACCGTCGCCGCCAGCAACTGGGGGATGACGATGAAGAAATTGAAGATCCCCATGTAGACGCCCATCTTCCGCGCCGGCAGGGCCCCGGCCAGGATCGAGTACGGGGTCGAGAGGATCGAGCTCCAAGCGAAGCCGACGCCGACCATGCCGATCCACAGAAGGCTCGGCTGGCGGATCAGCAGGAAGGACAGCAGGCCAAGGGCGCCGAGGCCCAGGCACACGGCGTGGCTGACCTTGCGGCTGGTCGCCTGGACCATCGGCGGGATCAGCAGGGCCGCCAGGGCCGCGACGCCGTTATAAACGGCGAACAGCACGCCCACCCAGTCGGCGCCCTCGTTATAGGCCTTGGAGGCCGGGTCGACGGCGTGGAAGTGGACGGATGCGACGGCGGGCGTCGTGTAGATCCACATGGCGAACAGGCCAAACCACGAGAAGAACTGCACCACCGCCAGCTGGCGCATGGTCTTGGGCATTCGGAAGACGTCCGACAGCACCTCGGAGAAGCCGTTGTCGGTGCGGCCCAGGCGCTTGAAGCGCGCGCCGGCGACGCCCGCGACGCCGAAGGCCAGCAGGAGCGCCGCCAGGACGTAGAGTTCCTTCTCCGCGTGGGCGACCCAGACGACCAGGGCCAGGGCCGCGCCGCCCAGCACGCCGCCGACTCCCAGGGCGATATAGGTGTTGACCGAAGGCTCGGGCTCCTGCCGCGGACCCACGCCTCGCTCGGCCGCCTCGAAGGCCAGAAGCTGCTCGGGCGGATGCTCGCGGGTCGTGAACACGGTCCACATCACCGCCAGCAGCAGGCCCGCGCCGCCCGTATAGAAGGCGATGCGCACCGCGTCCGGGATCTGGCCCGCCGGGGCCGTATTGGCGACGTGGAACCAGTTGGTCAGCATCCACGGGAGCGCCGAGGCCAGCACCGCGCCCAGGCCGATGAAGAAGCTCTGCATGGCGTAGCCGGTCGCCCGCTGCTCGTCGGGCAGGTTGTCGCCGACGAAGGCCCGGAACGGCTCCATGGTGACGTTGATCGAGGCGTCCATGATCCACAGCGCCGCGGCGGCCACCCACAGGGTGGGCGAATTGGGCATGACCAGCAGGGCCAGGGTGGTGAGGATCGCGCCCCAGAAGAAGTAGGGCCGCCGGCGGCCAAGACGGCCCCAGGTCTTGTCACTGAAGTGACCGATGATCGGCTGGACCAGCAGGCCCGTGGCCGGCGCGGCGATCCACAGGATCGCCAGATGACTCACGTCGACGCCGAGCGTCTGGAAAATGCGGCTGGTGTTGGCGTTCTGCAGGCCAAAACCGATCTGGATTCCGAAGAAGCCAAAGCACATGTTCCAAACTTGCAGGAACGTCAGCCTCTGCCTGACCATGTGTCTCCGCCCCGCCAGGACCGGTTACTCCCGATCCGTTTTCGCAATTTTTTGCACAATCCGCGCGCCACTCATTTGCACATGAGACGCCCCGGTTCGCAACGGAAAATGTCAGGCTTTTCGACGTGGATATCGCCCTCAGCGATAGCCACGACTCGAAAATCGACTTAATTTTGCATCAATTTTCATAGCCGTCCGCCAGGCGCCTCGCGCGGAACCGCCATGGCAAATCTCGCCGAACCGCTTCCCATGACAATGAAAATTTTGCAGAAATGTTTGCGCAAAAGCGTTCGCGTTGAGGGGCAGTTTAGGTGAGCAGAGGCGCCACACGACTTGAAGATCTGGCCAAGCTGGCCGGCGTCTCGATCTCGACCGCGTCGCGGGCCCTCAACGACAGCCCGGCGGTCAACAAGCGCACCAAGCAGCTGATCTGGAAGCTGGCGCGCGAGATGGACTATCCGTTCCGCCGCTACATGCCCGCCGGGCCCATCGGGGCCGAGGCCACGATCGCGATCGTCACGCCTCGCCCCCAGGGTCGCGACAGCGGCATGTCCGACCCCTTCTTCCTGGAGCTGCTGGCGGGCGTGGGCGAGGCCGCCAAGGAGCGCGGTTGCGACGTCCTGCTCAGCCATATCGCCCCGGCCAATTTCGAGGACCTGTCGGCGGCCATGACCACCAGCCGGGCCGAGGGGGTGATCTTCCTGGGCCAGAGCTCGCTGCACGCGGCCTTCAACCGCCTGGCCGAGACCGAGACCCGCTTCGTGGTCTGGGGCGCGCAGTTCCCCGACCAAGCCTATTGCTCGGTCGGCTCGGACAACATCCAGGGCGGCCGTCGCGCGACGCTCCACCTGGCGCGGCTGGGCCGCAAGCGCATCGTCTTCCTGGGCGACACCGAGGCGCCGGAAGCCATGCATCGCCACCGCGGCTATCTGGAGGCGCTGGAACAGGCCAAGCTGGGCGTCGATCCCGACCTGATCGTGCCCGCCCACTTCGAGGTCGAGTCGGCAGAGGCCGCCGTCGACTCCTTGATCCATCATGGCGTCGAGTTCGACGGTGTGGTCGCCGCCTCCGACCTGATCGCCCTGGGCGCCATCCGGGCGCTGAAGCACGCCGGCCTTTCGGTCCCGGGCGACGTCTCGGTGATGGGCTTCGACAACGTCCCGTTCAGTCGCTACGCCAGCCCGGCGCTCAGCACGATCGCCCAGGACACGGCCAAGGCGGGACGGCTGATGGTGTCCAAACTGCTCGACAGCGGCGAGCGCGCCAGCCGCTCCGAGCGGGTGCCGACGGACCTGATCATCCGGGAAAGCTGCGGGGGTTAGCACTGGACCTCTCCTCCCCCGCATAGCAGGGGAGCAAAGTGCTTTTCAGCCTCGCCGCGCGATCAATCCGGCGCAGGGCGGCATCTCGCCCTCGGCGCCCAGGTTGACGCCGTCGACCAGCGCCCAACCGTCCGGCAGGGTCCAACTGACGGTGTCGTGGCCGAGGTTGAAGGCCAGCAGCATCGCGTCCTCGCCCTCCCCGCGCTGGAAGATCAGCAGCGAACTGTTGGTGTCGATAAAGCTGACTCCGCCGGTCCGCAGCGTCGGATAGGCCCGGCGCAGGGCGATCAGGCGGCGCGCGACGTGCAGGGTCGAGGTCGGGTCCGCCTCCTGGGCGTCGACCGCCAGAGGCAGGTGCTCGGGATCGACCGGCAGCCAGGGTTCGACGGCCGAAAAGCCGGCGTTCAGCGAATGGGCCAGCCAGGGCATGGGCGTCCTGGCCCCGTCGCGACCCAAGGTCTGGGGCCAGTTGGCGATGGCTTCGGGATCCTGCAGCCGCTCGAACGGGACATTGGCCTGGGGCAGACCCAGCTCCTCGCCCTGATAGACGAAGACATTGCCGCGCAGACCCATCAGCAGCAGCAGGCACATTTCGGCGAAGGCCTTGCGGTCGCGCCCCTCGGCCCAGCGCGACACCGCGCGTGGGGCGTCGTGGTTGGAGAAGGTCCAGGACGGCCAGCCCTCCCCGTCGTCGCCAGGCCACATGGCCGCGCCCTTGGGGATCATGTCGCCGGTCAGCTTGTCGGCGTACAGGTAGAGGAAGCCGTAGGCGCTATTGAGCCGGTCGTTTCCAGCCGTAAACAGCTTCATCTCGCGATCGGCATGGTCGCCGCCGACCTCGGCCACCGAGAACCGTCCGCCCGCCGCATCGGTCAGCGTCCGCAGGCGGCTGAGGAACTTCGGGATGTCGGCGTGGCTCTGGTTGTGGATCTTGTCCTGAAAGTCGAACGGCCGCGTGCGCTTGCCGCCCGGCGGCAGCGGCGGGTTGTCGGTGAAGGCCGGGTCGTGCATCGAGAAGTTGATGGCGTCGAAACGGAAGCCGTCCACCCCCTTGTCGATCCAGAACTGGGTGACGGCCAGCAAGGCCTCCTGGACCGCCGGATTGTGCAGGTTCAGCTGCGGCTGGCTGCTCAGGAAATTGTGCATGTAGTACTGACCGCGTCGCGCGTCCCAGGTCCAGGCCGGGCCACCGAACACGGACTGCCAGTTGCTGGGCGGGCTGCCGTCGGGCTTGGCGTCGGCCCAGACGAACCAGTCGGCCTTGGCGTTGGTCCGGTCCTGCCGGCTCTGCGCGAACCAGGGATGCTCGTCCGAGGTGTGGGAGAAGACCAGGTCGATGATGATCTTCAGGTTCAGCGCATGAGCCTTGGCGATCAGGGCGTCGAAGTCGGCCAGGGTCCCGAAGATCGGGTCGATGTCGCGATAGTCAGAAACGTCGTAACCGAAGTCCTTCATCGGCGAGCGGAAGAAGGGCGACAGCCACACCCCGTCAACGCCCAGCGAGGCGATATGCTCGAGGTGGGCGGTGATCCCGGGCAGGTCGCCAACGCCGTCGCCGTTCGAGTCGGCGAAGCTGCGCGGATAGACCTGATAGATGACCGCGCCGCGCCACCATTCGGCGTTCATCGACTTCTCCGCGTCGGGGCGAGCAAGAACTTCAACTGTCACGGTCGTCCCTCGGAAACGCAAATCATGTAGTCGAGCGGCTTCAACTCGACGGCATAGCTACCCGGCGCGGCGGCCGTCGCGGCGCAAGCGCCGTGAAGCGACCGCCAGGCGACAGAGCCCGCCTCGACCGGAACATTGGCCTTCAGCGGCTGGTCGCCGGTGTTGAACACGGCCAGCACCTCGGTCTTGCCCAGAAGACGTGACATCGCAAAGAGGCCCGGCTTGTCGTCCGCGACGCGGACCACCTGGCGGCCATCGCGCAGGGCCGGTGTCGCGACGCGGATCTTCGAAAGCTCGGCGATGCGGCGATAGAGAACCGCGTCCGCGTCGAAGGCCGATCTCGGCCCCCTTGCGGCCGAGCCGACCAGGCGGTTGTCGTTGTAGCTGGCGACCTGGCTCGCGAACATGTCCTCACGGCTGTCGGCGTAGTCGCCATCGCCGGTGAAGCCCTGCTCGTCGCCGTAATAGATCGTCGGCGCGCCGCGCGCCGTCAGCATCAGAGCGTTGGCCAGGGTGACACGGGCCAGCAGCTCGTCATCGCCGATCCGCGGCCTGGCCTTGAGGACGAACCAGCCGATGCGGCCCATGTCGTGATTGCCCAGGAAGGTTGGCAGCTGGCGCGCCCCCGCTTCGCCGCCTTCGTAGACGGGATCGGCGGCGAAGACGCGGGCCAGACGGTCGGTTCCTGTCCGGCCGATGGCGACGTCGGCGACGGCCGCCTGGAAGGCGAAGTCCAGCACCGCCGGCAGCTTGTCCGCCCGCGTATGGCTGGCCAGGATCGCGGGGTCCGGGTCGAACACTTCGCCGAAGATGTGGAAGTTCGGGATCCCCCTGGCCCTGGCCCGGGCCAGCATGGCTGGGACGAAGGCCCGCCAGAACCCAGGGTCCACATGGCGGGCGGTGTCGATGCGAAAGCCGTCGATCCCGAAGTCGTCGATCCAGCGGCCATAGACCTCGATGAAGCCCGCCACGACCCGCGGGTTCTCGGTGAATACGTCGTCCAGCGTGGCGAAGTCGCCCAGCAGCGAGCTCTCGCCAGCGAAGGTGCTCTCACCGCGGTTGTGGTAGTAGATCGGGTCGTTCAGCCAGTCGGGCTTCTTGGCGTGCTCCTGGCCCGCCGGAACGTAAGGCGTGTAGGCCCAGTCCGGGCGCTTTAGCTTGCCAAAGTCCTTGCCGTCGAAGCCGTCGTTGATCGGCGCGCCGTCCACGCCCCCCTTCCGTGTGTAGGGATAGTCGGCCACGCCGCGATAGGCGCAGCGGCCGTCGGGGCACTCCCGGTACTGGATGACGTCGGCCGTGTGGTTCACGACGATGTCCATATAGACCTTCATGCCCCGCGCGTGTGCGGCGTCCACGAGGGCCTTGAAGTCGGCCTTGGTTCCCAGGTGCGGATCGACGTCGGTGAAGTCGGTGATCCAGTAGCCGTGATGCGCCGCCGACTCGTGACCCGGCGGCCCCTGCACGGCCTTGTTCCTGAAGATCGGCGCCAGCCAGACGGCGCTCGCGCCCAGGCCCTGGATGTAGTCCAGTCGGCGGATCACGCCCTTCAGGTCGCCGCCGTGGTAGAAGCCCGCGCGCGAAGGGTCGAAGCCGTCGACCAGCGGGCCGCTCGCCAGTCCTCCGTGGTCATTGGCGGGGTCGCCATTCTCGAAGCGGTCGGGCAGGACGAAATAGATCACCTCGTCCTGGGGTCCGCGCTGCAGATAGGGCTTGGCCGCCGCCGAGACGTCGGTCGCCACGGCGACAACGCCGAAAGCGCTCAGAGCCGTCATGGCCAGCAGCGTCCGTCGCCAGGGCGTCAAGGCCACCATCGCTCCCCTCCCGCAAGCGACCTCGAAATAGGGCCGCGACTGCAATTCTTTGCAAGAATTTGCAGAAGCGCTAGCCGCCTGTCAATCCGCCCCATTGAAGCGATTTGCAGACTTTTGACTCCCTTCAATTCCGAGGAAGTGGCGCAAAGAAGCCACACAACGCCCCATTCCGCCGAGCTTGGCGGCCCTGGTATCGTCCGTTTGCGATTTTTTGGGTTGATTACATCGCGTTAATTTGCGGTAATTTGCAGCAACGGCCCGCCGCACGTCGTCAAAGCGCAGAGCCGGACAGGGAGGGAGACTCGATGAACACCCAATTTTCGCGTCGTCGCGCTTGGCTGATGGCCGGCGGGGCCACGGGCCTGGCGCTGACCTTCGCCCTGGCCGGGTCGGCCCAGGCGCAAACCGCCGCCCCCGCGGGCCAGGACACTGCTCAGGTCGAGGAAGTTGTCGTCACCGGCATCCGGCGCGGCATCGAAGGCGCCATCTCGCTGAAAAAGAGCTCGACCTCGATCGTCGAGGCGGTCTCGGCCGAGGACATCGGCAAGCTGCCGGACGTCTCTATCGCCGAGTCGATCGCCCGCCTGCCCGGCCTGACCGCCCAGCGCCTCGACGGCCGCGGGCAGGTTATCTCGATCCGGGGCCTGGCGCCGGACTTCACCACCGCCCTCTTGAACGGCCGCGAGCAGGTCTCGACCGGCGACAACCGCGGCGTCGAGTTCGACCAATATCCTTCGGAGCTGCTGAGCGCCGTCGTCGTCTACAAGACCCCGGACGCCGGCCTGATCGGCCAAGGCCTGGCCGGCACCGCCGACATGCGCACCGTGCGTCCGCTGGCCTTCGGCAAGCGCGCCCTGGCCGTCGGCGCCCGCTACGAGTGGAACGATATCGGCGCCCTGAACGCCGGGACCAAGGCCCACGGCAATCGCCTGAGCGTCTCCTACATCGACCAGTTCATGGACGGTAAGCTGGGCCTGGCGCTGGGCTACGCGCACATGGAGTCGCCCTATCAGGCCGAGCGCTGGAATTCGTGGGGCTATCCCACCGACGCGGCCGGCAATCTGGTGATCGGCGGCGCCAAGCCTTACGTGCAGTCCAGCATGCTCAAGCGCGACGGCTTCATGGGCGTGCTCGAATTCACCCCGACCGACCGCTTCACCTCGTCGCTGGACGCCTTCTATTCGAAGTTCAAGAACCACCAGATCCAGCGCGGCATCGAACTGCCCCTGGTCTGGGGCGGCGTGCCGCTGACCAACGCCAAGGCCTCGGACGGCATGGTCGTCAGCGGCGCCTTCAATGGCGTCAAGGGCGTGGTCCGCAACGACGGCAACGACCGCGACGCCACCATCAAGTCTCTAGGCTGGAACAACAAGCTCGAGCTGGGCGACGCCTGGACCCTGTCCAGCGACCTTTCCTGGTCGAAGGTCGAGCGCACCGACCAGGTCGTCGAATCCTACTCCGGCACCGGTCGTTCCGGCGTCGGCGCCACCGACAACATGACGTTCACGATGGACGACAACGGCAAGGCGATCTTCACCTCGACGCTGAACTACGCCGACGCCAACCTGATCAAGCTGACCAGCCCGCAAGGCTGGGGCGGCGACATCATCACCGGCGGCCAGGACGGCTATCTGAACCAGCCGACCATCGAGGACGAACTGAAGGCCGCGCGCATCTCGATCAAGCGCGACCTGGCCGACGGCCTGTCCAGCGTCGAGGCGGGCTTCAACTACAGCGAACGCACCAAGGGCCTGGTGAACGACGAGTGGTTCCTGCGCGCCAAGGGCTCGCCGGCCAGCGTCGCCATCCCCTCCTCCGCCATCGTCGGCTCGACCTCCCTGGCCTTCATCGGCCTGGGAAGCATGGTCAGCTACGACCCGTTCGCCCTGATCAAGTCGGGCGCCTATGACCTGGTCCGCAACCCCAACGCCGACGTCCTGGTCAAGAGCTGGGACGTCGAGGAGAAGGTCGCGATCGGCTATCTGAAGGCCAATATCGACGCCGATCTCGGCGGCGTGCCGGTGACCGGCAACTTCGGCTTCCAGATCGTCCACACCGACCAGGGCTCGACGGCCCTGGGTGCCAGCGGCACGGGCACGGGCGTGACCCGCGCCAATCTGGCGGGCGGCAAGAAGTACGTCGACTTCCTGCCCAGCGTGAACCTGCGCTTCGCCCTGCCGAACGAGCAGAGCCTGCGCTTCGCGATCGCCCGCACCCTGGCCCGCCCGCGCATGGACCAGATGCGCGCCAGCAAGACCTTCACCTACGACGCGGTCAAGGCGGGCAACACCAACATCAACTTCTCGCCGTGGAGCGGCACGGGCGGCAATCCCGAGCTCGAGCCCTGGCGCGCCGACGCCTATGACGTCTCGTACGAGAAGTACTTCGGCCGCCAGGCCTACGTGTCGCTGGCCGCCTTCTACAAGGACCTGAAGACCTACGTTTACGACCAGAGCGTCGTCTTCGACTTCACCGGCTTCCCGACCGGCGGCAACATCGAGCCGGCCACGCGCCAGGGCCTGGTGACCACGCCGCAGAACGGCAAGGGCGGCTCGGTGAAGGGCGTCGAGTTCGCCGCCTCGATGCCGGGCTCGCTGCTGACTCCGATCCTGGACGGCTTCGGCGCCACCTTCAGCGCCTCCTATACCGACAGCTCGATCCAGCCCAACCCCAGCGACAAGACCCAGACCATCCCGGGCCTGTCCAAGACCGTCGCCAACCTGACCGTCTACTACGAGAAGAACGGCTTCTCGTTCCGGATCAGCGACCGCTACCGCTCCAAGTTCCTGGGTGAGGTGACGGGCTTCGGCAACGGCCGCAACTACCGGATGGTCAAGGGCGAGTCCGTCGTCGACAGCCAGATCGGCTACACCTTCAACGACGGTCCGATGGAGGGCCTGTCGGTCCTGGCCCAGGTCAACAACCTGACCGACGAGCCGTTCACCACCTATCAGAACAACGACCAGCGCCAGGTCATCGACTATCAGCGCTACGGCCGCACCTATCTGATCGGCCTGAACTACAAGTTCTAGCCGCTTCCCCCTCCCCTAAGCCTCAAGCCCTCGCCGGACCTGCCCGGCGAGGGTTTTCTTTTGGGCGCTTACAGCTTCTCGGCCCGCTCGGCCGCCCGGCGCTTCACGACGCTGAACACCAGCGGCAGCAGCTCCCAGCTGAAGGCTCCCACCGCGAAGCCGAATAGATAGGGCTCGCGCAGCGCGAGCCACGGGATGACCGGCAGCGCGGCCTTCACGACGAACGCCGCGACGATGACCGCCGAGCCGGCGGCGCAGGCCAGGCGGATCGTGAGATCGCGAAGGTTGGCGCGTTCGGCCACGCTCAGCGCGCCGATCTGCACCAGCCCATAGACGGCCACGCCGCCCAACGCGCCCACGATCGCGCGCAGGCGATCGGGATCGATGTCCATCGAGGCCTCCTCCAGCCCGGGATCTTGGGGTGACGGCTCAAGAACTGTTCCGACTTCTCGCCGCGGCCACGGCTGCGCTCGGAACGTCCTCGCCGTTAACGACTCTGCCTATCGGCGAGGCCGGAGTCGACTCGCTTCGGAGGGGGATGCGTCCGATTTTGACGCCGAAGCGGCCAAGGATGTTTCAACGGGAAATAGAACAAAAGTAGAACAAAAAGTCCGACCGAAACGCCCAATCATCAGAGCGACCTGAAATCGTGGAGTTGGTAGGCCTGGAGGGACTCGAACCCCCAACCAGACCGTTATGAGCGGTCGGCTCTAACCATTGAGCTACAGGCCCGCGCGGTACGCTTTCGCGTGCGGCGAGCCGGCGGATTAGCATGAGCCGAACGCGGCTTAAAGCTCCGGTTCAGGTTGGGGCTGTCATCAGGGAACCATAGCTGCCTGGCCACGCTTCGCCTGCGCCGGACAGATCTGGAGAAAACGATGACCAACAACGCCCGCCGCCCCGCCAAACGCTCGCCGCGCCCCTGGACCTTCGCCGCCCCCGCCCTGCTGGGCGCTGCGCTCCTGATGGGCGCGGCCGCGCCCGCCCTGGCCCAGAGCGGCGCCGACAGCGCCTTCAAGGCCACGACCTTCAACCTGTCGGCCTATGGCGAGACCCGCGTGGCGCCCGACATGGCCACCATCACCCTCGGCGTGCAGACCGAGGCGCCGACGGCCGGCGAGGCCCTAAAGGCCAATGGCGCGCGGATGAACCAGGCCATGGCCGCGCTGAAGAAGGCCGGGATTGCCGAGCGCGACATCCAGACCTCGAACCTGAACCTCAACGCCCAGTACGCCTATGAGCAGAACCAGCCGCCCAAGCTGACCGGCTATCAGGCCTCGAACCAGGTGACGATCACGGTCCGCGACCTGACCCGTCTGGGCCAGACGGTCGACGCCGCCGTCGGCGCGGGCGCCAACACCGTCAATGGCATCAGCTTTGGGCTGGTCAATCCCCAGGCCGCCGAGGACGCCGCCCGGCTGGAAGCCGTGAAGGCGCTGCAGGCCAAGGCCGAGCTCTACGGTCGCGCCACCGGCTACAAGGCCGTGCGCCTGGTCAATCTAAGCGAAGGCGGCGGCTACACGCCCCCCTCCCCGCCGATGCCGGTGTTCGCCATGGCAAAACGCGAGATGGCCGACTCCACCAGCATCTCGGCGGGCGAGTTGAAGGTGCGGGTGGACGTCAGCGCGGTCTACGAGGCCGCGCGGTAGAAGGTCCGGTCCACAAAGACCTTCACGCCTTTTCTGGTCATCCCGGCCGCAGCGAAGCGAAGAGCCGGGACCCAGGGGCCATACGCACCGCCCCTGGGTCCCGGATAGCCTCTGCGAGGCTTC
>NZ_DATFAV010000282.1:0-2364 GCF_035254145.1 Caulobacter sp. | reverse complement strand
TTCCTGGGCGCCGAAAAGCGCCTGCGCGTCGCGGCCCGCCGTCACCTGGACGAGAGCGTCTTGGCCACGGGCGTGCCGTTCGCCGGCAAGCCCGGCCACGGCCAGTTCCTGAAGGAGCTGCACCAGGTCAGCCAGAAGGTCGCCGGCGTCCGCCGCTTCGGCTCGGCCGCCCTGGATCTCGCCTGGGTCGCCGCCGGCCGCTTCGACGCCTACTGGGAGCGCAACCTCAATCCGTGGGACGTCGCGGCCGGGATCCTGATGGTCCAGGAATCGGGCGGCAAGGTCACCGCGATCGACGAAAGCGACCTCGACCTGGTCGCCGGCAAGTCGATCCTGGCCTCGAACCAGGACCTGCACCCGCAGATCCTGGAACGGCTGCGGGCGGCTTAGAAACCTGTCATCCCGGGCGAAGCGCAGCGCAGACCCGGGACCGCGACAGGCGCGGAGCTTCAGGCGGTCCCGGCTCGGCGCGCTTCGCGCTTGGCCGGGATGACAGTTTCAAGGTCTAGCCAAACCGTCACATCCGCGCGCTAAATCGCGCGCCATGACCCTCCTGACCCGTCGCGCCCTGACCACCGCCGCCCTCGCCGGCACGCTGTTGCCCGGCTGGAGCCAGGCCATCCCTCGTCAACCGATCGTCATCGGCCATCGCGGTTGCAGCGGCGAACGGCCCGAGCACACCGCCCTCGCCTACGACCGCGCCATCGACCAGGGCGCGAATTTCATCGAGCCGGATCTGGTTCCCACCAAGGACGGCCACCTGGTCGCCCGCCATGAGAACGAGATCGGCGGCACGACCGACGTCGCCAGCCGCCCCGAGTTCGCCGCCCGCAAGACGACCAAGACCATCGACGGCCAGTCGGTCACGGGCTGGTTCACCGAGGACTTCACCCTCGCCGAGATCAAGACCCTGCGCGCCCGCGAGCGACTGGCGCAGCTGCGTCCGGCCAACACCGCCTATGACGGCCAGGCCCAGCTCCTGACCTTCGAGGAGGTCGTCGCCATCGCCCGCGCTGGCTCCCAGCGCGCGGGCCGGACGATCGGCGTCTATCCCGAGCTGAAGCACCCGACCTATTTCGCCTCGATCGGCCTGCCCACCGAGGACCGGCTGGTGTCCAAGCTGAAGGCCCTGGATCTCAATTCGGCGACCGCACCGGTGTTCGTCCAGTGCTTCGAGGTCGGGACGCTGAAGCGCCTGCGGGCCAAGACCCCAGCGCGCCTGGTCTTCCTGGTCGACGGCGAGGGCGGCCCGCCCGACCTGCCCGGGGTCAAGTACGCCGACCTGATCACGGCCCAGGGCCTCAAGGACGTGGCCGTCTACGCCGACGGCCTGGGCGCGGGCTGGAGCCAGGTGATCCCGAGCGACGCCCAAGGCCTGCTGGCGCCGACCAGCCTGGTCAAGGACGCCCACGCGGCGGGCCTGCAAGTGCATGTCTGGACGCTCCGGGCCGAGAACTACTTCCTGCCCGCGCCCCTGCGCAAAGGCGACCCGGCCAGCCCGACCTTCCTGGCCCAGCACGGCGACGTGACGACGCTGATGAAGGCCCTTTATGCGGCCGGCGTCGACGGGATGTTCAGCGACTTCCCCGCCCTGGCCGTCGCGGCGCGAGGCTAGAACGGCGCCGACGGCGCAGACCCCTTGGCCGATCGACACTCACAGAGACCTATTTTCCCTGCCTTCCTGGGCCTTGTGCCCAGGACCCAGCGCTCAGGTTCAGCGACGTTAGGCGGAGTTCACGGTCTAACCGCACCGCGAAACTTGAAGGCCTGCATTGGCCGCCGGCATGGGTCCTGGGCACGAGGCCCAGGAAGGCAGGAGATTTAGTCGGGTCACCCTGTCGACCGAACGCCGATCATCTCTAGCCCTCTTGCTTAGCCCGCGAGGAACGGTGCAGCGTGCCGCCCTTCGAACGCTAGGGTGAGCCCCATGAAGATCCGTCACGCCGCCGCCTCGCTGGCGGCCATCGTCGCCCTGACCGTGGGCGTGGGCGTGGGCGCGCCCGCCCTCGCCTCGCCCGGCCCGGAGATGCTGGACAAGATCGCCGGCGACTTCGTGCGCATGACCCTTGAGGCCGGCGAGCGTGAGCCCGGCTATGTCGACGCCTATTACGGGCCGCGCGAATATCTGACGGCCGCCAAGACCGCGCCGCGCCCTGTCTATCTGCTGCGCCGGGAGGCCGACCGCCTGCAGGCCCTGCTGGGCGCCGTCCCGGACAAAGGGCTGACGCCCGACCAGCGCCGCCGCAAGCTGTTTCTGAAGGGCCAGGTCCGGGCCGCCCAGACGCGCCTGGCGATGATCGCCGGCGACAAGTTCAGCTTCCAGGACGAGGCGCAGGGCCTGTTCGGCGTCCGCCCCGCGATCAA
>NZ_DATFAV010000281.1:0-3728 GCF_035254145.1 Caulobacter sp. | reverse complement strand
GGCCGCCTCCAGCCGGCCCAGGGCCCCGTCGTCGGCCAGGCCCGCGGCGCGCAGGGCGGCCAGGGCCTCGCCGGTGTTCTGGGCCAGGGGGCCGCCCTGGGCCGCGTGGGCCAACAGCAGGAACTGGGCGGCGAACTCGATATCGACCAGGCCGCCGGGCTCCAGCTTCAGGTCCCAGTCGCCCTTGCCGGGCCGCTCGCGCTCCATCAACTCGCGCATCTCGACGACGTCGATCGCCGTCTGCCTGCGCTCGCGCGGCCGGCGCAGGGCCGCCTCGATCGCCGCCTCGGCGCGGGCCTTGAAGTCGGGCGAGCTGGCCCAGACCACCCGGGCGCGGGTCAGGGCCAACAGCTCCCAGGTCTCGGCCTCGCGCTCGTAATAGTCCTCGAAGGCGGCGAAGCTGACGGCCACCGGCCCCTTGGCGCCCGACGGCCGCAACTTCAGATCGACCTCGTACAGCGTCCCCTCGCTGGTCGGGGCCGACAGGGCCGAGATCATCCGCTGGGTGAAGCGGGCGTAGAAGGTCTCCGCACCCCATTCCTTGATCGACGACATCGCCGCGGGCTCGTCGGCGGCGTAGAGCGTCATCAGGTCGAGGTCGGACTTGGCGGTCATCTCGCGCGAGCCGGCCTTGCCCAGGGCCACGACGGCCACCTGGCCGGGGAAGGCGCCGCCCAGCCGCTCGACCTCGGCCAGGGCCGCGGGCGCGAGGCCGCCGATGATCAGGTCGGCGAGCTCGGCGA
This sequence comes from Caulobacter sp., assembly GCF_035254145.1. Taxonomy (GTDB): domain Bacteria; phylum Pseudomonadota; class Alphaproteobacteria; order Caulobacterales; family Caulobacteraceae; genus Caulobacter. Next base: position 2,985 of record NZ_DATFAV010000281.1, on the reverse strand, counting down.
AGGCCCGGCCGATGTCGCGGGCGTCGGCCGTGCCGCTCATCACCCGCACGCCGATCCGGAAGCTCTGGTCGCGGAAGAGGCGCCGGGCGGCGTCCATCGCCCCCTCGAAGTCCTCCGGATCCCAGGGGGCGACGGCGGGCGTCTCGATCGGGCCGAAGAAGCTGGGGTCCAGCAGGGCGTCCAAGGCCGTCGGTCGCTTGGCCATGGTCGTCGCCAGGCGCGGGGCGAAGGCCATCACCTCGACGATCAGCTCGAACAGGCGTGGCTGCGCCAGGAACAGCGACTGGATCTGCACGCCCGAGGACAGGCGCGCGAAGAAGTCGGCGAAGCGGTTGAAGGCCTGGTCAGGCGCGCCCGTGGCGTTGGCCGCGTCCAGCAGGCGGGGCGCCAGACGGGTGAACAGCTCGCGCCCCCGCTCGGTGCGGGTCGCGGCGATGTGGCCATGGTGCCAGCCCCGGATGGTGGCGGCCACGCGCTCGGGGTTGGAGAAGCCCATCCGCTTGAGGGTCGCCAGGGTCTCGGGATCATCCTCGACGCCGGTGAAGACCAGGCTGCCAAAGCGTGAGGACAGCTCCTCCTCGCCGGCGAACAGGCGGCCGTAGCGCAGGTTCACGCCCTTCAGGATCTTGCCGACCGACGCATCGAAGCTGCGCAGGTTGTCCTGCCCCCACAGGGCCGCGACCCGTTTCCGCTCGGCGTCCGACTCCGGCAGCTTGTGGGTCTGGTCGTCGGCGATCATCTGGGCGCGGTGCTCCAGAGCGCGCAGGTCCTTGTAGGCTTGCGTCAGCCAGGCGGCGTCCTCCGGCGTGACGTGGCCGGCTTCGGCCAGGGCGGCCAGGGCGTCGAGGGTGCGGGGACTGCGCAGGTCAGGCTGGCGGCCGCCCAGGATCAGCTGCTGGGTCTGGACGAAGAACTCGATCTCGCGAATGCCGCCGCGCCCCAGCTTCAGGTCCGCCCCCTTGGCGGTCAGGCGGTCGTCGACCTTGTAGGTGTGGATCTGGCGCTTGATCGAGTGGATGTCGGCGATGGCCGCGAAGTCCAGGTTCCGCCGCCAGATGAACGGCTGCAGCCCCTCCAGGAAGGCCTGGCCCTCCTTGAGGTCGCCAGCGGCGATGCGGGCCTTGATATGGGCGGCGCGCTCCCAGTTCTGGCCGACGCTCTCGTAGTAGTCCATGGCCGCGTCGACCGGCATGGCCGGCGGCGTCGACGAGGGATCGGGACGCAGGCGCAGGTCGATGCGGAAGACATAGCCGTCGGCGGTCCGCTCCTGCAGCACCCGGCCCAGGTGGTTGGCGATGCGCACCGCCACGGCCTGCGGCTCGTGCCCCCCGGTCACCGGCAGGCGCTCGGGCGCGTAGAAGATCGAGAAGTCGATGTCGCTGGAATAGTTCAGCTCGAACGCGCCGTGCTTGCCCATGGCCACGCAGAAGAGGCCGGGCGCGGGCCCGTCCGCGCCCTCCCCCATATGGCTCAGGGCGCCCCGGTCGACCTCCTGGCGCACGGCCTGGGACAGGGCCGCGTGCAGCGTGGCGTCGGCGAAGCGGGTCAGGGCGCCGGTCACCTCGTCCAGGCCCCAGACACCGCCCAGGTCGCAGAGCGCGGTCAGCAGATGCAGGTCGGCCTTCAGCTCACGCAGCACGCGGCGGGCGGTCTCGAAGTCGGGCTCGGCGGCCACGGCCTCGGCGGCGGCCAGGATCTCGGCCAGGCGCGTGGCGGGATCAGCGGCCAGGATCAGCGGCAGGCGTTGACCGTCGCGACGGGCCAGGCTGGTCAGATATGGCGAGGCGGCGAAGACCGGAGCTAGAGCGCTCCAGGCGGCCTCGACGTCCGCCATGGCCTCGCCCGTCCGCTTGGCGATGGCCTCATGCGCCCGCTCGGCGGCCTTGGCGTCGAGAATGGGGCCGCACGGGGCCAGGCGGCCGAGAAGCGAAGAAGCAGCGGGACGAGTCATGCGCGCACCGTGGCCCGCCTGGCGACCTGGAACAAGACTCGCGCTTGACGCGGGAATTTACAGTTGTAACCATCGGCGTCGAGGAAACGGCAGGAACCGTCCGAGGATGATCGAGCTCTTCGCCCTAGCCCTGATCCGCGCCCAGGTGGCCGCCGCCGCCGCCGTGCTCCTGGTCGTCATCCTGCGTCCGTCGGCCCGCCGGCTGTTCGGGCCGCGCCGCGCCTATGGACTGTGGGCCGTCGTGCCGGCCGCCGCGGCCGCCGCCTTCCTGCCCAGCCTGGCCGAGACCATGGACATCGGCTCCCCGGCCCGCCCCCTGGGGGCCTGGGCGCCGAAGTTGATCCTGCTATGGCTGGCCGGCTGCGCGATCGCCACGACGATCCTGGTCCTGCGCGAGCACCTGTTCCGCCGACGGGTCGAGCAGGGCCTGGCCGGCCCCGCGGTGATGGGCGCCCTGTGGCCTCGCATCGTGCTGCCCGCCGACTTCGCCGAGCGCTTCGACGCCCGCGAGCGCGAGATGATCCAGCTGCACGAGCGCACCCACATCAATCGCGGCGACCCAATCGCCAACCTGGTCATCGCGGGGGCCGGCGTGCTGGGCTGGTGCAATCCGATGATCGCCCTGGCCGCGCGCCTCGTGCGCATCGACCAGGAGCTGGCCTGCGACGCCACGGTCGTGGCCCTGCGCGGCGGCATCCGCGCCGACTACGCCAAGGCCCTGATGAAGGCGCAGATGAGCGTCTCGACCTCGCCCCTGGCCTGCGGCTGGGCGACCCATCCGCTGATCCTGCGCGTATCGCTGCTGAACCGGCGTGAGCCCAGCCTGACGCGGGACGTCGCCGGCTTCCTGACCATGACCTTCCTGGCGATCGCGGCGATGGTCCTGGTCTGGACCATAGCGCCACGCGGGCCGGACGCCGGCGACCTGCACGCGGGCTTCACCGCCCAGATGGACGACAACGGCGCGATCGTCTGGGTGCGGGGGCGGTAAGCTTGTTGAAAATCCTCCCCCTAGCGGGGGAGGTGTCGGCGAA
>NZ_DATFAV010000280.1:0-10781 GCF_035254145.1 Caulobacter sp. | reverse complement strand
ACGGCTTCGATATTGTTGCCGTCGGGATCGAGCACGAAAGCGGCGTAGTAGCCTGGATGATAGGTCCGCTCCCCCGGCGCGCCATTGTCGCGTGCGCCGTGAGCCAAAGCCGCCCGATAGAAAGCGTCGACCGTGGCGCGGTCCTTGGCCTGAAAGGCCAGGTGGCTCCGGCCTGTCGGGGCGCCCTGACTCGCCGCGCTTTCTGGTGAGGACACGACAAGTTCATCAGCCCAGAAATAGCCGTCGGCCGTATCAATGACGGGAATTTCCAGAACTTTCAGAACCGCCTTATAGAATTCCCGACTGACATCGAGATCACGAACGACCAGCTGGAGATGGTCGATGAGCCGACCGCGATGCAGTTCTGTAGTTCCCATGACCATCCAGCCTCTCTTCGTCGCGTTGCGAAAACCTCGAATTTGATCCGAGTTTCGAGATGACCTGTGCAACGCCGAAAATGGGGACCTTCGCAAATATTGCATTGATCATTCGCAAAGCAATCATCCGCCCAGCTGGACCGGAAAATCTGCTCAGGACGTTGGGAGCGACGCCCTTTTGGCGGGAATGACGAGTTAAGTGGGAATTGATCGATGAACGTCGATCGGTCCTAAGCTCCGCCGGCCTTGTCGATCGCCTCGATGACCATGCCCTCGGTCAAGAGCTGGGGCAACACCGCCGGCTCTCCGCCGTTCTTGGGATAGACGACGTATAGCGGCACGCCGACGCGGCCGAACTCGGCGAGGGCCTTGGCGATCACAGGGTCGCGATTGGTCCAGTCCGCCTTCAGATAGACGGCGTTCTGGGCCTTGAAGGCCTCGGCCACCTTAGCGCCCGACAGGGCGACCTTCTCGTTGACCTGGCAGGTCACGCACCAAGCGGCGGTGAAGTCGACCAGCACCGGACGCCCCTCGGCTCGCAGCGCGGCGACGCGCTCGGGCGACCAGGGCTCGGCGACCAGGCCCGCTCCGGCGGGAGACGTCTCGGCGGCGACGGCCGGCGGCTTGGCCATGAACGCCGCCGACAGCGCCAGGGCCAGGGCGGCGGCCACGCACAGCAGGCCAACGGCCGCCTGGGCGACGAAGGCCCGTCCCGCCGCGCGCCGGCCTTGCGACAGGCCGTAGAGCCAGGCGCCGAACGCGGCCAGGACGCCCGCGCCCAGGACCTGGCCCAGGGCGATCGGTCCAGCCTGCTGGGCGAACACCCAGGTCAGCCAAAGGGCCGCGCCGTACATCGGGAAGGCCAGACCCTTCTTCAGCACATCCATCCAGGCGCCGGGACGCGGCAAGCGTCGCAGCACGCCAGGAACGAAGGCCACGGTCACGAACGGCGCGGCGAAGCCCAGGCCCAGGGCCGCGAAGACCGTGAGCGCCACAGCGGCCGGCTGGGTCAGGGCGTAGCCGAGCGCGCCAGCCATGAACGGCGCGGTGCACGGCGCGGCCACCACCACCGCCAGAGCGCCGGTGAAGAAGGCTCCCAGCGCGCCATCGCGCGCCGAGGCGCCGGCCCCAACGCCCTGGATCGAGGTCCCGATCTCGAAGACCCCCGACATGTTCAGGGCCACCAGCAGCATCAAGAGGGCCAGGGCGGCGATGACCAGCGGCGACTGCAGCTGGAAGCCCCAGCCCACGGCCGCGCCGCCAGCGCGCACGACCAGCAGCAGCCCGGCCAGCGCCAGGAAGGTCGCCAGCACGCCGATCAGGAAGGCCAGGCCCTGCAGGCGCGCCTTGCCCTCGTGATGGGCGTGGCCAGCCAGGCTTGCGGCCTTCATCGACAGCACCGGGAAGACGCACGGCATCAGGTTCAGGATCAGCCCGCCCAGGAAGGCCAGCGCCACGGCGCCGATCAGGCCGCCCGGCGCGCCCACGGCGGTCTTTGTCTTGGCCGGCGGCGCGCCCAGGCCCGCCGCGTCGGCGGGAAGCGCGCTCGCGCTCGCCGTGACCTCCCAGGCCGCGCCGTCCGCCAGCGCCAGCACCCCCGCCAGCTCGGCAGGGGGCGTTCCACCACCCACGAAGTCGTAGCCGGGCTTCAACGTCAGGGTCAGGCCCTGGGGCCCGCGCTCGATCGCCTGGTCGGCGGCGTGCTCGATGACCTTGGGCGAATAGGGGAAGAAATAGGCGTCGGCCATGTCCGCGCCCTTCAGCGGGCCGCCGGTGACGGCCAGCTTCAAGACCTGGCCCTCCAGCTTGAAGACCGCCTTCAGGCCCGCGGGCTTGGGCGCCTTGGCCAGGACCTCGGCGATCCTCGCTCCCCACTTCGGATCGGCCGTCGGCGCGCCGGCCACCACGGGCAGCAGCAGCGACAACTTGGCGTCCTCGGGCACGCAGACCTGCTCGCAGACGAGATAGGAGACGTCGGCCGTCAGCGACACCGTGGTCCCCACCTGGGCGTCGGCCGGGGCGGTGATCGGCACGGGGATCAGGACCTCGCCCTCGTAGGCGTAGTCCAGCAGCGGGCCCAGCCGAGCCTTGATCGGCGTCGGCCAGACCATCTCGCCCGCGCGCCAACCGGCCGGAAGGGTCCAGGCGATCTTGGTCGCCTCGCCCGCGTCGCCGGGATTGCGCCAGTAGGTGTGCCAGTCCTTCTGGATCTTCTGGCGCAGGGCGACATAGACCGTGCCGCCGGGCGCGATCCCAGCTTCCTGCGGGGCCAGTTCCGATTCGATATGCCCCGAATTGACCACCGGTCCGGCGAGCGCGGCCCCGGCCAGAACGCTCGCCGCCAACAGGGCTTGCAGGGCGAGAACGGCTCTCTTCAGGAACATCGGGCGACCGGGCTTTGCGAAAACGACACCGGAAGCACACATGGCCCGGCTTGCCGCTCTCGACAATGGTCAAGACGCGACGGACAGTCGACGGGAGAATCAACCGGAAGACCGCCATGCCCGCCGCCTTCGACGACATCGAGATCGGTCAGGTCGTCTCCCTGGGGACCCGGGCCGTCGACCCAAAGGCGCTGGACGCCTTCGTGGCGGCGTTCACGCCGGGTTGGCCGGCGGAGAACGGCGCGCCGGACGCCATGCTCTTCTCGATCTGGAGCCGGCTGGACGCCGAGTCCAGCGCCGCCTGGCCGCAGACCAAGCGCCTGGGCGTCGACGCCCTGCGCTGGATGCGCAACCCGCCTGTCGGCGAGCTGCTGCGCGGCCGCATGACCGTGATGGGCAAGGACCCCGTCGGCGAGGGCAAGGGCATCGTCATCGCCCAGCACGACCTGCTCGACGAAGCCGGGCGCCTGGTCTTCTCGTGCCTGACCCGCAGCATCTTCGCGCGATAAAAGAAAAGGGCGGCGGAGCTTCAAGCCCCGCCGCCCCTGTCGTTTCAGCCGAAGCGCCGAACCTTAGTTCAGGCTTCCGGCCTGGGCCTGCTTCAGCATGGTCTTGGTGATCAGGCGATCCCAACCCAGCAGCGACACCAGGTGCGCGTAGATCTGCGCCAGGGCGCCGTTTTCCTGCAGTTCCTTCAGCTTGGCGGCCGACAGGCCGTTCAGCTTCTCTTCCGAGACGCCGAAGTACTCGGCGACCGTGACCGGCTCGCCGGCCGGAGCGCCGGTCTCGTCCTGCGGCTGGAAGATCGCCTTCTTCAGCTCGAACAGGTCGTTGTCCTTCAGGATCTGGACGAACGAGTCCGTGCGGCGGCGCTCGACCTCGAAGTCGTCGCAGAACTTGATGCAGTTCTGGGTGTATTCGGTCGGCTCGCCCTTGGCGTCGAACAGCGGGGTCTGGCCTTGCTCGGTCAGCAGGTCCGAACCGCGATCGATGCAGACGATCAGGCGGTCTTGCGTGTCGTCATTGGCCAGCACGAACGGATACCGGCGGATATAGGCCGGGATGTAGATGTTCGGTTCGATCGAGCCGTCGGCGGCGATGAACAGGTTTTCTTGCTGGTTCAGGCCCATCACGGCCAGCGGCACCTTGTCGTCGCCGGCGAAGATCACCGGGAAGGTCAGGGCGGCCGGCGCGAACTCCGAGACCGTCAGCGGCACGGCGGTGCCGGCGGCGGCGAAGGCGTAGGGCTTATCCTTGTGGACCAGAGCCAGCTTGGCGTGCTGCTCGCGGTTCAGCGGCTCCGGCGAATTGTAGAACAGGACGTTGCCGGAGATCTCGCCGGCGGCTTGGGACGTGGTCATGAAGAGCTCTACGACAGAATTAGAAACGGACGCTCGAACGCTTCAAGACGACCGCAAAGGCTCGGCGTTCTAGCCGATCCAGCGGAAGCGGGCAATCTAAGCCACGAAAGGCGCAGTCCGGGGCCCGGAGGGAGGATCCGGGCCCCGGCGCGGCGGGCTCTCGAGGGGGGCTGTTCGAGGGCCCGCTCCGTCTGGCTAGAACCGCCAGGCGAAACCGGCGCGGACCGAACGTCCCGGCGAGGGCGCGAAATCCTTCAGGAACGAGGCGTGCTCGCGGATCTCGGCGTTGGTCAGGTTGCGGCCGTCGACGAACAGGCGAAGGCCGGAGTCGCCCATCGGCTTGAACGTCACCATGGCGTTGACCTGGGTGTAGCCGTCGGTCGGCAGCTCGAACGCCGTGACGCGATCCTGCTCGGCCACCCGCCGGACCTCGGCATGAGCCTCCAGTCGCGGCGCGCTCCAGACGACGCGGCCGGTCACCGCCCACGGCGGCACGCGGGCGGGCGCGCCAAGATCGGTGGAGCCGCGCACCCAGTCATAGTTGGCTTCCAGCTTCAGGGACCGCTCGCCGGAGCGCCAGGCGGCGTAGGAGACCTCGGCCTCGGCGCCGTGGAACTTGGCGTCGGTCTGCGCATACTGGAACACCGGCAGGTCGTCCTGGATCGCGCCCGTCGGGGACTCCTCGATGAAGCCGTCGTAGCGAGCGCCCCACAGATGGCCCTCCACCCGCAGGCGATCGCCCGTGTAGCGGTAGGTCGCCTCCAGAGAGGTCACCTTCTCGGACTTCAGGTCCGCGTCGCCGACCTCGTAGCCGCCGGTGCCCGGGTGGGGACCATTGGCGAACAGCTCGAATTCCGTGGGGGCCCGGCCGTTGCGGGACAGGCTCAGCGCGACGAACTGATGGTCGGCCGGCTTGTAGAACACGCCCAGCGAGGCCGAGACGTTGTCGAATGACTTCTTGGCCGCGTCGGTCTTCAGCTCACGGCTGTCGAAGCGCAGGCCCGCGTCCAGCCCCCAGACGCCCTTGTCCAGGCGCTGCAGGGTGAAGACGCCGTATTCCTTGATGTCGGTCGAGGGCACGAAGGCTTCGTCGCCGATGGCCTCGAAGTGGCGTTCCAGGGCCTGGAAACCCACCGCGCCCTGCCAGCCATCATGTTCCTTTTGCACCAGTTCCAGGCGGCCTTCCGTGCCGTCGGACAGGAAGCGGGTGCCGACCTCGCCACTGTCGACCGAAACCTCGGCATGCTCGTACTTGGCGTGGCCCACCGACAGGCGGATCTTGTCGAACGGCCCCAGGTCCACGTCCTGCTCGCCGCGCAGGTCGTAGCGGGTCTGTTGCAGGTGGATCGAGACGGGTCCCTCGGCGGCGGGATCGATCGGGGCCAGGATCTGAAGGTAGGGCACGCCATAGGTCGTGTCGGTCTTCTTCAGCGAGACGCCGAAATAGCCGGTGTCATGCACGTAGGAGACGCCGGCGCCATAGGCGTCCATCTCGACGTCGGTGTTCTTGACGGTCTTGTCCGGATCGGGCGTCAGGCCGTCGCGCGCGGCGAGGCGGGCCGAGACGGGCGTGGTCGGCACGTCGTAGTCGCTGCTTTCGCGATGGTCGGCGTCGATGGCGAAGACCAGCGGCCCCTTGCCGAACTTGGCCGACCCATTGATCGACTTGCCGTTGTCGACCGACGAGACCGACCCGGCCACGCGGCCCTCGAATCCGTTCTCGGCGGGGCTGGAGGGCACCCGATCATCGATGATGTTGACCACCCCGCCGATGCCAGAGCCGCCATAGGCCAGGGTCGAGGGGCCGCGCAGGACCTCGATGCGCGAGGCCTCGCCCGGATCGGACGCCACGGCGTGATCGGGCGACAGCGACGAGGCGTCCACCTGGCCCACCCCGTTCTCCAGCACCATGACGCGTGGGCCCGACAGGCCGCGGATCACCGGCCGGCTGGCGCCAGGGCCGTAGAAGGTCGAGCGCAGGCCCGGCTGACCGTTCAGCATGTCGCCCAGGCCCGCGGGCGGCGCGACATCCAGCTGGTCGCGGGTGACGATGTTGACGCTGCTGGTCACCGTATCCAGTGACACCGCATAGGGCGCGGCCGTGATCACCACCTTGGAGACCTCGGTGTCACCCTCGGTCGCGGGCGTGGCGGCGGCGGCCGGAGCCTCGGCGTGGGCGGAAGCGGCGGCGAGCACGAGGAGGCTCGCGGCGGAGAAGGCGGCGCGACGAAGCATGGCGGGTCCTGAAGCGACTGAAACTTGGCCAGCGGAAGCTGGGCATGGCGGACTGTTATGAAATAACATATCCCTCCGTCAATCCGCTTTTGCACCGCCGCGCGCTTGACGGACGGTTTTGACGCCGCTCTGTGAGCGGATGACTTCCAGGACGCACGCCATGACCCGTTTCATGCTGATCGCCACGACCGCCTTGCTGGCCGGCTGCGCGGCCTTCGACGCTCCGCCCGCCCCCACCCCGATCGCCCCCGCCCCAATCGCCATGACCCCGCCGTCGTCGGGTTGGACCAAGCCGCCGCCCGGCTATCTGGCGGGGAACGGCGGCCTGGACGCCACGGTGATCCTCGGCCCGCCGCCCATGCCGGACTCCCCGCGCGGCAAGGCCGAGCGCGCCCAGTTCGACGAGACCCGCAAGCTGGCGAACACCTCGGCCTGGAGCCAGGCGATCGCCGACGCCGACCTCTCCGGCAAGAACGGCATGAAGAGCTTCTCGTGCGCGGCCGGCGTCACGCTCAGCGCCGAGGCCACGCCCACCCTGGCCACCATGCTGCTGCGGATGACCGACGACGCGGCCAAGATCTACCAGCCGGCCAAGGCGGCCTATCAGCGCCCCCGTCCGCCGGTCGGCAACACCGCGCCGATCTGCGTGCCGCGCGAACCCTGGATCGAGACCGACGGCTCCTACCCCTCGGGTCACGGCCTGATCGGCTGGGCCTGGGCCTCGGTGATCGCCGAACTGGTCCCGGACAAGGCCAGCCCGATCCTGGCGCGCGGCAAGGCGTTCGGCGACAGCCGCATCATCTGCGGCGTCCACTTCCAGAGCGACATCGAGGCCGGCCGCTACCTGGGCTCGGCCCTGGTCACGCGGTTGCACGACGATCCGGCCTTCCTGGCGGATCTGGCCAAGGCGCGGGCGGAGGTGGCGGCGTCGAGGGCCAGGGGCGCGCCGACCGACTGCGGCGCTTAAGGCCGGGCCACGAACATGACGTGGGCGCGCAGAGGATGGTTCTCCGCCAGCCCAGGATGATCGAAGTCGCGGGCCGGGTCCGGGACCATGCCGATCCGGCGCATGACCGACTGAGACGCCAGATTGGTCCGGGCCGTGAAAGCGATGATCTCGGGCTGCTTCAGGTGGTTCAGCCCGTAGTCCAGCGCCGCCTTGGCCGCCTCGGTGGCGTAGCCACGTCCCCAGGCGTCGGGGTGGAAGCGCCAGCCGATCTCGACGATCCGGCCAAGCTTCACCTCCGGCGGAACCCACCAGACGCCGGTCATGCCGACCACCCGGGCGTCCGCCTGGCGTTCCACGACCCAGAAGCTGAAGCCGTGCTCGAACTGATGGGCCTGGACCTGATCGACGAAGGCGTCACTCTCGGCGCGACCACGCACGCCGCCCAGCCATTCGCCGACCTTCGGGTGCGCGTTGAGGGCGGCGATCGCGTCCCGGTCGGCGTCGACCGCCGGGCGCAGCACCAGGCGGCCCGTCTCGATCATTTGGCGGTCGTGATCATGCGGGGCGGCCGCTCGACAGAGCCGAATAGAATTCCGGCCGGCGGTCGCGGAAGAAGCCCCAGGCGGCGCGGTGCGTCGTCAGGAAATCGAGGTCGAAGGTCGCATCGACGATCCCCTCGTCCGCGCGGCCCAGTTCGCTGACCAGGTCGCCGCGATGGTCGGCGATGAAGGATGAGCCGTAGAAGGTCTGGCCGCCGTTCGGATAGCCGTCCCACGGCTCGAAGCCGATGCGGTTGGCGCCAACCACCGGGATGACGTTGCTGACGGCGTGGCCCTGCATGGCCCGCCGCCACGGCAGGGCGGTGTCCAGGCTGGGATCATGCGGCTCGCTGCCGATTGCGGTCGGATAGAACAGAGCCTCGGCGCCCATCAGGGCCATGGCGCGGGCGGCCTCCGGGTACCATTGATCCCAGCAGATGCCGACGCCCAGGCGGCCAAAGCGCGTATCCCAGACCTTGAAGCCCGTGTCGCCGGGCCGGAAGTAGTACTTCTCCATATAGCCAGGGCCGTCGGGGATATGGCTCTTGCGATAGACGCCCAGCAGCGAGCCGTCGGCGTCGGCCATCACCAGGCTGTTGAAGTAATGCGGGCCTTCGCGCTCGAAGATCGAGATCGGGATCACCACGCCCAACTCGCCGGCCAGCGGCGCGATGGCCTTGACCACCGGGTGCTCGCGCCAGGGGTGGGCCTGCGCGAACCAACGCTCCTCCTGGGCGACGCAGAAGTACGGCCCCTGGAACAGTTCCGACGGCAGGATGACCTGCGCGCCCTTGGCGGCGGCTTCGCGGATGAAGCCCTCGGTCTTCTTGATGTTGGCCTGCAGATCCATGCCGTACGAGGTCTGGATCGCGGCGACGCTGAGCGTGCGGGCCATGTTACGCGGGCTCCTGCTGGCTGATGCAGTGGAACGAACCGCCGCCGGTCAGGATGGCGGTGGACGGCAGACCGATGACCTGGCGCTCGGGGAACAGGCCCTTGATCACCTCGACGGCGAAGGCGCCCGACTCCTCGGCGTAGATCGGCACGATCACCGCCTCGTTGGCGATCAGGAAGTTCATGTGCGAGGCCGGGATCGGCTCGCCGTCCTCGTCCAGGATCCGGCCCGGCGAGGGGATGCGCGCGACCTGCAGCGGCGAGCCGCGGCTATCGGTCATGCCGGCCAGCAGCTTGGCGGTCTCGGCGTAGACGTCCGCGTTCGGATCATCGACGCCATAGGCCATGGGACAGGCGACGACGCCGGGCGCCACGAAGCGGGCCAGGTTGTCGACGTGGCCGTCGGTGTGGTCGTTCAGCAGGCCATCGCCCAGCCAGAGCACTTTCTTGGCGCCGAGCGCGCCCGCGAGCGCGGACGTGGCCGAGGACTCGTCCCAGCCGGCGTTGCGATTGGCGTTCAGCAGGCACTGGCGGGTGGTCAGGATCGTCCCCAGGCCGTCATGGTCCAGGGCCCCGCCCTCCAGGATGAAGCCGTTGCGAACCAGGGGCGCGCCCGAGGCCGCGGCGATCTGCTCGGCGACGATGTCATCGCCCTCCAGGCTGTACTTGCCGCCCCAGCCGTTGAACTGGAAGCCGGCGGCCGAGGAACGCGCGCCCTCTGGGCCGCTGTCGTCGACGAAGATCGGCCCCGTGTCGCGCAGCCAAATGTCGCCGAACTGGCCACGGACGATCTCGACGCTGGTGTCGGAGAGCAGGGCGCGGGCGGCGGCTTCGGCCTCGTCGCCGACCACCATCAGCCGCACGCGCTCGCCACCCGGGCCGGCCAGGGCGCGGGCGAGGTCGGCGACCTCGGCCTGCGCCTGCTCCAGATCTTCCTGCCAGAGCTCGGCGTGGCTGGGAAAGCCCACCCACATGGCACGGTGCGGAGCCCACTCGGCGGGGACGATGACGGTCATTCGAAAGCCCAATGCGGCATGCGGAAAACGAAAGGGGGCGCAGATGGCCCCTCGCGGGGCGGGGGTCAAGACGCCTGTGACTAGCAGACGCGGATGACAAAGAAAAAGGGCGGCCCGAAACCGGACCGCCCTTCTCGCTTCTCGCTGTCGGTCAGCGCCGGTTCTTAGAACTCGGTGCGCAGGGTGAACTGCACAGTGCGCGGAGACCCGATGTAGTAGGTCGGCGCACCGGTGCCGGTCACGCCGGCGATCGGCAGCGCATTGGTGCGCGAGCTGATCGAACCGAAGTAGGTCTCGTTGAACAGGTTGTTCACGTTCAGCTGAGCGTAGGTGTGCTTGGCGAACGGCAGGTCGTACTGCAGCTCCAGATCCCACACCGTGTAGTGCGGCGCGACTTCGTCGTTCACGTCGGTCGAGAAGCGGTCGCCGGTGTACTTGCCTTGCACGCCCAGGTGCAGGGCGTCGGTGATGTCCCAGTCGACGCGGCCGCCGAAGGTGTACTTCGGGGTTTCGACGATCTGCTTGCCCTTCAGCGGGATCACGTTGCCGGCAGCGGCGCCGTTGATCAGGTTTTCCTGGATTTCGCTCTTGTTGTACGAGAACGAAGCAGTGACCGTCAGGTATTCCTCCAGGGCCCACGCGGCCTGGGTGTCGAGGCCATAAGCCTTCACCGCGCCGACGTTACGGTCGATGCTGATGCCCAGGTCCGGATCGTACGATTGCACGATGCGGTTCGAGTAGTCCGTCTTCCACAGAGCGGCGGTCGCCATCAACTTCGGGTTCGAGTAACGATAGCCGACGTCGTAGGTCTTGGTCGTTTCCGGACGGGTGTCGGCCGGCGTGCCAACGCCGTTCACCAGGGTGGCGGTGTACAGGTTGTCCGTACGCGGCGAGGAGAAGCCCTCGGCGTAGCTGACATAGACGCTGCCCGCGGCGCCCAGGTCGTAGCTGACGCCAGCGTTCGGCAGAACCTTGTCGTACTTCACCGTGGCCTTCCACGGCTTGATGAACTTGGTCGTCGAGGTG
>NZ_DATFAV010000279.1:0-2203 GCF_035254145.1 Caulobacter sp. | reverse complement strand
GCCTCCATCATCATCAGGAAGGTCGTGTCGGTGTCGATGTTGATCCCCAGGACGGGATCCATCTGGACGGCGACTCGCAGCGACATGGGGGCTCCTGGGGTTTTCCGGGCGTCTGGCGTGACGGCTTAGTTAGGCGTTCTTTCGCCCGCGTCCAACGGCCGACGTTCTAGTTCAGCCCCAGCCGCATGCGTTCGCGTGCGGCCATCCCCCTAATTAAGTCTGAGCCGCATCCGCTCGCGCGCCGCCCGGGCGGCGATGGCCGCGCCGCCGTCCAGGGTCTGGGCGCGGGACAGGGCCTGTAGGGCGCCGGCCAGGGCGCCCTGACCCTCGCGGGCGGCGGCGACGTCGATCCAGGGGCGGTGGTCGTTGGGGTTCAAGAGGGCGCGGCGCAGGGCCGAGCGCTCGGCGCGGGGCCAGTCCTTGGCCTGCTGGGCGCGGGCGAAGATGTTGTTCTGTAGGCGGATCAACACGGCTCGGTCGGAGATCGGGGCCATCAAGAGCTCCAGCCGCGAGGCGACGTCGGGCATCAGGCCGGTGCGCAGCGCCCGGCGCGACAGCTCCGACGGCAGCACGACCCGTCCCTCGCTAAACGGGTCCAGGGCCAGCGGCCCCTCTTCGGTCTCGATCCGCAGCAGGAAGTGGCCGGGGAAGTCGACGCCGTACACGTCCAGCCCCACCGTCCGGGCGGCGTGCAGATAGAAGACGCCCAGCGCCACGGGCAGGCCCTTGCGGCGTTCGGCGATGGCGATCACGTCGGCGTTGTCGGGATGGTCGTAGGTCAGCACATCGCCCGTCAGGCGCAGGTCGCCGGCCAGGGCCTCGGCGATCGCCTCCTCGGGCGATTCGGCCTCGACGCGCCGGCGCAGCCGCTCGACGGCCTCGGCGGCGAGCGCCACGGCCGCGGCGGTGTCGCGGCTGGGATCGTCATGGACGGCGCAGGCCAGCGCGGCCTCGAACAGAGGAAACGTTTCGTCGGGACCTTCGCCCGCCTGGATGAGGATTTGCTCGGCCTCCTCGCGCGTCACGTCGGCCCTCCGTGGCCAAGGTCGCCGGCCCAGGCGTCGGGAAGGTGGCGCGGCATCCGTCCGGGCGAGAGGGCGACGAGGTCCAGGCGCGTGTCGAGGGCGCGCAACCCCGTCCGGTGGGCGCTTAGATGGGCGGCGGCGCGCCGAAGGCGGTCGCGCTGTGTGGGCGTCACGGCGTCCAGGGCGTCCTCGATCGTGGCCCGTTGCTTGACCTCCACAACGGCCAGGACGCCGCCGCGTTGCGCCAGCAAATCGATTTCGCCGAGCGGGGTCGCGAGCCGAAAGCCCAGGATGCGATAACCCTTGGCCATCAGCCACAGGGCGGCCAGCACCTCGGCGCGACGGCCGAGCTTGCGCGCCGTCGCGCCCCGGGCCTGGCGCGCCCCGGCCGTCATCCGGCGGACTCCTTCATGGCCAGGGCCTGGCGATAGAGGTCCTTGCGCGACAGGCCCAGCGCCTTGGACACCTCGGAGGCGGCCCCGCCCAGCGGCAGGCGGGTCATGGCCTCGCGCAGGGCGGCCTCGGCGTCGTCGGCGGTGGCGACCTTCTCGGCTCCGGGGCCGACCAGGATGACGATCTCGCCCTTGGGGGCCTCGAAGCGCGGATCGGCGGCCAGTTCGGGCAAGGTCCCGCGCACACAGGTCTCGTAGAGCTTGGTCAGTTCTCGGCACACCGCGGCCGGGCGCGGGCCGAACACGGCGGCCATGTCGGCCAGGCTGTCGGCGACCCGCGAGGCGCCCTCGTAGAAGATCAGGGTGGCGCGGACATTGGCGAACTCTTCGAGGAAGGTCCGGCGCGCCGCGCTCTTGGGCGGGGGAAAGCCCGCGAACAGGAAACGGTCGGTCGGCAGGCCGGCCAGCGTCAGGGCGGCCAGGGCCGCCGAGGCGCCGGGGATCGGGATCACCGGATGGCCGGCGGCGATCGCCTCGCGCGCCAGGCGGTAGCCGGGATCGGAGACCATCGGCGTGCCGGCGTCCGAGACCAGGGCCACGCGCTCGCCGGCCTCCAGGCGCTCCAGTATGCCCGGAATGGCCCGCTCGGCGACGTGCTCGTCGTGGCGCTCGAGCCGCGTGCGGATCCCGTAGGCCGACAGCAGCTTGCCGGTGACGCGGGTGTCCTCGGCCAGCAGGACGTCGCAGCCGGCCAGCACGTCCAGGGCGCGCAAGGTGATGTCGCGC
>NZ_DATFAV010000278.1:0-23973 GCF_035254145.1 Caulobacter sp. | reverse complement strand
TCGGCGCGTTCCTGTCGACGCCGGAGGGCAAGCGCACCACGACGCTGGAGAGCAAGACCAACTTCATCGCGCCCGCGGCTGTCGGCTCGACCGTGAAGGCCACGGCGACGCCGCTGCACATCGGCCGCCGCTCCAGCGTCTGGGTGACCCGGATCGAGGGCGAGGACGGGCGCCTGGTGGCGGTGGTCACCCAGACCCAGATGACGGTGGAGTAGGCGTGTTCGAATCCCGGCACATCAGCATTCGCATCCACAAGCCGGCGGCGGAGGTCTACGCCTTCGCCAAGGACCCGGAGAGCTTCCCGAAATGGGCGGCGGGCCTGGCCGCCGGCCTGACCCGCGACGGCGACCGCTGGATCGCCCACGGCCCCGGCGGCGACGTGAAGGTGCGGTTCTCGCCGGAGAACCCCTACGGCGTCCTCGACCACTGGGTCACCCTGGCCGATGGGACCGAGCTCTTCATTCCGCTGCGCGTCGTGGCCAACGGCGAGGGCGCGGAGGTCGGCCTGACCCTCTACCGGCCGCCTTCAATGTATGACGACGCGGCGTTCGATCGCGACGCGGCGGCGGTGGCGCGCGATCTGGCCAAGTTGAAGGCGCTGCTGGAAACATGATCATCCTGCGTCCGCCCGCGCCCGGCGACCTGGGCTGGATCGTCCAGCGGCACGGCGAGCTCTACGCCGCCGAACAGGGCTGGGACCATCGCTTCGAGGGCGTGGTGGCGGGGGTCGTGGCTGACTACGTCAAGACGTTCGATCCGGCGCGCGAGGCGTGCTGGATCGCCGAACACGAGGGCCGCAAGGTCGGCTCGATCATGCTGGTCAAGGAGAACGATACGGTCGCCCGCCTGCGCCTGCTGCTGGTCGAGCCGTCGGCGCGGGGGCTGGGTGTCGGCGAGGCCCTGATCGCCGCCTGCCTGGGCTTCGCGCGCGCGGCCGGCTACGCCGAGGTGATCCTGTGGACCCAAAGCAACCTCCTGCCGGCCCGCCGCCACTACGCCCGCTTCGGCTTCGTGCTGGAGAAGAGCTGGCCCTATGACGGCTTCGGCGAAGGATTGGTGTCGGAGAGCTGGCGGCTGAAGCTCTAACCCCCCAGGTGCCCCCGCCACGCTTGGCGCAGGACCTTTTTGTCGATCTTGCCCGTGGCGGTCAGCGGCACGGGGGCGAAGACGACGTCGTCGGGCGTCCACCACTTGACGATGCGCGGGGCCAGATAGGCCAGCACGGCGGCCTTGGTGACGGCCGCGCCCTCGTGCGGCTCGATGACCAGCAGGGGGCGCTCCTCCCACTTCGGATGCGGCACCCCGATCACGGCGGCGATCTTCACGCCGGGGCAGCCGACGGCGACGTTCTCCAGGTCGATCGAGCTTATCCATTCGCCGCCGGACTTGATGACGTCCTTCTGGCGGTCGGTGATGCGCATGAAGCCGTTGGCGTCCAGGGTGGCGATGTCGCCGGTGTCGAACCAGCCGTCCGCGTCGGTGGCGTCGTGGTCCTTGCGGAAGTAGCGCTTCACGACCCAGGGACCGCGCACCTTCAGGGCGCCCGAGGTCTGGCCGTCCCAGGGGGCGTCGCCGCCGTCCTCGGTCTCGACCTTCAGCTCGATGCCGAACTGCAACCGGCCCTGGCGGGTCCAGATCGCCTCGTCCATGGCCTCATCGCCCAGGGCCGCCAAGGCCGGGGTCGGGGTGGCGACGACGCCGATCGGACAGGTCTCGGTCATGCCCCAGATCTGCAGCGTCTGTACGCCGTAGCGGCGCTTGAACGTCTCGGCCATGGCGCGCGGCACGGCGCTGCCGCCGATGACGACGCGTTGCAGCGTGGTTGGCGCCTCGCCGGTCTTCTCCAGCCAGTCCAGGTACATCGTCCAGATCGTCGGCACGCCGCCCGTGAAGGTGACGCCCTCGCTTTCGATCAGTTCGTGCAGCGACGCGCCGTCCATGCGGTCGGCGGGCAGCACCAGTTTGGCGCCGCACAGCGGGGCGCTGAACGGCACGCCCCAGGCGGTGGCGTGGTAGAGGCTTGAGCAGGGCATGGCCACGTCGAAGGCCGTGAAGCCGAACGCGCTGTTGAGGCCGCCGGCCATGGCGTGCAGCACCACGGCGCGGTGCGAATAGAGCACGCCCTTGGGATCGCCCGTCGTGCCCGAGGTATAGCAGAGGAAGGCGCCGGCGTTCTCGTCGAAGACGGGCCAATCGATCGTCTCGGGTTCGCCGGCGATCAGCCGCTCGTAGGAGATCGCGCCGACCTCGCCGGGATCGGTGCGGGCCTCATCCGAGAGCATGACGAAGGTGGTCACCGAGGCCAGGCGGGGGGCGATCCGCTCGACCAGCGGCAGGAAGTTGCGCTCGAAGAACAGGATCCGGCTGCCGGCGTGGTCGATCGTGAAGGCGATCTGCTCGTCCGACAGGCGCGGATTGGCCGTGTGCAGGACCGCGGCCATGCCGGGAACCGCGTAGAACAGCTCGAGGTGCCGGTGGGTGTTCCAGGCCAGCGACGTGACCCGGTCGCCGGGGGCGACGCCCAGGCGATGCAGGGCGTGGGCGGCCTGGGCCGACCGGCGGGCCAGGCCCGCATAGTCATAGCGCCACAGCGGCTCGTCGATCAGGCGCGAGACGATCTCGCGCGAAGCGTGAGCCTGGGCGGCGTAGGTCAGGACGCCGCTGATCATCAGCGGCGCGGTCTGCATCAGGCCCGGAATCATAAGCTCCTCCCAACTCTTTTCGTTGGGAGGAGCGTAGAACGTGATCGGCGTTCAGGGAAAGGCGGTTAAGCCGCGCGGGCCCGGCTTGCGGCGTTCGCCTGGGCGTCGTCCACCTGGAAGCGGCCGACCAGTCCCGCCAGTTCGCCGGCCTCGCCCTTCAGCGAGTGGGTGGCGGCGGTGGCTTCCTCGACCATGGCCGCGTTCTGCTGAACGACCTGATCCATCTGGTTCACGGCGACATTGACCTGGTGCAGGCCGGTCGACTGCTCCTGGGCCGAGGAGGCGATCTCCTTGACCAGGGAATCGATCGAGGCGACCTGGTCGACGATGGCGCGCAGGGCCTCGCCGGTCTGAGCCACCAGATCGACGCCGGCGCCGACCTGCTGCGACGAGGTCGAGATCAGCGCCTTGATCTCCTTGGCCGCGTCGGCCGAGCGCTGGGCCAGGGCCCGCACTTCCTGGGCGACGACCGCGAAGCCCTTGCCAGCGTCGCCGGCGCGGGCGGCCTCGACACCCGCGTTCAGGGCCAGGAGGTTGGTCTGGAAAGCGATCTCGTCGATGACGGAGATGATCTGGTTGACCTGGTTCGACGAGGTCTCGATCTGGCTCATCGCAGAGACGGCTTGGTCGACGATGGCGCCCGAGCGCTCGGCGCCGGCGCGGGCCTGGGCGACGAGGCCGGAGACCTCCAGCGCGCCCGAGGCGGTCTTGCGGACCGTGGCGGTGATCTCGTCGAGAGCGGCGGCGGTCTCTTCCAGGCTGGCGGCCTGCTGCTCGGTGCGGCGCGACAGGTCGTCGGAGGCCTGGGCGATCTCTTCCGAGCCGGCGTGGATGCCGCTCGTGGCGCCGTTGATACCGCGCAGGGCGTCGCGCAGCCGCTCGGCGGCGGTGTTGAAATCGCTCTTCAGCTGGGCGGCCTTGGGCGCGAACGGGACAGTGATGCGGAAGGTCAGGTCGCCGGAGGCCATGCGGTCAAGGCCCTCGCCCAGGGCGCGGATGGCGACGGCGTCGGTCTCGGCCTCGGCGGCCTTCTCGCGTTCGCGCTGCTCGCGTTCGGCCTCGACCTCGGCGCGGTGGGCGGCGGCCAGCGATTCCAGGCGGATCTTCTCGATGGCGGCGCTCTTGAAGTGGGCGACGGCGTCGGCCATCTCGCCGACCTCGTCCTTGCGACCCATGGCGGGCACGTCGACGGTGTTGTCGCCGCTGGCCAGGCGGCGCATGGCCGCGGTCATCTCGGCGACCGGCGCGCCAATCGCGCGCGATAGCAGCCAGCCCATCAGGCCGGCGGTCGCCAGCGAGAAGGCGCCGCCGATGATCAGCGCCCAGTTGGCGGTGCTCTGCGCCGCGACCGCCTCGGCGGAGCGGATGGCGACGCGCTCCTTGGCTGCGGTGATCAGTTCGCCCTGGATGGCGCGGATCTTGGTCAGGCTCTTCTTGCCGACCAGCTGGCCGGCCTGGTCGCGACCGGCGGCTGGATCGGCCATGAGCGCCACGGCCGGTTCGGCGATGTCACGGCGCCAGTCGGCCATGGCGCCACGCAGGTTCTGGACCCGGGTCTTCTGCTCGGGGACCTTGGTCTTGGCCTCGAAGGCGTCGAGACGCTGGTCGAACTTCTCCTTGGCCTCGGCGTAGGTGTTGGCGAACTTGGGATCACCCAGGATGACGTAGCCGCGCAGCGCGTTCTGCTGCTCCAGCGCCAGGCTCATGATCTCCTCGGCCTGGGCGGCGAGGGCCAGGCTGCGCTGGGTCGAGACCGAAGCGTCCTCGATCTTCTTGAGGCTAGCGAAGACCATTCCGGACGAGATCGCCGAAATGACGATCAGGGCGATAAACGCGACGCCAAGTTTTACTGAGATCTTGAAATCTTGGTACCGCATATCCCCGAACCCCGCGCATCTCTGTGAGTTGATCCGCAGAATTCGGGGATAAGATTTAAAGACTCATTGCAAATATTGCATATAACAAGGGTATATAAAGGTTAGTCGATGTTGGCGATGACGGCGTCGCCCATCTGGACAGTGTTTAGCGAGCCGCCGAGATCCTTTGTCTTGGCGCCTTGGTCGAGCGTCTTCTTGACGGCCGCCAGCAGCTTGTCGGCGGCCTCGGCCTGGTTCAGCGACCAGCGCAGAGCCATCTCGAACGACAGGATGGCGGCCAGCGGATTGGCCAGGCCCTTGCCGGCGATGTCGGGGGCCGAGCCGTGGATCGGCTCGTAGAGGCCTGGCTTGCCCGGCGCGCCGAGGGCGGCGGAGGGCAGCATGCCCAAGGAGCCGGTCAGCATGGCCGCGGCGTCGGACAGGATGTCGCCGAACAGGTTGTCGGTGACGATGACGTCGAATTGCTTGGGCGCGCGCACCAGCTGCATGGCGCAGTTGTCGGCCAGGATGTGCTCCAGCTGGACGTCCGAGTATTCGCGGGCGTGCAGCTCGGTGATGACCTGCCTCCACAGCAGGCCCGACTCCATGACGTTCGACTTCTCGGCGGAGTGGACCTTGTTGGTCCGCCCGCGGGCCAGTTCGAAGGCCACCCGGCCGACGCGCTCGATCTCGCTGGTCGTGTAGACCTGGGTGTCGAAGCCGCGCTTCTGGCCGTCCGGCAGGTCCTCGATGCCGCGCGGCTGGCCGAAATAGACCCCGCCGACCAGTTCGCGCACGAACATGATGTCCAGGCCCGAGACCAGCTCCGGCTTCAGGCTGGAGGCGCCCGCCAGGGCCTCGAAGCAATAGGCCGGGCGCAGGTTGGCGTAGACGTCCATGGCCTTGCGCAGGTTCAGCAGGCCCGCTTCCGGACGCAGGTGACGCGGCGCGTTCGCCCACTTGGGCCCGCCGACCGCGCCCATCAGCACCGCGTCGCTGGCGATGGCCTGGTCGCGCACCGCGTCCAGCAGCGGCGTGCCGTGGGCGTCGTAGCTGGCGCCGCCGTAAGGGGCTTCCTCGACCTTCAGGTCCGGGGTGAGGGCGGCCGCCACGCGGCGCACCTCCGCGCAAACTTCGGGGCCGATACCATCGCCGGGCAGGAGCAGCAGGGTCGACATGGGGCTTCTCTCTAGATCTTGCGGTAGTCGGAAACGTCGAACGACGACAGGTCGCGGCCGTGCACGCCCAGGTCGGCGCAGGCGGCGCGCCAGGCGGCCATGTGCGGGGTGGCGCGGTGGTGCTCCAACGCCGCCTCGCTCTCGAAGTGCTCGTAGACCCGGATCAGGCCGGGATCCAGCGGGTCCTCGGTCAGGGCGTAGTCCAGGCAGCCCGGCTCGGCCCGCGTGCCCTCGACCTGGGCCCGCAGGTGCGGACGCAGATCGGCCAGGCGGTCGGGCGCGATGCGGATCGTGCCGGCGAGGATGAGTGTCATCTCGAAGCCCTATCTGAGTTGTCATCCCGGCCGCAGCGCAGCGTAGAGCCGGGACCGCGGCAAGCGCCGGTGTTTCTGGCGGTCCCGGTTCTGCGCGCTTCGCGCTTGACCGGGATCACAGTTTTTACGGTTTCAAACCTCCAGCCAGGGCTGGCTGATCGCGCGCTTGCTCTCGAACAGGTCGATGTCGCCGCCGTGCTGCAGGGTCTCGCCGATGGCGTCGAGGCCCTTGAGCATCTTCTCCTTGCGGACGGGATCGATGTCGAACGTGAAGGTCTTCCCCGACGGCGAGACCACGGTCTGGGCCTCCAGGTCGACGCTGACCATGTGGTTGCCGCCCTTGGCCTCGTCCATCAGCACGGCCAGCTGTTCGGGCTTCACCACCACTGGCAGGAGGCCGTTGTTGAAGCAGTTGTTGTTGAAGATGTCGGCGAAACTGGTCGAGATCACACACATGATGCCGAAGTCCATCAGCGCCCACGGGGCGTGTTCGCGCGAACTGCCGCAGCCGAAGTTGTCGCCGGCGATCAGCACGCTGGCGTTCTTGTACTCGGGCCTGTTGAGCACGAAGTCCTTGATCTCGTTCCCGTCGCCGTCGAAGCGGAAGTCGTAGAACAGGCCCTTGGCCAGGCCCTCGCGCTCCACGGTCTTGAGGAACTGCTTGGGGATGATCTGGTCGGTGTCGATATTGGCCAGCTCCAGCGGAGCCGCGCGGCCGTCCAGGCGGGTGAAGGCCTTCATTGGGCGGTCTCCGAAAGCAGGGTGCGCACGTCCACGAGATGTCCGGCGATCGCCGCCGCCGCCGCCATGGCCGGCGAGACCAGGTGCGTGCGGCCGGCGCGGCCCTGACGGCCTTCGAAGTTGCGGTTGCTGGTCGAGGCGCAGCGCTCCTGCGGAGCCAGCTTGTCGGGGTTCATGGCCAGGCACATCGAGCAACCGGGCTCGCGCCAGTCGAAGCCGGCCGCCTTGAAGATGGCGTCCAGGCCTTCTTCCTCGGCCTGCTCCTTCACCAAGCCCGAGCCGGGCACGACCATCGCCTTGACGTGCGGGGCCACCAGGCGGCCATGCAGGAAGGCCTCCTGCACCACGGCGGCGGCGGCGCGCATGTCCTCGATGCGGCTGTTGGTGCACGAGCCGATGAAGACGCGGTCGATCCTGGCTTCCGAGATCGGCTGGCCAGCGGTCAGGCCCATGTAGTCCAGGGCGCGATGAGCAGCGGCGCGCTTGTCGGGCGTGGCGAAGCTCTCCGGATCCGGGACGTTGCCGGTCACCGGGATGACGTCCTCGGGGGACGTGCCCCAGGTGACCATCGGGACCAGGGCCGCACCGTCGATGACGACGGTGCGGTCGAAGACGGCGTCTTCGTCGGTGAAGAAGGTCTTCCAGTGGCTCAGGGCCATGTCCCAGGCCGCGCCCTTGGGAGCGGAGGGCTTGCCCTGGATATAGGCGAAGGTCTTCTCGTCCGGCGCCACCAGGCCGGCCTTGGCGCCGCCCTCGATGGTCAGGTTGCAGAGGGTCATGCGGCCCTCCATCGACAGCGCCCGCACGGCCTCGCCGGCGAACTCGATGACGTAGCCGGTGCCGCCGGCCGTGCCGATCTCGCCGATCACGGCCAGGGCGATATCCTTGCCGGTCACGCCTGGGGCCAGCTGGCCGTCGACGCGGACCAGCATGTTCCTGGCCTTCTTCTGGCGCAGGGTCTGGGTGGCCAGCACGTGCTCGACCTCCGAGGTGCCGATGCCGTGGGCCAGGGCCCCGAAGGCGCCGTGGGTCGAGGTGTGGCTGTCGCCGCAGACGATGGTCATGCCCGGCTGGGTGCGGCCCTGCTCGGGACCGACCACGTGGACGATGCCGTTGCGGATATCGCCCATCGGGAAGAACTCGATCCCGTTGTCGGCGACGTTGCGCGCCAGCGTCTTGAGCTGGAGGCGCGCTTCCTCGTCCTTGACCGCGTCGACGCCCAGCGCCTGGCCTTCGGTCGGGATGTTGTGGTCCGCCACCGCCAGCGTGCGGTCGGGACGGCGCACCTTGCGGCCCGCCGCGCGAAGGCCGGCGAAGGCCTGCGGCGTGGTCACCTCATGGATCAGGTGCAGGTCGATATAGAGGATGGCCTCGCCGTCGGTCTCGCTGACGACGTGGGCGTCCCAGATCTTGTCGTAAAGGGTTTTGCCGGACATGGCGGGGATATAGGGCGGATCGTGCGCCAAAATCCAGTGGTGGGCGGGCATGGGGCTAAATTCTTGCGCCCAAATTCTAGCGCCGGGTGGGCGCCGGCCTGCCGAACGACATAGGGCGCGCCCATGGTTTCGGCGCGCCCTAGCATCATTTTTCAGCCTTCGGGGGCCGATGGCTCCGCCCGAAGAGGGCCGTCCACTAGAAAGGAGACGGTCAGGAAGCCCGGCGAACGCCGGGGGTGGTTAACCATCTCACGGAACGCGGTTTTGTCAAGATGAGTGCGATCGCACCGAAGCTTGACCGTTGGGCCGCGACAGATCCCGACCAAGAAAAAGGCCCCGGCGTTTCCGCCAGGGCCTCGTTCATTTCCGGAGATCGGAGACTTAGTCTTCCGACGAAGCCGAAGCCTTGGTGTTGCCACCGGCGCGTTCGGCGATACGGGCCGACTTACCGCGACGGTCGCGCAGGTAGTACAGCTTGGCGCGACGGACGACGCCGCGACGCTTGACTTCGATGCTTTCGATGCTCGGCGAGAGCAGCGGGAACAGACGTTCCACGCCTTCGCCGAACGAGATCTTGCGGACCGTGAAGCTCTCGTGGACGCCCGTGCCGGCGCGGGCGATGCAGACGCCTTCGTAGGCCTGAACGCGCTCGCGCTCGCCTTCCTTGATCTTCACGTTGACGCGCAGGGTGTCGCCGGGACGGAAGTCCGGGATCGCGCGGGCGGCCAGCAGACGGGCCGATTCTTCTTGCTCGAGTTGAGCGATGATATTGATCGCCATGATCATTTCTCCTTGGGCTTACCCGTTTTCGGGCCGCCTTTTGCCTGTTGATTGGCGAGATGCGCTTCCCAGAGATCGGGCCGCCGCTCGCGAGTAGTCTCTTCACGCATATGCTTGCGCCATTGGTCGATCCGTTTGTGATCGCCCGACAGCAGCACCTCGGGGATATCCAGCCCTTCGAACGTCCGCGGTCTCGTGTACTGCGGATGCTCGAGGAGACCGTCCTCGAAGCTTTCTTCCAGCGTGCTCTCGATGTTCCCCAGCACACCTGGAGCCAATCGAACGCACGCCTCGATCACGACCATCGCCGCCGCCTCGCCACCGGCGAGAACCGCGTCTCCGACCGAGACCTCCTCGAACCCGCGGGCGTCGAGCACCCGTTGATCCACCCCCTCGAAGCGGCCGCACAGCACCACGATGCCGGGCGCCTTGGACCACTCCCTTACGCGCGCCTGGGTCAGGGGCCTGCCCCGGGCGCTCATGTACAAAAGCGGCCGCCCGCCGATGTCCACGCTGTCGAGCGCAGAGGCGATGACGTCCGCTTTGAGCACGGCTCCCGCGCCGCCACCCGCGGGGGTGTCGTCGAGGAAGCCGCGCTTATCCTTGGAAAAGGCCCGAATGTCCAGCGTTTCCAGGCGCCACAGATCCTGTTCCTTCCAGGCGGTCCCGATCATCGAGACGCCGAGCGGGCCGGGGAAGGCCTCGGGGAACATGGTCAGGACGGTGGCGGTGAACGGCATGGGCGCTGTTTAGCCGCAGGCGGGCCCGGAGTCGAAGGGGCGGTTCGCGCCGGCGTTCACCGAAGGTGTTACCGGCTTGTTCACCGCCGTGGGCCAAGGTCCTGGAAACCTCGCCTGGATTGTTTCATGTCGCGTCCGCGCCGCTTCTTCCAACGCCTTTGTCAGGGCGCCTACGCCCTGATCGGGCGTCTGAAGGGTGATCAGCGGGGCGCGATCGCCGTCCAGTTCGCCCTGCTGGCCATTCCGCTGTCGATCCTGGTCTTCGCCCTGGTGGACCTTGGCCGGGTCAGCCTACAGCGGCGCCAGATGCAGGACGCCCTGGACGCGGCGACCCTGTTCGCGGCGCGCTCGACGGCGGTCACCGACGCGGGGCTCGAGGCGGTGGGCGACCCGGCCTTCATGGCCGAGATCGCCGGGATGAATCTGGGCCTGACCGCCTCGAACGCGACGTTCAAGGCCGGCGTCGACAACCACATCATCGGGACCGCCACCGCGACGCTGAAGCCGATCATCGCCAATCTGTGGACCAAGTCGGACTTCACCGTGACGGCCACCTCGGATGTCGTGCGCTCGTCCGTGGACCTGGAGGTCGCGGTGGTGCTGGACATCACCGGTTCGATGTCGGGATCGCGGATCACCGACCTGAAGACGGGCGCCTCGGACCTGGTGGATATCGTGGTCAAGGACGTCCAGGAGCCCTTCTATTCGAAGGTGGCCATCGTGCCCTATTCGGTGGGCGTCAATGTCGGGTCCGCCTATGCCGACGCCATTCGCGGGCCGGTGACCGCGCGGACCATCACCAACATCAGCAAGGCCAATCCCGCCGTCGTCACCTCGGCCGCGCATGGTTTCATCGTCGGCGACAAGGTCACGATCAGCGGGGTGTCCGGTCCAACCGCCCTGAACGGAAACACCTACAACGTCACCGCGGTCTCGACGAACAGCTTCACGATCAACGCCAGCACCTCGAGCGCGCCCAACTACGTTTCGGGCGGGATCGCGACCTGCAACACCAGCACCAATCCGGGCTGCGAGAACATCGCCTACACGAGCGCCAACTACACCAACGAGACGCGCGCCATCAGCACCTGCGTCACCGAACGCACCGGAACCGAGGCCTATACCGACGTCGCGCCCAGCGTCGCGTCGGTGGGGCGCAACTACCCGACAACGGCCTCCAATGGCACCCAGGCCAACCCCTGCCCGACGGCGAGCATCACGCCGCTGTCGAGCGACCGCGCCGCGCTGAAGGCCCAGATCAACGCCCTGGGGATCGGCGGCTCCACCGCCGGCCAAGTCGGGTTCGCCTGGGGCTGGTACATGATCTCGCCGAACTTCGGCTATCTCTGGCCCTACGCGTCCCAGCGCCCGGCCGCCTACGGCGGTCGCGACCTGATGAAGGTGGTGGTGCTGATGACCGATGGGGCCTTCAACACGCCCTACTGCAAGGGCGTGATCGCCAAGGACGCAGGGTCGGGCAGCGGCGCCACGGACGACCACATCAACTGCAACGCCACCAACGGCGACCCTTTCACCCAGACCCGCAAACTATGCGACGCCATGAAGAACCCGGCCTACAGGCTGACCATCTTCACGGTGGGCTTCGACGTCAACGACGCCAGCGCCGTCAGCATGCTGAGATACTGCGCCACCGACGCCGACCACGTCTATTTCCCGGCCACGGGCTCGGAGCTGAAGACCGTCTTCAAATCGATCGCCCAGGAAATCTCATCCTTGCGCATCGCCAAATAGAAAGGGCGACGGCCGCGTGGCCGTCGCCCTCTCCCGCTCGAGCCGGGCGGTCGCGTCAGACGAGCTTGATCTCGCGCAGACGCTGCTGGAGGAATTCATCGGCGGTGATCGATTCCGGATAGCGATCCGGGTTCTGCGCCGTGATGCAGTTGGGCAGGGTCTTGATCTCGTAGTCCGACGCGAAGTGCAGGAAGAACGGCGTCGAATAGCGCGGCACGCCGCGGCGCTCCGGCGGCGGGTTCTGCACGCGGTGGATGGTCGAGGGCAGGACGTGGTTGGTCAGCCGCTCCAGCATATCGCCGATGTTGATGACCAGGCAGCCGGGCGGCGGGTTGATCGGCAGCCACTGGCCGTCGCGGTCCAGCACCTCAAGCCCGCCTTCTTCGGCGCCGAGCAGCAGGGTGATGGTGTTGATGTCGCCGTGCGCGCCGGCGCGCACGCCGGTGGCGTCGAGCGGGATCGGCGGATAGTGCAACAGGCGCAGCACGCTGTTGCCGTCCTTGACGGTCGGCGTGAAGAAGTCGCGGTCCAGCTTCAGATAGGTCGCGACCGCCTCCAGCACCTTGCCGCCCATGCCGTCCAGCGCGTTGTAGAGCCAGCTGACATTGTGCTTGAAGGCGGGAATCTCGGCTGGCCAGACATTGTCGGCCATGTGGGCGCGGAAGCGGTGGCCGGGCGGCAGGTCGCGGCCCATGTGCCAGAATTCCTTGAGGTCGTAATGGTCGGCGCCCTTGGCGGTCTCGACCCCGAACGGGATGTAGCCGCGCGCGCCGCCTTTCACGCCGGCGTATTGCTTCTTGGTCTCGGTGGGCAGGGCGAAGAACGCCTTGGCCGCGTCGACCGCCGCGTCGATGCGGGCTTGATCGAGGTCATAGTCCGACAGGACCGCGAAGCCGTAGCGTTCGAAGGACGCGCCAAGCTCCTGGGCGAAGCGTTGGAAGTCCTTGGCGTACAGCGAGAAGGAAACCGGTTCGATGGCGGAGTTGGACACGTCGACGGGCCTTGGATCTGCGAGCTTCTGAATGAGTAAGTTCCTTCTTACTACACTGGGCGGCGAACGAAAGCGAAGCGCGTTCGTCGTAGCCAGGGCGTTCGGGCGGAACTTGACCATAAGTCGGGCGTTTGCCCGTCTGACCTTGATCTACAACAAAGAGGCGAGGGTTGCGATGACGCGCAAGTTTGCTATGGCCGCTGTCCTGATCGGCGCGGGCGCTCTGGCCGCCTGTACGACGACCGATCCCTATACCGGCATGCCGGTGCGCAACAACACCGGAACGGGCGTCCTGGCCGGGGCGGGCGCGGGGGCCCTGCTGGGCTACCTGACCAACACCAACAAGGGCGAGCAAGGCCGCAAGAACGCGCTGATCGGCGCGGGCGTCGGCGCCCTGGCCGGTGGCGCGATCGGCAACTACATGGACCGCCAGCAGGCCGATTTCCGCCGCAGCCTGGAAGGCTCGGGCGTGATGATCCGCCGCAACGGCGACCAGATCGTCCTGGTCATGCCCAGCGACGTGACCTTCGACGTCGACAAGTCCGACATCCAGCCGCAGTTCCTGCGCGTGCTGGACGACGTGGCCCGCACCCTGAACGCCTATCCGCAGACCACCATCGACGTCGTCGGCCATGCCGACTCCAGTGGTCCGGACGACTACAACCAGTCCCTGTCGGAGCGCCGCGCCAGCGCCGTGGCCGGCTATCTGACCGGTCAGGGCCGGGTGCTGCAGGATCGCATCTTCGTGGCCGGCATGGGCGAGCGCCAGCCGATCGCCGACAATTCCACCGCCGCCGGCCGCGCCCAGAACCGCCGCGTTGAGGTCATCCTGCGGCCCCTGACCCGGTAGGCTCGCGGAGGGCGATCCGGCTTCCTGGCCGGAGGCGGGATCGCCCTTACGAGCACGAAGCGGTTGCTTTTCCACCGCGTCGTCGCCAATTCGTCACCCACGAGAGCGCGGCGCGAGGATGATGTGGCCAAGACAGCGAGCGACACGGTCAGCCTGACCCGGCAGGCCTACGCCCTGACCGAAGATCTGATGAGGCCGAACGCGGCCATCTATTGGATCGACCTGCTGCTGTCGGCGGCCCTGATGTGGGGCGGCTTCCTACTGGCCGCGACCACGACGAGCCTCGCGGTCGGCCTGCTGGCGGGCCTGGTCAGCATGCTGGCCCTCTATCGGGCCTTGAGCTTCATCCACGAGCTGACCCACATCCGTGACGACGAGGCGCCGGGCTTCCGCCTGGGCTGGAACGTGCTGGTCGGCGTCCCGCTGATGACCCCCTCGATGATGTACGAGGGCGTGCACAACATTCACCACGTCAAGGACCGCTTCGGCACGGCGCTGGATCCGGAATACATGCCGCTGTCGCGCTATACGCCGCTGTCCCTGGCCGGCTTTCTGCTGGTGGCGCTGCTGGCGCCGGTCGGCGTCGTCATCCGCTCGGCGATCCTGACGCCGCTGTCGTTCGTGGCGCCGCCGCTGCGCCGGTTCGTGAAGCAACGCCTGTCGGCCCTGGTGATCAATCCCGACTTCGTGCGCGAGGACATGGCCCGCATGCGGCCCGAGTGGCTGGCCCAGGACATCGCCTGCTGGCTGTGGTCCTGGGCGGTGATCGCCGCGACCATCGCCGGCTGGCTGCCGGTTCGCCTGGTTCTGACAGGCCTTGTGATCTTCTCGCTGGCCACCTTCCTCAACCAGGCCCGCACCCTCGTCGCCCACCACTGGGACAATGACGGCGGCAAGATGAGCCTGGACGAGCAGTTCCTGGACTCGGTGAACGTGCCGCCGCCCAACCTGGCCTCCGAGCTATGGGCGCCGGTGGGGCTGCGCTACCACGCCTTGCACCACCTGATGCCGCGTCTGCCCTATCACAATCTGGGCAAGGCCCATGCGCGGCTGACCCAGGCGCTGGCGCCCGACTCCCTCTATCACCGCGCTTCGCAGAAGGGGCTGTTCGAGGCCTTGGCGACGTTGTTCCGCCGCGTCGGGCGCAAGCCGGCGACTGGAAGTCAGGCGGCCGAATAGGCGAACGGCCCCTCGGTGAACAGCAGGTCGTGCTCGCGTCGCGCGGCCTCGTCCCGGGCGCGGGCGAACAGGATGTGCGGCCCGCCGGTCGGGCCGTAGGCGTCGTAGCGGCTGATGAACTCGAAGCCGCACCACCTCAGCCAGCGCAGCTCCAGTTCGTCGTGCTCCGGCGCCAGGTTGAAGAGTACGGGATAGCGTTCGAGCATGTGCTCGATCCAGCGCGCGCACTGGCGCAGGAAGATGCGGTGGTGCCGCGCGCCCAGACGGTCTGTCGCCACAAGCCACACCAGGCCCAGCGCCGGCGCCGAGGGGTGGGGCGAGGCGCCGAACATGCCGACGGGGCCCACCTCGTCGTCCATGATCGTCAGGCAGCAATCGCGGCTGACCTCGTGGAACAGGGGCAGGCAATCCTCGGCCGATCCGGCCATCGAGGCTTCGAGAGCGGCCCGTCGCGAGGGCTCCATCAGCGCCGCCAGGCGCTGGGCGTCTCCCGGCTGGGCGGGGCGGACATAGGCGGGAACGTAGGTCAAGTTTCGACGGCTCGAAATAGAGCGGCGCGGATCCGAGGGACCCGCGCCGGATAGGCTGGATCAGCCGAGACGCGAACCGGGACGGTCCGTGTGCAGAACGGGCGGGCAACGCATGATGGTCATCCTTTATCGATGGGAACGAACGGCGATTTCGTTCGCCGCCGGACGCGCCTAGTCCGTTGGGCGCGGGGCGCCAATTCGCTTGGGGCCACTTTGAGACGTGGCGGCATAATTCTGAGACGCGGTGCGCCCGCCCTCGACACGGCGGAGCTTAGGCGGCATGGAGTAGGATGAGCGCAGACGGGATTTGTCGTCTCGGCGCGCATGATGTTTCGAGCGCCCTATGTCGCTTTCGCTCCAGCTTCCGCGTCACCAGGCGGGGACGCGCATCTCTCCGGGCCGTCGGGGCGTCACCGACTTCGCCGAGGCGATCTCGCCGGTTTTCGACACCCGGCTGCGCGACGTGGAGGCCGCCGGGCCGGACCTGTGGATCAGCAGCGTCAATGTCGGGCCCATGCTGCTGGGCCAGGCCCACATGAGCGGCGCGCGCTATGCCTACGGGCGCGATCACCGCAAGGTCGCCGCCACGGGGCTGGACCTGATCCTGGTTCAGATCATCACCGCGGGAGGCGACCGGCGCGAGGCCTATCGCGACGAGATCACGACCCAGGCGGGCGACGTCTGTCTGCTTGACCTGACGCGACCGTTCCAGTCCGAGGCCCTGTCGTGCGCCAATTTCAACCTGGCGATCCCGCGCGAGGCCTTCGCCGCGCGCGACCGCGACCTGGACGACCTGCACGGTCAGGTCCTGCGGCGCGACACCGCCGCCGCGCGCCTGCTGAAGAGCCACATCGAGACCCTGTGGAGCGTCGCCGGCGACCTGGGACTGGAGGAGGCGCCAGTAGTCGGGCGCACCGCCATCGATCTGCTGGCCGGCCTGGCCTTGCCCGCCTCGGACAATCCCACCGTTCGCGCCGCCATGGCGGAGTCTCAGATCGCCCGCATCCGCCGGTTCATCGACGCGAACCTCCACGATCCGTACCTGGGGCCCGGTCTGCTGTGCCACAGGTTCGGGCTGTCGCGGGCCTCGCTCTATCGTCTGTTCGCGCCGCTGGGCGGCGTGCGCGAGCATATCCAGGGACGGCGCCTGCGCCGCGCGTTCGACGCCCTTACCGACCCGTCTCTGCGTCACCTGCCGCTGAGCCAGGTGGCCGAGGGTCACGGCTTCGCCGCCTGGTCCAGCTTCGCCCGCGCCTTCAAGACGCGCTTCGGGCTGAGCCCCGGCGAGGCGCGGGAGATCGGTGCGACGGCGGCGATGCGCGCCATGGCCGCCGCCGCCCGGGACCAGGGCCTGCCCGACTGGCTGCGCGCCCTGGACGGCGCCTGAGCGCGGCGGCCCATAGGCTCTAGTCGGCGCCTTCCTGCTGGGCGCGCTCCCGCAGTTCCTCGTCCAGGCTGGCCGTGTCCCAGGCGCCGCCGGCGTCGCCGGGCCGCATGCGGTGCAGGTCGGCGTCCAGCAGGCGGTCCATGGTCTGGGCCGCGTCGCGCGAGGCCAGGATGTAGGCCTCTTCCTGGCCCCACATCGGCCGCAGCTCCTCGAACATCCGCCGGTCGTGGCGGCGGAAGTAGGCGGCGGCGCGATGGGCCCGATGGGCGCGGAAGCCCAGCTTCTGCAGCGCCGTCGCGCCCATGGCCAGCGCCGACTCGAACGTCTCGCGCTCCACCGCATCGGCGCCATTGGACAGCAGGTCGTAGGCGTGGCGGCGATCCCAGGCCCGGGCCAGGATGACGAGGTCGGGGAAGGCCTTGCGCGCCGTCTCGACCAGCTCGACCGCCTTTTCGCGATCGTCCAGAGCCACGATCAGCATGCGGGCGCGCTCGGCGCCAGCCGCGCGCAGCAGGTCCAGCCGGGTGGCGTCGCCATAGTGCACTCGCCGGCCGAAGCGCCGCAGCAGCTCGATCTGTTCGATGTCGCTGTCCAGCACCGTCGACTTGAAGCCGTTGGCCGACAGCAGACGGCCGGTGATCTGCCCGAAGCGGCCGAAGCCGGCGATGATGATGTCCGGTTCGCCCTCGTCGAAGGCGCCGGTGTCGGGCGCGACGTCGGGAATGGCCGCGTCCATCAGGGCCGCCACCCGCTCGTAGAGGATCATGGCCACCGGCGTCAGGGCCATCGAGACCGCGACCGCGGCCGTCAGCAAGGCGGCCAACTCGGCCCCGATCACGCCGGCCCCGACCGTGAAGCTGAGCAGGACGAAAGCGAACTCGCCGCCCTGGGCCAGGGCCGTGGCGACGGCGGCCGCGCCGCGCAGGGGAGCGCCGAACAGGCGCGCCAACCCCAGTAGAACCAGGAACTTCAGTAGCATCAGTCCCAGCACCAGGCCGATCAAGGTCAGGGGCTGGCTGGCGATCAGCGGCAGGTTCACCCCGGCGCCGACGGTGATGAAGAAGAGGCCCAGCAGCAGGCCCCGGAAGGGCTCGATGTCGGTTTCCAGTTCGCGGCGGAACTCGCTTTCGGCCAGCACCACCCCGGCCAGGAAGGCTCCGAGCGCGGGAGACAGGCCGACCATCTGCATCAGGCTGGCGACCCCCACCACGATCAGCAGGGCGGCGGCGGTGAAGATCTCGCGCAGCCGCGCCTCGGCGATGAAGCGGAAGATCGGCCTGACCAGGTAGCGTCCGCCGCCGACCACGGCCGCCACGGCCGCGAATACCGACAGGGTCTGGGCCCAGATCGGTAGGTGCGAGACCAGGCTGCCGCCGTGGCCGCCGGCGTCGGCGTGGACGGTCGGGGCCACGGTCGCCAGCAAAGGCAGCAGGGCGAACATCGGGATGACCGCCAGGTCCTGGAGCAGCAGGATGCCGAAGGCGGCGCGGCCGACCGGCCCTTGCCGAAGCCCCTTTTCGTCGAGGGTCTGCAGCACGATGGCGGTGGACGACATGGCCAGCACCATCCCGACCGCAAGGGCCGTCTGCCACGGCAGGCCCAGCAGCATCGAGACCCCGGCTATGGCCACCGAGGTGCCGACCACCTGGGCGCCCCCGAAGCCGAAGATGGCCTTGCGCATGTCCCACAGCATCGAGGGCTGCACCTCCAGCCCGATCAGGAACAGCAGGATGACGACGCCGAACTCGGCGAATTTCATGACGTCGGCCTGGGCGCCGACCAGCGACAGGGCGTAGGGCCCGATGACGACGCCGGCGATCAGATAGCCCAGCACGGAACCGAGCCCCAGCCGCTTGGCGATCGGCACCGAGACGACGGCCGCGCCCAGATAGACCAGGGTCTGGGTGAGGAAGTTCTCCATGCGTCCTACGCCTCCGCCTTGCCGGAAATAAGCGGCGCGGGCAGCAGCGAGGCGACACGCGCCCTGTAGCGCTCGGCCTCGGCCTTCAGGGCCGCGTCGTCCTTGACCGAAGCGCCGTGCACCACGAACGGTGTCTCCCATTCCATGCCGCACAGGTGGGCGGTCTGCTCCAGCGGCCGCAGGAACTCGTCCATGCTGAAGCGGTTGTAGCCGTGGGCGTGATAGGCCTTGGCGCTGGCGCCGGTGGTGCAGGCCACGAACAGACGCTTGCCCTTCAGGGCCTCGCCGCCTTCGCCATAGGCGAAGCCGTGCAGCCAGACCAGATCCAGCCACTCCTTCATCAGGGCCGGGGTCGAATACCAGAACAGCGGAAACTGCAGGGCCACGACATCGTGCGCGACCAGGTCGGCCTGCTCGGTCTCGATGTCGACCACGAAGTCGGGATAGGTCTCGTAGAGATCCTTGAAGGTGACGCCGGAAAGACTTTTGGCCGCCTTGGCCAGGGCCCGGTTGGCGCGAGAGCGTTCAAGCGCGGGGTGGGCCAGCACCAGAAGCACGCGCGAGGTGGCGGGCGTCACGGAGCCGGTGCTAGCGTCGGGCATCAGTGACCTCTCCGGAAAAATAATTCATCAAGGGTTGAATTTCTTCGTGGCTCGGGCGACACGGTTCGCCAATAGCCGGGCGGGCGTGGAAAGGCAGCCTTTTCATCCGCCTCGGACAAAAAGGCTCGTCGGGTTCGGCATAAGGCCCGACGGGTTCTGAACAGGGAGACACCATGGTCGACAAGGTGAAGAAGGACGCCGTCGAGGCCCTGGCCGGGCTGCTCGAGAACGGCATGACCATCATGGCCGGGGGCTTTGGTCTCTGCGGCATCCCGGAAAACCTGATCGCGGCGATCCGCGAAGCGGGGGTCAAGGACCTCACGGTCGTCTCCAACAATTGCGGCGTCGACGGCTTTGGCCTGGGCATCCTGCTGGAAAATCGCCAGATCAAGAAGATGGTCTCGTCCTATGTGGGCGAGAACAAGCTGTTCGAACAGCTCTACCTGAGCGGCGAACTGGAGCTGGAGTTCAATCCGCAAGGCACGCTGGCCGAGCGCATTCGTGCGGGCGGAGCGGGCATCCCCGCCTTCTTCACGCGCACTGGCTACGGCACACTGGTGGCCGAAGGCAAGGAGGTCCGCGAGTTCGACGGCGAGATGTACGTGATGGAGCGCGGCCTGACCGCCGACCTCGCGATCGTCAAGGCCTGGAAGGGCGACGCCGAGGGCAACCTGATCTACCGAAAGACGGCGCGGAACTTCAATCCGATGATGGCCACGGCCGGCCGCGCCACCGTCGTCGAGGTCGAGGAACTGGTCGAGGTCGGCGCCCTGGACAAGGACGCCATCCATACGCCCGGCATCTATGTCGACCGCATCATCAAGGGCGCCAAGTTCGAGAAGCGCATCGAGCGGGTCACCACCCGCCCCCACGAGCAAAAGACTCAGGAGCAAGCGTAATGGCCTGGACGCGCGACGAGATGGCGGCCCGCGCCGCCAAGGAGCTGCGGGACGGCTTCTATGTGAACCTTGGCATCGGCATTCCGACCCTGGTGGCGAACTACATTCCCGAAGGCATGTCCGTGACGCTGCAGAGCGAGAACGGCATGCTGGGCATGGGTCCCTTCCCCTACGAGGGCGAAGAGGACGCCGACCTGATCAACGCCGGCAAGCAGACGATCACCGAGCTCGACAGCAGCTCGTATTTCTCTTCGGCCGACAGCTTCGCCATGATCCGCGGCGGCCACATCGCCCTGTCGATCCTGGGCGGCATGCAGGTGGCGCAGAACGGCGACCTGGCCAACTGGATGGTGCCTGGCAAGATGGTCAAGGGCATGGGCGGGGCCATGGACCTGGTCGCCGGCGTCAAGCGCGTGGTGGTGGTCATGGACCACTGCGAGAAGTCCGGCGCGCCCAAGCTGCTCAAGCGCTGCTCCCTGCCGCTCACCGGCGCCGGGGTGGTGGATCTTCTGATCACGGAACTCGGCGTCTTCGAGATTAATCGTGGCAAGACGCCGGTCCGACTGATCGAACTGGCGCCCGGGGTCACGGTGGACGAGGTCAGGGCCAAGACCGAGGCGGCCTTCGAAGTCGCGATCTAGCTGCGAAATTGCGTGTCATCCCGGACGGCCCGCAGGGCCGATCCGGGACCGCCGGAAACGCATCGGCCTGCCGCGGTCCCGGCTCTTCGCTGCGCTACGGCCGGGATGACAGCGCCCTATGGTTTCCGCTTCGGCTCGGGCGGTAGGCCGGTGATCGGGTCGCGGGGCAGGGGCGCGAAGCCTTCGGCGACGAACAGGTCGACCCGACGCGAGCGCTTCTTGTCGAGGCGCACGCGCGAGATCTGCAGGCCAGAGGTCGTCTTGAAGTCCTGCTCGATCTCGGGGCGATAGCCGCCCTCCAGGCTGATCATCAGGGCGCGGCGGCCGTAGGCGGCGTCCAGCGGGGCTTCGGTCTCGGCTTGGTTCTGCGGGCTGGCCTCGTGCACCCACATGCGCAGCGGCGGCGCGCCCGGCTGGCCGAAATAGTCGCGGCCGTAATAGGCGGCGGCGTTGTAGAGGAACCGGTCGTCCATCGCCACGGCGCTGACCCCGCCGCGCAGGGCTTGCTCTTCGCGGGTGCGGTCGATGATGGCCTGGACGGTCTGGTCCCAGCCGCGCACCCGCTTGAAGCCGTTCGACAGCCCCACGGCGTCGGCGGCGCGCGGATTGATCATGCAGACGACGAAGAAGGCGGCGAACAGGGCCTGGAGCGCCAGGCCGCCGATCAGCCAGCGGCGGACGTTCCAGCGCTGCAGCCAGCCGGCGGCTAGCACCGAGCCGGCGACGAAGGCCGCGCCGGCCCAGTTGGCGTTGGCGCGCGAGACGAAGGCCTCGCCGGCCACGATGATCAGCGGCGGCGCGCTGAAGCACAGCAGCAGAAGGTCTTGCGACTGAAGCTTGCGCTGGACGCCGAACCATAGGGCGCCGCCCAGCAGCACGCCGAACGGGACAGGGCCGAACACCGCGAACTGCGAGAGGAGGAATTCGCTCAGTTCACGGACATTGAACAGGTGCGCGCCCCAGTTGGCGTTGGAGGCGGTGTGCTTGACGGTCGAGAAGTGGTGGCTGGCGTTCCAGGCGAAGTTCGGGGCCAGCACCAGCACGAAGAAGAGAGCGAACAGGACCGCCGCCGCCGGACACCAACGGCGACGCGCCGACCGTGAGATCGCGAAATGCAGGACGATGCTGCCCAGGGCGTAGATCGCCGCGTACTTCGACAGGAAGGCCAGGCCCAGGGCCGCGCCCATGCCGGCGGCGACGAAATAGCGGCGCGGGGCGACGGCGTCGGCCAGGTCGACATAGGCCCAGATCGTCAGGGACAGGAAGAAGAGCAGGGGGGCGTCGGTGGCGATCAGGCCCGAGGACAGCACCACGCCCGGCATCAGGCTGTAGATCGCCGCGGCGGCGAGGCCGGTCCATCCGCCATAGAGCCGCCGGGCGATGCGATGGACGACCAGCGCCGTCAGGCCATGCAGCAGCGGCGCCGACAGCCGGACCCACGCCTCGGCGTCGCCGCCGATCGTCGTGGTCAGCCAGATCAGCCAGGCGATCATCGGCGGTTTGGAGAAATAGCCGAACGCCAGCTCGCGCGACCACAGCCAATACTGCGCTTCGTCCGGGTACAGTTCCAACGGCGTCACGAACAGCGCCGCCACGCGCAGGAGGGTCAGTCCCGCGACCATCAGCAGGGTCAGCCGCCAGGCGCGGTTTTCGATCGTCTGCGGGTGAGATTCGTGAGCGGCTCGCATGACGCCTGATTAAACAAGTAAGAAAAAACTGACCAATTCTTCCGCGTTTCCGGGGCTTTGTGACAGTTTGTGGGCGGGCGTGGCGTTTCCGTCACCAAACCTTCTAAAACTTTCTGTAAACGGCCCCAAACGGTGCGGATCCGTGCTCGTCGGGGCCGGAGCGTAGCGAACAATGAGGGGATCCTTCAGTATGAAAATGAAAAATTTCGCCCTGGCGTCGACCGCTCTGGTCGGTTGCCTGATGGCTGGCGGCGTCGCCATGGCCCAATCGACGGGCTCGCAGGCCAACGAGGTCGAGAACGTCGTGGTCACCGCCGCTGGCGCCCGCGCCGTGGGCGGTCAGATCGTCGAGACGCTGCCGAAGTCGCGCGCCTCCGTCGACGCCGAGTTCCTGGCCACCCAGTCGTCGGGCCAGAACGTGTTCCAATCGCTGAACCTGCTCCCCGGCGTGAGCTTCACCAACAACGACCCGTACGGCTCGTCGGGCGGCAACCTGCGCCTGCGCGGCTTCGACGGTAACCGCGTCTCGGTTACCTTCGACGGCGTTCCGCTGAACGACACCGGCAACTACGCCGTGTACCCCAACCAGCAACTGGACGCCGAACTGATCAGCCGCGCCAGCGTCAACCTCGGCACGACCGACGTCGACAGCCCGACCGCTTCGGCCACCGGCGGCACGATCAACTACGTCACCCGCAAGCCCGCCAACGAGTTCGGCGGCATCGCCGCCGCCTCGGTCGGCGAGGACAACTACCGCCGCGCCTTCCTGGTGCTCGACTCGGGCGCGATCGGCCCGTGGGGCACGAAGGCCTTCATCGCCGGCTCGTACCAGAAGTACGACAAGTGGAAGGGCCCGGGCACGCTCGAGAAGAAGCAGTTCAACGCCCGCATCATGCAGGACATCGGTGACCGCGGCGACTTCGTCAGCCTGGCCGTGAACTACAACGAGAACCGTAACAACAACATCCGTTCTCTGACGCTGGCCGACTTCCGCAACTTCGGTAAGAACTACGACTTCGACGCGGTCTGCAATCCCGCGGCGGTGAGCGGCGTCGTCGTCCCCGGCAACTGCTCCAACTACTATGGTCGCCAGGTCAACCCGTCGAACACCGGCAGCGTCCGCGGCTCGGCCCTGTTCCACCTGACCGACAACGTCCGCCTGACCGTCGACCCCTCGTTCCAGTACACCCTGGCGGACGGCGGCTCGCAGCTGGCCACCATCAGCGAAGGCGACGGCAAGGTTCGTGGATCGAACGGCGCCGCCAAGGACCTGAACGGCGACGGCGATACCGCCGACACCGTCGCGTTCTTCGCGCCGAGCGTGACCAACACCCGCCGCTACAGCGTCACCAGCTCGCTGATCTGGGACATCAACGACCAGCACCGCATCCGCGTCGCCTACACCGGCGACTACGGCCGTCACCGTCAGACCGGCGAGTACACGACGCTGGACGCCCAGGGCAACACGACCAACGTGTTCGGCGGCAAGGATGGTCACGGCGCCAAGGTGCTGACCTCTGACGGCAGCTTCCTGCGCGCTCGCGACCGCTTCTCGATCGCCCAGCTGAACCAGGCCGCCGCCGAATACCGCGGCAAGTTCATGGACAACCGCCTGACCGTGAACCTCGGCGTTCGCGCGCCCTTCTTCAAGCGCGAGCTGAACCAGTATTGCTACACGCAGAACGGCTCGACGCTGGCCGGCGTGGTGTCTGGCTTCTCGGTGAGCTGCACGACCCAAGCCCCGAACGCCGCCGCCGCCGATGGCAGCGTGACCTTTGGCACCTCG
>NZ_DATFAV010000277.1:0-12686 GCF_035254145.1 Caulobacter sp. | reverse complement strand
CCGCCCGAGTTGCCCCGGTTGATGGGCGCGTCGATCTGGATGTAGTTCACGAACTGCGAGGTCGAGTCCTGCAGGTCGCGGCCATAGGCCGAGATGATGCCGGCCGTGGCCGTGCCGCCCAGGCCGAACGGATTGCCGATGGTGATGACCCAGTCGCCGACGCGCGGCTTGGCCTGGTTCTCGAAATTCACATACGGGAAGTCGGCGCCCTTGGCCTTGGGATCGACGACCTTGACCACCGCCAGGTCCGTGCCCTCGTCGCGGCCGATCAGGGTGGCCTTCAGTTCGCGGCCGTCCTTCATCACCACCTGGATATCGTCGGCGTCGGCCACGACGTGGTTGTTGGTGACGATGTAGCCGTCGGCCGAGATGAAGAAGCCCGAACCGGCCGACTGCTGCTTCGGCGTGGCCGGCGTGTCGCCGTCGTCGCCGTCCGGCTGGCTGCCCGGACCCGGGGCCTTCTTGCCCCGTGGGACGATGTCGAAGCCCTCGAGACCCGGGATGCGCAGGGGCTGGGGCGAGGCCTTGGACGTGACGTTGATCTGGACGACCGCGGGCGAAACCTTCTCGAAGATGTCGGCGAACGACATCGGCGCGCCGGGCGGCGGCGCGAAGGCCGGCGCGCTGGCGACGGCGGGACGGATGGCCGGGGCCTCGGCGGCGCCCGCCGTTCCCATGCGCATCCCCACGCCCGCCAAGGCCGCGGCGGCCACGCCCGCGCCAGCGACTGCGCCCACAATGAAACCCGACTTCCTAGCGGTCATTCTCGTCTTTCCTCACCCGCGCGCCGCGCGGTCCCTTGGCCTCAACCCGCGCGCCCGGCGCGCGGTCCCGTTGATCTGAGAACCTAGTCCCGACAGTAAAAGGTGCAATGGTTCTCGACTTATCTTTCCGATCCAGAAGGCGCTTCTTGCGGCCCCTTTTCGGCGCAATCGTGTCATTCGTCTTCGAGCAGACGCCGCAGCCGATCCTCCTCGTCCTGCGAAAGCTCGCCCTCTGCTGTCTCGCGGCGACGCAGGAGCCCGAACATCAGCCCCCCGCCGATCAGCAGGACAGCCACCGGAGCCAGCCACAGCACGGCGTTGCCGGCCGAGAACGGCGGTTTGAGCAGCACGAACTCGCCGTAGCGCTGCACGAGAAACGCGCGGATCTCGCGGTCGCTGCGTCCGGCCTTGACCTGCTCCCGGACAATACGTCGCAGGTCGCCGGCCAGCTGGGCCTCGGAGTCGTCGATCGACTCGTTCTGGCAGACCAGGCAGCGCACTTCGCGGAACAGCGCGCGGGCGTGGGCCTCTTGGGCGGGGTCGGCCAGCCGCTCCGACGGCTCGGAGGCGCCGGCCATCAGGGCGATGGAGGCGACGGCGATGGCGAGGGCCTTAAATCCTCCCCCCAGTGGTGGAGGTGGCGCGAAGCGCCGGAGGGGGGAGAGGCCAGCGTGCAAGACTTCCCCCTCCGTCGGCTGCGCCGACACCTCCCCCGCTAGGGGGAGGATCTTGAACGTCCTCACGACACCGCCTCCCCAGCCCGACGCCCGACGCCCAGGCGCACGCGGCGGTCCGACAGCGACACCGCACCGCCGATGGCCATGATCAGCGGCCCCAGGAAGATCAGCCGCACCCAGGGGTTCACATAGGCGCGGATCAGCCAGGCCGGCTTGCCGCCCTCGCCCGCCCGGCGCTCGCCCATGACCACGTAGATGTCGTCCAGCACCCGGGGGCAGATCGAGACCTCGGACGTGGTCTGGCCGCCGGTGGGATAGAAGCGGCGCTCGGGCTCGGCCCGGCAGACGACGACGCCGGCCTTGTCGACGACCTTCACGATCCCGCGCTCGGCCAGGTAGTTGGGCCCCTCGACCGTGCCGACCTGCGTCAGGGTCAGGGTGTAGGCGCCCAGGGGCTGGCTGCCGTTCAGGCTGAGGGCCTGGGCCGCCTCGACCCGCCAGGCGGTCTCGAACGAGGCGCCCAGCACGAAGATCCCCAGACCCGCGTGGGCCAGGGTCGTGCCCCAGGCGCCGCGCGGCAGGCCGCGAGCTCGGCGGGCGCTCTCGGCGGCGGGAACGCGCAGCAGCTTCAGGCGCTCGGCCAGCTCCAGCAGCGCGCCGCCGATCAGCCAGAAGCCGACGACGAGGCCGGCGCTGGCCAGGGCCTTGCGCGGCTGGACGATCCCGTAGGCGACGAGGCCCAGCACGGCGGCGGCGGCCAGCACGATCCACAGCTTGCGGGCCACGCCCTTGGCGTCGCCGCGCTTCCAGGCCAGCAGCGGCCCGGCCGGCAGCACCGCGAAGGCCAGGATCATCAGCGGCACGAAGGTCAGGTTGAAGAACGGCGCGCCGACCGAGACCGCCTCGCCGTCCATGGCCTCGCGGATCAGCGGGAACAGAGTGCCCAGCAGCACCACCGCCGTCGCCGTCGACAACAGGATGTTATTGAGGACGATGGCGCTCTCGCGGCTGATCGTGCGGAATTGGCCGCCGGGGTTCAGGCTGGGCGCGCGGATCGCGAACAGCAGGAAGCCCGCGCCAGCGGCTATGCCCATCATGATCAGCAGCAAGACGCCGCGCGTCGGGTCGACGGCGAAGGCGTGGACGCTGGTCAGCACGCCCGAGCGCACCAGGAAGGCGCCCAGCATCGAGAAGGTGAAGGCCGCCAGCGCCAGAAAGGCGGTCCAGCCCGGCAGGGCCCCGCGCTTTTCGGTGACGATGGCCGAGTGCAGCAGGGCCGCGCCGATCAGCCACGGCATGAAGCTGGCGTTCTCGACCGGATCCCAGAACCACCAGCCGCCCCAGCCCAGCTCGTAATAGGCCCAGAAGGCGCCGAGCGTGATGCCGATGGTCAAGAGGCTCCAGGCCGCCAGGGTCCAGGGCCGCACCCAGCGGGCCCAGGCCGCGTCGATCCGGCCCTCGATCAGGGCCGCCAGCGACAGCGAATAGACCACCGAGAAGCCGACATAGCCCGCGTAGAGGAACGGCGGGTGGAAGGCCAGCGCCGGATCCTGCAGCAGCGGATTGAGCGAGCGGCCCTCGATCGGCGGATCCAGCAGCCGCTCCATCGGGTTCGAGGCGAACACCGTATAGGCCAGGAAGAGGACGCCCAGCGCGCCCTGGATGGCGATGGCGTAGGCTCGCAGGCGGGGCGGCAGGCTGTCGCCGAAGAAGGCCATGGCCGCGCCGTAGCCGGTCAGCACCAGGCACCACAGCAGCATCGAGCCCTCATGGCTGCCCCAGGCGCCGGCCACCTTGTAGAGCATGGGCTTGGCGGTGTGCGAGTTGGACGCGACGTTGGCGACCGAGAAGTCGGAGACCACGAAGGCGTAGATCAGGGCGGCGAAAGCGGTCGCCACGGCCAGGAAGGCGGCCACGGCCGCGCCGCGCCCGGCTCCGGCCAGCACCACCGAGCGCCGCGCGCCGCCGACGGCCGACAGGCCAGTCTGGGCGACCGACAGGGCCAGCGACAGGATCAGGGCGAAGGCGCCCAGTTCGACGATCATCGACGATCCTCCCCCCGTGGGGGAGGCGACCGAAGGTCGGAGGGGGGCGTGGCCGGTGCGGCGGAACTTCCCCCACCGTCGGCTGCGCCGACACCCCCCCCTTGGGGGGAGGATTGGTAAGCCGGCGCGCCCGCGCCCTCGCCGCGCCACTCGCCCTGCTTCTTCAACGCCTTGGCCACGTCGCGCGGCATGTAGCGTTCGTCATGCTTGGCCAGCACCTGCTTGGCCACGAAGGTCCCGTTCGCGTCGAACGTCCCCTCGGCGACGATCCCCTGCCCCTCGCGGAACAGGTCGGGCAGGTCGCCGTGATAGACGACCTTGGCGCTGGCCTTCTGGTCGGCGACCACGAACTCGACGTCGCCGCCGGGATGCTTGACCACGCTGCCGTGCTTCACCAGGCCGCCCAACTGCACCTTGCGGCCTGGCTTGACGTGGGCCTCCTGGGCCTGGGCCGGCGTGTAGAACAGCGAGATGCTGTCGCGCATGCCGTACATGGCCAGGCCGACGGCGAGGGCCAGCACCGGCGCGACGGCCAGCAGGATGGTCAGGCGCCGGCGCGCCTTGCGGGATTTCGGCCAGAAGCTCATGGGGCGGTCTTCGGAGATTGAAGGCTGGACTGCGACGGCGTGTCGGCCGCCTGGCGCAGGGCGGACAGCACCTTGGGCTGGTCCTTGAAACGGGCGGTGGCGGTGGCGAGCGCGGCGTCGCGCTTGGCGGTCTCGCCGAGCACCGCATAGGCGCGGACCAGGCGCACCCAGCCGTCGGGATCGTCGGGGGACTGGGCCAGGCGCGCGGCCAGGCCCTCGACCATGCCGGCGATCATGCCCTGAACCTGGGGATTGTCGGTCGCGGCCGGTTGCGCCGCGGGCAGGCCGCCGGCGGCCTGGACCTGGGCGATCTCGCGGCCCAGCGCGGTGCGGGCGGGATCATCGGCGGCCAGGCTGTCCAGCAGGGCGCGCCAGTCGCCGACGCCGCCGGCCACGTCGCCCTCGGCGATGCGGGCGCGGCCCATATAGTAGCGGGCGCGCAGGTCTTTCGGATCAGCCTTCAGCGCCCGGCCGAAGGCCAGCTTGGCGTCGGCGCCGATGTCGCCCTTGGCCTCGATGACGAAGGTCTCGCCCAGCAGGCTCCAGATGTCGGCCCGGTTCGGCGCCAGGGTCACGGCGCGGCGCAAGGCCTGCTCGGCGCCGGCCATGT
Source organism: Caulobacter sp. (assembly GCF_035254145.1). Taxonomy (GTDB): domain Bacteria; phylum Pseudomonadota; class Alphaproteobacteria; order Caulobacterales; family Caulobacteraceae; genus Caulobacter. The sequence continues at coordinate 8,003 of NZ_DATFAV010000277.1, read as the reverse complement.
CGCCCGCCGCGGCGCGCGCCTTGGCCAGGAACACCAAAGGCTCGACCTCCTTGGGCCGCTCGGCCGCCACGCTCTCCAGCACCGCGGCGATGCGGGCGGGGTCGAGCGTGGACGGATCGGCGGCCTTCCATTCGGCCACGCGCTTCACATAAGGCTGGTCAGGCAGTTCGGGCCGGCCGATCGCGACATAGAGGCCGACCGCGGCCACGCACGCCGCGCCGGCGACGGCGACCACGACCTTGCGGACGCCCTTGCCGCCCCGCTCCCAGGTCTCGGCCTGGTCCGCGGCGGCCAGAAGCCCTCGCCCCGCTTCCGCGCGGGCGGCCTTCAACTCGTCCTCGGCCAGCAGGCCATCGATGGCTAGGCGCTCGACCTCGGCCAGGCGACGACGATGCGGCTCCAGGCGGGTCTGGGCGTCATCGACAGGCCGGGCTCGCGCCGCTTCGCGCAGCACCAAGCCCGCGGTCACGGCCGACAGCCCCGTCGCGGCGATCCAGAATGCGATCATGGTGCGGGTGTTAGCTTGTTCTGACGTCGGCCGTTAGTGGGAAAAGCGCTTAAGGGGCGACCCCCGTCATCCCGGGCGGAGCGCACGGAGACCCGGGACCTCGACAAGCGCGAAGCTTTCGGCGGTCCCGACTCGGCGCGCTGCGCGCTTGGCCGGGATGACATGGGATCAGGCCGCGATCGCCGCGGCCGCGCGGCGGCGGACGATCTCGGCGGTCTTGTCGTCGCGGGTGTAGGCGATAAAGCTGGCGGCCACGTCCAGGTAGCGGACCGCCAGGCCCGCATCGCCGCCATCGCCCGTGCGCGCCACGTGCAGGACGTCTTCGATATAGGGGTCCAGGCGGCTGTTGAGCTTCTCGAGCACCTTGTTGCGCGAGGTCCCGTAGCCGGCCTTGTCGGCGCAGGCGCGCAACTCGGCGATGAAGGCTAGGGCGCCGCGCGCGCGGTCGAGCAGGGCCTCGTCCGGCGCGTCGGTCAGCTTGGCGACGCCCCGCGCGCCCTTCTTGGCCAGCATCGAGATCGGCCGGGTCGGCAGCGCCTTGTCCAACTCGCGATCGGCCTGGTCCATGCGGCCCTCGCAAGCCTTGGCCATGTTCAGCTTGGCGCGCGCCAGTCGCCGTCCCCAGGGCCCGTCCTTGTTGAGCTCGACCGACTGGTTGAACTCGACCACCTGCAACTGGACCTTCTGGGCGCGCTGGGCGGCCTCGCGCCCGGCCTTCTCGCCGCCAGCGAAGTTGAAGGTCTCGACATGGGCGATCGAGGCCTCGATGTCCGACAGGATGCGCTCGCCGATATGGCTGACTTCCGACGAGGCCAGATAGCGATCGCTGGGGCGATCCATCACCGCCGAGATGACCCTCAGGATGCGCCATTCGTCGGGCAGATGGGCCGACAGGACGTCCAGCAGCAGCGGTCCGGCGTCCTCGCTGATCCGGCAGGCGTCGCTATAGGCCAGGCGCGCGGCGGCGGCGCGCTCGTCGGACATGCGGCTGACCCATTCCGACAGCCTGGGCAGGCACGTGCGGACGATCGGGGCCAGTTGCAGGCACATGGCCAGCTGTTCGGGATCGCACAGCGAGCGCACGCTGTCGAAGGTGGCGTTGCCAGGATCGCGCAGGGCCGCGGCGGCGATCTTGCACAGTTCGTCGAAGACCGGCGGCGGCCCCTGCTCCAGGTCCCATGGATTGCATTTGGCGGCCGCGTCCTGCGCCTCGCGCGGGGCCATGCCCTTCAGCGCGCGCCAGACCCGCGACAGCACCGGCGCCGGGAAGGACACGCAGCCCTCGCCTCGCGCCGCGCACAGGGGCACGATCGGACCCAGCACATTGTTGCGGACGAAGCGATTGGAGGTCTCGTCCTCGACCAGTTCGCGCACGGGCGCGAGCATGCTCTGGGCGCTGGTCCCCGCCAGGGCCAGCTCCAGGCTGCGCAGCGCCGCATCCGGCGCGGTCTCCACCAGCGTCCGGATCAGCTGCAGTTTATGGGCGGCGATGGCGGCCATGATTCCCCATGTCGGACGCGCTCAGCCCGACAGACCGTCAACCATGTTCGGAACGAGGTTAAGGATTTCCGAAACGCTCAGAAAATCGCGCCCCTATCGCCCCGGGCGCATAACGAAAATCTCTTGGCGACAAACCGTTAGCGGCGGCGGGCCTCCGCGACGCAACGTCGCATTGGGATCAGGTCTCGGCGCGCGGCAGGTCCAGGCTCACGCGCAAGCCGCCCAGCGGTGATTCACCAAGCTGGACCGATCCGCCGTAGGCTCGCGCCAGCTCGTCGACGATCGACAGACCAAGACCCGAGCCCGGCGCCTTCTCATCCAGCCGCTGGCCGCGCTTGAGGGCCTGGGCGCGTTCCTCGGGCGGCAGGCCGGGGCCATCGTCATCCACCGTGAGGCGCATCCGCGCCTCCCCGGCCGGCGCGGCGTCGACGCGGATCTTGCCGCGGCACCACTTGCCGGCGTTCTCCATGACGTTGCCGGCAAGCTCCAGAAGGTCCTGCTTCTCGCCCTGGAAGACCAGGTCCTCGGGGCAGCGCCAGTCGATCTCGACGCCGCGCCCCTCCGCCTTGTCCTGAAAGATACGCTCCAGGGTCACGGCCAGCTCGTCCAGGATCGGCTCGACCGGCGTACGCTCGCCGCTGGTCTGGGAGCGGGCGGCGGCGCGAGCTCGGCGCAGGTGGTGGTCAACCTGCTCGCGCATGGTCTGGGCCTGACGCTCGACCACCTCGGCCAGCTGACCGGGCTGCTGGCTGGCCTCGGTCAGCATCACCGACAGCGGCGTCTTAAGAGCGTGCGCCAGGTTGCCGACATGGGTGCGCTGGCGCTCGACGACCTCCTGGTTGTGGGCCAGCAGGGCGTTCAGCTCGCCGGCCAGGGGCGCCAGTTCCTCCGGATAGGCGCCGTCGACGCGCTCGGCCTTGCCCCGGCGCACCGCGGCCACCTCGCGACGCAGGCGAAACAGCGGCTGCAGGCCAAAGCGCACCTGCACCACCACCGCCAGGATCAGGCCGCCGCCCAGGATCAGCAGGGCGAAGGCGGTGATGCGGGCGAAACGGTCGGCGTCGGCGTCGATCGGCGAGCGGTCCTCGGCGGCCAGGAACACCACGGGATCGGCATAGCCCGGCAGCCGGGTCAGGATGGCGGCGGCGCGCAGCGGCTTGTCCTGCGGACCACGCATGTCGAAGTACTGGGTCTTGCCCGGGGCGGCGTCCAGCTTGTCGACCTGGGCCGAGGACAGCACCAGGTCGCTGTCGAACAGCGAGCGCGAGCGCTCGATCGCCTTCATCGCGCCGTCGGGCTGCTTGTCCAGGATCACCCAGTAGCGGCCGGAATAGGCGCGGGTGGCGCGGATGTCGGTCAGGAACGGCGCCTTCAGCTGGCCCGCCTCGACCGTCGAGCCGGCGTAGAGGTCATCGGTCAGCACGGCCAGCGACTGGTCGAACCGGCGGATGGCCGCGCCCCGGAACTGGGCGGTCAGGAAGACGCCGGCGATCAGCATGACCAGCAGGGTCCAGATCCCGGCGATCAGGACCAGGCGTCGGACCAGCGAACGGCGGCGCAGGTCCAGCAAGGGTCTAGGAAACCTCTTCGCCCGGCAGCGGCGCGAGGCGATAGCCCAGGCCGCGCACGGTCTCGATCCGGTCCGCGCCCAGCTTCTTGCGCAGCCGGCCGATGAACACCTCGATGGTGTTGCTGTCGCGGTCGAAGTCCTGGTCGTAGAGGTGCTCGACCAGTTCGGTGCGGCCGATCACCCGGCCCTGGTGCATCATCATGTAGTGCAGCAGGCGGTATTCCAGCGAGGTCAGGCGCAGCGGCTCGCCATTGACGCTGGCCCGCGCGGCGCGCGGATCCAGCCGCAGCGCGCCGCACGACAGCGACGGCGCGGCGTGGCCGGCCGAGCGGCGCAGCAGGGCCCGCAGGCGCGCCAGCAGCTCCTCGGTGTGGAACGGCTTGGCCAGGTAGTCGTCGGCCCCGGCGTCGAACCCGGCGACCTTGTCGCTCCAGGCGCCGCGCGCGGTCAGGATCAACACGGGCGTGGCGACATTGCCGCGCCGCCAGCGCTCCAGCACCGAAACCCCGTCCACCTTGGGCAAGCCAAGGTCGAGGATCACGGCGTCATAGGGCTCGGTCTCGCCCAGGAACTGGGCTTCCTCGCCGTCCGGAGCGTGGTCGACGGCGTAGCCGGCGTCGGCCAGGGCCAGCTTCAGCTGGCGCGTCAGGTCGGGATCGTCCTCGACGAGCAGGATGCGCATGTCTTTTCGAAAACTCCTCAGCCCCCGCTGATGATCTGGCCGGTCTCGGCGTCGACGATGAAGTCGATGCGGCGGCCATCGGCGGTGGCCCAGCGAACACGGTAGTTGCGGCCCTCGAGACCGGCGTCCAGCACCCGGCCCGGCACGCGGCGGCCGATCATCTCGATCACCCGCGACAACGGCACCAGGCGGCCCGACTGCACGCCGCCCCGCGCCTGGTCCTGCTGCGCGCGCCAGTCGGCGCCCAGCGAGTCAGGTCCACGATGCTGCGCCCAAGACACGCTCGGGATGGCCGCGCCCGGAAGGGCTGCGGCCAGCGCGGCGGCGACGAGGATGACGCGGATCGTTTTCATGCTCCCCGGTGTAGCGGAACGCGGCTGAATGGAGACTGAACGCCCAGCTTATGAACGGGCTGCGTCGTTCTGTCACGGGGGCGGGTGCGCCAGAGGCCGCTCGTGACCAGCGCCCGCCCTACTTCCGCTTCGGCGTGTACGGCTTCTGGTCCCGCCAGGCCTGGGCGAATTTCTCGAGGTCCTGGTCGATGGTGTCGGGCAGGGTCACCACCAGGCGGGCCAGCAGGTCGCCGCGCTTGCCCTTGGCGTCGGCGAAGCCGCGGCCCTTCAGGCGCAGGGTCTGGCCGCTGTTGCTGCCCTTGGGCACGTTCAGCATGACATTGCCGTCGGGGGTCGGGGCCTCGACCTTGCCGCCCAGCACCGCGTCGGGGACCGAGATCGGCAGGTCCATGACCAGCGCCTCGCCCTCGCGGCGATAGATCGGGTGCGGCTTGATGGCCAGTTCGATCAGGGCGTCGCCCGCCCCGCCGCGTCCCGCGCTTCCCTGGCCCTTCAGGCGCAGGGTCTGGCCTTCCTGGGCGCCAGCCGGGATGGTGACGTCGATCGTGCGGCCGTCGGAGAAGGCCACGCGCTTCTTGCCGCCCTTGATCGCCTCTTCCAGGTCGATGTCGAGGCGCGCGCGCACGTCGGCGCCGCGCGGCGCGAAGCCGCCGGTCGATCCGCCGCCGCCGAACGGACCGCGCCCGCCGCTGAACATGCCGCCGAACAGGTCCGAGAGGTCGATGTCCGCGCCTTCGTCGACGCGGAAGCCGCCACGGCCGAAGCCACCGGCGTTGAACGGGCCGTTGCCGGGCTGGCCGCCGAAGCCGCGCATGGTCTCGCGCCCGTCGGCGTCGATCTGGCCCAGGTCGAACTTCTTGCGCTTCTCGGCGTCGCCCAGGATGTCGAAGGCGGCGCTGACCTGCTTGAACTTCTCCTCGGCCTTCTTGTCCCCCGGATTGGTGTCCGGGTGGTGTTGCTTGGCGAGCTTGCGGAACGCCTTGCGGATCTCGTCCGCGCTCGCGGTGCGGGAAACGCCGAGTTCCTGGTAGGGGTCACGCGCCAAGGAAGGTCCTCATCAGATGGGCAGGTTGGGGTAACGCCCTCCATCTAGAACGTCCAGCGCCCTGCGCAAGAGCTGATGTGGCATTTTTACCACAATCTGGTCGTGGCGGCTACGCCCCAGCCGTAGAGGGCGTCGGCCTGACAGACTTCCAGCCGCGCGGCGGGCGACGGCGCGTCCGCCGTTCTCATGGCGGCGGCATAGACGAAAAGAGGCGCGGACACCTCGACCTCCCGCAACACGCTGGTCCCATCCAGCACCCGCACGCGGTAGCGCTCGACGCCCTCGACCAGGGGAACCTCGCCGGCCCAGACATCGCCGCCGGCGCGGGCCCGGCGGATCCAGGAAACCCGCAGGTCGCCGCTGTCCGGGCGCGTCCGCAGATGGGTCGGGGCCAGCGGACGTAGCGCCCGGCCGGTCCAGACCGCGCTGGTCTCGGTCACCCCCGCGCCACCCGCCGGACCGCCCGCCGGCGCGGCCCGCATCCGCAGCGGCGCGCCGCGCTCGAAGGCGGCGACCTCCATCGGGACCACCGCCTCGTCCAGCAGCACGACCGGCGCGCCGGCCAAGATGACGCCTTCCGTCGCCGCCCCGTCGCGTTGGCCGCGTAGCAGCCCCGTGAGCCGCCAGACATCGGGCGACACGAGTTCGGCGGCCTGGAAGGCGATCACCTCCCAGGTCCCGGCCGCGTCGGCGATCGCCAGGGCGTTGCGCCCGGCCAGCACCGCGCCCAGCGAGGCGGAGGACAGGCTTGCGCCTTCGACCCGCACGCTCAGGGTCCCGGCGCGGTCGAGCCGATGCGGCGAGGCGGGCGGGAGATCGGTCAGGGTGACGCCCAGGGTGGCCGGCTTGCTCAAGCGCGCGCGGACGGTCAGGGTCTCGAGATCGGCGCCGGCGTGGATCTCCAGCGGCCGCCACGGCTCGCCCGCCGCCGCGACCAGGGGCCTGGCGTCGTCCGCCAAGGCGGCGTCCGAGGGCAGGTCCAGCACGTACAGCACCGGCGGCGGCGAGGGCTCTCGCGGCGGGGTCGGGGTCCAGTCGAACCCACCGCCGACGCCCTGCCCCGCCATGACGGGGAGCAGGGTCGCGCGCGGCCGCTCGTCGAGGTCCAGGCGACCGACCCGCCAGGCGCCGCCATCGAAGGCCAGGCGATCGCCGGCCTCCAGCCGCAGGGCGGCCGAGGGCGACAAGTGGACGATCCGCGAGCGCCGCGCGGCCTCGTCGCCCGCCAGCATCCGGCGGGCGGCCGCCTCGGCCTCGGGCGTGGACAGCACGATCGGCGCGTCGGCGTCGCGCGTCCCTCGTCCCAGCTCGCGCCGCGCGATCAGGGCGCCGACTTGATAGTCGCGGCCAGCGTCCAGGAAGCGCAAGCGCAGAGCCTCGGCGGCTGGCTCCAGCACGCGGGTCTCGCGCTCGGGCGCGCCGTCATCGGGACGCGCCAGATCGGCCTCCGCCAGCACGCTCGCCATCCGGCCCGAGCGGGCCAGCATCCGCACGTGATCGCCGCGCTCGGCCGGATCCAGGGCGAAGGCCTCGGTCAACGGCGACAGCGCATCGCGCAGGCGCATGGGCCGGTCAACGACATAGCCGCCCACCGCCCCACCCGCCTCGCCCGGATCGATCGAAACCCCGGCCCGCGCGCCCAGCGCCCGGATCAGCTCGGGCAGCGGCGCGATCCCGGCCCGGCCGGTCAGCCAGTGCCCCAGCGTCCAGGAACTCCCGTCGGCCCAGACGTCGGCGCGAGCCGGAAAGTCGGGGAACGGCCGGGCGTCCCAGCACCAGGCGCTAGCCGCCTCGACCATCGGCCCGCCGTAGACGCTCGAGACGGGATTTGCCGCCGGCTCCTCCAGCCAGGCCAGCACCGTCTCCAGATAACGCCGCTGGCCGAAGTCGTCGCGCTCGCCGGTCGAATAGGGCGGCAGGAAGCTCTCGGCGCTCTTGGGATCGATGAACAGGTTGGGCGAATTGCTGCCCTTGTCGACGGCGGGGCAGCCGAACTCGGTCAGGCGGATCGGCTTGGACTGCGGAACCCAGGCGGTCGGGCTCGACGCCCGCACGCCGCCGGGCCGGTCGTAGTGCGGCTGGCTCCACCACGACCTGAGGTCCTTGGCGCGGAACATCCAAGCCTCGCCATGGGCGCCGTCGGTGATCGGGGTGCGGACCTGGGCGTCGCGGGCCGCGGAGCTGGCGTAGTACCAGTCGAAGTTCTCGCCGCCCGTCAGGCCAGCGCGCAGGTAGGCCGGGTCATGCGGGCCCAGGAAGCCGGCCACGGCGTCCAGATGCGTTTCGCCCTCGCGCCAGTCGGTGACCGGCGGGTACCAGTCGACGCCGACGAAATCGATGTTCGG
>NZ_DATFAV010000276.1:0-8357 GCF_035254145.1 Caulobacter sp. | reverse complement strand
GAGCGCGTTAGGTTTAAATGTGAGCGGTTAAACCACTCGAACGCGCCCTAAGTATATGAATTTAGGGGCTATTTATCTGGTTTAGATGATTTCATCTAAACCAGACAGGCTCTAAGGCCACCATTCCCGCTTGCGTCAATGTAACCCTTGGGTTACTTGTAACCTTCAAGTTACACGAGGGCGGGGAGATGCGCCATGAAGCCCATGGGTAAAGTCGAAAAGGCCGAGAGGCTGTCGAAGGCGCGAGCCAGGATCTTCGCGGTGTTGGCCGTGCTCTTCCTGGCCTTGCAGTCGGCCTATATTTCCAATGGCGCGCTCGAGGGAGCCGGGCGGGTCAGTCACCTCAAGATCGGCGCCTGGGCGGTGAACGCGATCGTGCTGCTGGCCCTGCTGGCCACGGGCGGCGGGCTGGTGCGAGGCCGCGACGTGCGCGACCTGCTCAATGACGAGACGACGCAGGACCATCGTCGCCGGGCCTTGAACTGGGGCTACTGGACGATGGCGGTGGTCGCCTTCGGTCTCTACGGCGTCAGCCTGTTCGAGACCGTCACCACCCGCGAGGCGCTGCACATGGTGATCACCCTGGGCGTGGCCGTCCCGCTGCTGGTGTTCTCGTTTCTGGAGCGGCGCGCTTATCGGGATGCATGAACGGCTGAACAACCGCCTGCGCGAGTTGCGCACCGCTCGAGGGCTGACCCAGGCCGAGCTGGCCGAACGGGCCGGGGTTTCGCGCAAGACGATCAATACGGTCGAGAACGGCGTCTTCGTGCCCTCGACGATCCTGGCGCTGATGCTGGCCAAGGTGCTGGACGCGCGGGTCGAGGACCTGTTCCAGCTGCCTGAATAGGGCGCCTGGCGCGAAAAAGGGGACCGGCGCGAACCGGTCCCCTTCGACATTCCACCCCCTAGGGGAGAGTCCTATTTCACGCTGGCGCAGAAGCGCTGGATGCGCGAGCAGGCGTCTTCCAGCACGTCCGTGCCGGTGGCGTAGCTGATGCGGAAGAACGGCGAGAGCCCGAACGCCGCGCCGTGCACGACGGCCACGCCCTCCGACTCCAGCAGTTCGGTCGCGAAGTCCTCGTCGCTGGAAATGACCTTGCCCGAGGGCGCGGTCTTGCCGATCAGGCCGGCGCACGAGGGATAGACGTAGAAGGCGCCTTCCGGCGTCGGGCAGTGCAGGCCGGTAGCCTGGTTCAGCATCGACACCACCAGGTCGCGGCGCTCCTGGAACAGCTTGGCGTTCGGCTTGATGAAGTCCTGCGGACCGTTCAGCGCCTCGACGGCCGCCCACTGCGAGATCGAGCAGGGGTTGGAGGTCGTCTGGCTGATCATCTTGCCCATGGCCTTGATCAGCGCCTCGGGACCCGCGGCGTAGCCGATGCGCCAGCCGGTCATCGAATAGCCCTTCGAGACGCCGTTCATCGTCAGGGTGCGGTCATAGAGCTTGGGCTCGACCTGGGCGATGGTGGTGAACTCGAAGTCGTCGAACACCAGGTGCTCGTACATGTCGTCGGTCAGCACCCAGACCTGCGGGTGCTTGAGCAGCACGTCGGCGATCGCCTGCAGCTCGGCGCGGGTATAGGCGCCGCCCGACGGGTTGGAGGGGCTGTTGATGATCAGCCACTTGGTCTTCGGCGTGATCGCCGCTTCCAGGGCCTTCGGGGTGATCTTGAAGCCGCTTTCGGCGGTGGTCTCGACCGAGACGGGCGTCCCGCCGGCCAGCAGCACCATGTCGGGGTACGAGACCCAGTACGGCGCGGGGATGATCACCTCGTCGCCCGGGTTCAGGGTGGCGACCAGGGCGTTGTAGATCACCGGCTTGCCGCCCGGGGCGACGTGGACCTGGCTCGGCTTGTACTCCAGGCCGTTCTCGCGCTTGAACTTGGCGCAGATGGCGGCCTTCAGTTCGGGCATGCCGTCCGGGTCGGTGTACTTGGTCTTGCCGGCCTTGATGGCCTCGATGGCCGCGTTCTTGATATTGTCCGGCGTGTCGAAGTCAGGCTCGCCCGCGGAAAGGGCGATCACGTCACGACCGGCGGCTTTCAGCGCGCGCGCCTTGGCGCTGATGGCGATGGTGGCCGACGGTGCGATGCGCCGCAGGGCGGCGGACTCGAGCGACATGTTCAGGACTCCCCTGGAAAGACCGGTTCAGGATTGCGGCGGTCTTTACGCCCGCGCTTGCCGAGGCGCAACGCGGGAGGCGGTGGTTTCGGCCGCTTTCGGTGAAGCTTGACGAGGCGGCGTGGGATCGGCGCTCAGCGCCGGGCCCGGACGATCTCGACATAGCTGGCCAGGTGTCGGGCGATCGCCTGGCGGGTGCGCTCGTCGGTCAGGACGCCGTTCTCGATCTTGGTGTGAGCCTGGCCGACCAGGATGTCGCTCAACGGGGCCAGGTCGCAGCCGGTCCGCTTGAGATTGAGGCGCAGGGCGTCCTGGGCGCGCACCGTGCCGGTGATCCCCGGGCTGGCGCCGATGGCGCAGGCGATCTTTCCGTCGAGCGGCGCGGGCTTGCCGCGCGAGGCCCAGTCGATGGCGTTCTTCAGCACGGCCGTGAGACCGCCATTATATTCCGGGCAGGCGATCAGCAGGGCCTCGGCGTCGCGCACCGCGGCCTTCCAGGCGGCGACGGGCGGCGGATCGCCCTGTTCCTCGACGTCCTGGTTGAAGAACGGCAGGTCGCCCAGGGGATGGATCTCCAGGCTGACGCCCTCGGGGGCGAGCTCGGCGGCGGCGCGGAGCAGGGCGGTGTTGTAGGAGGCGGCGCGCAGGCTGCCGGAGACGGCGAGAATCTTCATGTCGACCAGGCTAGAGCGGCGAGGCCGGGATGTCTTGCGCGCTGGGCTCCAAAGGTCGCGCTTCGGTGACGCTTGACCCGACGCGAACCATGGGCGAGGCAGGGCGCGTGATACGCCGCCTCATCGACTTCGTGACCAATATGGACGCCCGGGCCTGGCGCACGGTGGCGGTGTCATTCGTGCTGTTTGGCGGGGTGGGTCTGGTCTTCCTGTTCGGGGCCCAGCTCCTGGGCGTCAACGGCGAGACGGCGGTCGAGCATTGGCTGGGCGCGGCCAGCGGGCCGTGGGCCCTGCCGATGGCGGTGGCGGCCTTCGCCGTCATGGCGTTCCTGGGCGTGCCGCAGTTCGTGCTGATCGCCGCGGCGGTGGTGGCGTTCGGGCCGTGGACCGGCTTCGCCTATAGCTGGATCGGCACCCTGGTCTCGTCCTTGGTCGGCTTCTGGCTGGGCCGGGCCTATGGCGCGCGGATCCTGCGCGACTTCGCCGGCGAGGGCGTCAACAAGTTCATGCGGATGATCGGCAAGAACGGTTTCACGGCCAGCCTGATCGTGCGCCTGGTGCCGTCGGCGCCGTTCATCGTGGTCAACATGGCCGCGGGCGTGACCCCGATGCGCCTGCGCGACTTCACCGCCGGTACGGCGATCGGGATCATCCCCAAGATCGCCCTGACCGCCTTCGCCGGCAATTCGATCGTCCAGGCGATGAAGGGGGGCGGTAAGCAGCACATCGTCATGATCGTGCTGGCCATCGTCATCTGGCTGGCCATGGGCCTGGCCAGCCGCGCCTGGCTCAAGCGGCGCGAGGCGGTTGCGGACGAGCCGACGCAGCGTCCTTCAGGCCCGGCGTGATCGCGCCGCAATCCTGAGCGAACGGCTGGGGTTTTGGGAAAATCGTATGGCCCGCGCCATGCTTGCGGCCCGGTTCATCGGTCGGAGGCCCGGTTTTGAGGTCCTTCCGGCCGAGTCTTCGCTCTTTCGCGGAAGATAATTGCCCTGAGTGCGGCGGATTGCGCCGCGGGCGCAAATTGCTTGCTCGATTCAGGGCGTCTGTGTAGAAACTCGGTCATGACTGTCGCGCGCGACCTGCTTTCGCTTCGGCTTATTAGCCCCTGGGCGCTCTAGGGGCCGCGCATCGTCGTGGCCGGGCGCACAGGGGATGATTGACCCGCAGCCCGCACGCCACACACCCCTTTCGACGAGTACTTCCATGACCTCCGATATTTCTGGCGTATCGCCTGTTATTGGCAGCGCTTCCGACAAGCGCGACAACGTCGTCATTTTCGACACCACCATGCGCGACGGCGAGCAGTCGCCCGGCGCCTCGATGTCGCTGGAAGAGAAGCTGGAGCTGGCCAAGATCCTCGAGGAGATGGGGGTCGACATCATCGAGGCTGGCTTCCCGATCGCCTCGAACGGCGACTTCGAGGCCGTCCGCGAAGTCGCCAAGATCGTCAAGAACTCGACAGTCGCCGGTCTGTGCCGCGCCCATCAGGTCGACATCGACCGCTGCGCCGAGGCCCTGAAGCCGACCGAGCGCGGCCGCATCCACGTGGTGATCGCCACCTCCGACCTGCACATGAAGCACAAGCTGCAGATGGAGCCGGACCAGGTGATCGACGTGATCGCCCGCTCGGTGACCCACGCCCGCAACCTGCGCGACGACGTCGAATGGTCGGCCGAGGACGCCACCCGCAGCGACCGCCAGTTCCTGCGCCGCGCGGTCGAGACCGCCATCAAGGCCGGCGCCACGACGATCAACCTGCCCGACACCGTCGGCTACACCTATCCGTCGGAATACGCCGACCTGTTCAAGTGGATGGTCGAGAACGTCGAGGGCGCCGACAAGGCGGTCTTCTCGACCCACTGCCACAACGACCTGGGCCTGGCCGTGGCCAACAGCCTGGCCGGCGTGCAGGGCGGGGCCCGCCAGGTGGAATGCGCCATCAACGGCCTGGGCGAGCGCGCCGGCAACGCCGCGCTGGAAGAGATCGTCATGGCCCTGAAGGTGCGCGGCGACCGCCTGCCGTTCCGCACGGGCATCGACACCACCCACATCACCCGCGCCAGCCGCTACGTCTCGGCCATCACCGGCTTCCCGGTGCAGTACAACAAGGCCATCGTCGGCAAGAACGCCTTCGCGCACGAGAGCGGCATCCACCAGGACGGCATGCTCAAGAACCGCGAGACCTACGAGATCATGACGCCGGAGTCGGTGGGCCAGGCCCCGTCGAGCCTGGTCATGGGCAAGCACTCGGGCAGCCACGCCTTCCGCGCCAAGCTGAAGGACCTGGGCTATGAGCTGGGCGAGAACGCGCTGAAGGAAGCCTTCGGCCGCTTCAAGGACCTGGCCGACCGCAAGAAGCACGTCTACGACGACGACATCATCGCCCTGGTCGATGACGCCCTGGCGCGCGGCTCGGAGAAGATCCGCGTTTCGCGCCTGCGCGTGGTGGCCGGCACCGACGGCCAGTCGGCCGAGCTGACCCTGGACGTCGACGGCGTGTCGAGCACCGCCGAAGCGACCGGCGACGGTCCGGTCGACGCGGTGTTCAACGCCATCCACAAGATCGTTCCGCACAGCGCCGCCCTGCGTCTGTTCCAGGTGCACGCGGTGACCGAGGGCACCGACGCCCAGGCCCAGGTCTCGGTGCGCCTGGAAGAGGACGGCCGCATCGCCACCGGCGCGGCCGCCGACACCGACACGCTCACGGCCTCGGCCAAGGCGTACGTCAACGCGCTGAACAACCTCTTCGCCCGCAAGGAAAAGAGCCGACCCGAGGCGGCGATCGCCAGCGGGTTCTAAGCCGCCTTTCGGTCGCTGAACGGCCGCGTCGCCAGGATCTCGGCTCCCAGGTGCGCCTGGGGCTGAACGTCCAGGCCCAGCTCCCGCAAGCTGTCGGCGAGCGCCCTGCGGGGCGTCTCGTCCAGCAGGGCGCTCGCGTCCACGACCAGCGTCCCGCCGGGCCGCAGCATCGTATAGGTCGCGGCGATGGCGGCGCGCGCGTCGGGCAGGGTGGGGCAGTCCAGCACCAGCAGCACGTCGCTGCGCTCGTCGGCCGCCCCACAGGTGGCCCTGCGCGCCGCCTCGACGCGCTGATAGCCGCGCCGCCACAGCTGGCACATGGCCTCGCCCGCCCCAGGGCCGGCGACGGCCACGAAGCACAGCGGCGTGGCCTGGGCGAGGTCCAGCATGCGGTCCAGGGCGGGATTGATCCCCTCGGTGGGCACGCCCAGCAGGAACTGAGCCGCTTGCCTGAGCAGGTGGGGCGACATGGTCGGTAAGCCTTCTTCTGACGCGGCCCGTCACGCGGCGAGCCCGCGTCCAGCTTCTGCGCCCAAGGTCCACAAGGGCTCCATTCGGAAACAGGCCCTTCCGCGTAAGGGCCGCGTAAGGAACACCGTGATGTTCGGCGACAATGAACAGGTCGCGCCGGCCGCCTGGGCGGCGATCCAGGCGCGTACGATCGCGCTCGGTTTTGACATGCCTTCCGAGGCCAATACCGGCTCGCTTCTGCGTCTCCTGGCCGCCTCCAAGCCCGGCGGGCGGATGCTGGAACTTGGCACGGGAACGGGCCTAGCCACGGCTTGGCTGCTGGACGGTCTGAGCGCCGCCGCCAGCCTGGTCAGCGTCGATGTCGATCCGGTCGTCCAGGATGTGGCGCGCGAAGCTTTGAAAGATGACCGCCTGCGCTTCGTCCTGGCCGATGGCCTGGACTATGTGATGGCTCAGCCGCCAGGATCGTTCGACCTGATCTTCGCCGACGCCTGGCCTGGCAAGTACGAAGCTCTGGACCATACCTTGGCTTTGCTGAAACGGGGCGGATTGTACGTGATCGACGACATGCTGCCCCAGCCGAACTGGCCCGAGGGGCATCAGACGCGCGTCGACGCGCTGGTGTCTGACCTGCGGGCGCGCCCTGACCTGACGATGGTAAGCATGGGCTGGGCGTCGGGCCTGATCGTCGCGGCGAAGGGGTAGGGCGTGATCTGGATTCCCATCACCGTCGGCGCGGCCGCGCTGCAGGTGGCGCGTAACGCGGCTCAGCGCTCGATCATGGGCGGGGCGGGGCCCTGGGGGGCGACCCTGGTTCGGTTCCTGTTCGGCCTGCCGTTCGCCACGGTCTTCGCCGCGGCGGCTTGGCTCCTGACCCCCGGGGCCAGCGCCCATCCGAGCGCGGCCTTCTGGCTCGCCTGCGTGGCGGGCGCGGGGCTGCAGATCGCGGCGACGGCGGCCTTGCTGACGGCCATGCACCGCTCGACCTTCGCCCTGGGCACCGCCATGCAGCAGAGCGGACTGCCGTTCGCCCTGGTCTGGGGCGCGCTGTTCTTTGGCGACCATATCGGCCCGATGACCTGGGCTGGCGGGCTGATCGCCAGCGTGGGACTGGCCGCCCTGACCTGGCCGCGCGGCGAGGTGGTGATGCGCAAGGGCGCGACCCTGGCCGGTCTGGGGTCCGGCGCGATCTTCGCCTTGAGCGCCAATTGCTTCCGCCAGGCCAGCCTAGCCTTCGATCCCGCCCACGCCGCCGCCTCGGCCCTGGTGACGGTGATGGTGGTCCAGGCGATCCAGACGGTGGGCCTGACCGCCTATCTGGCGTGGCGCAATCCCGAATCCTTGAGGGCCGTGATCGCCGCCTGGCGGCAGTCTCTGGGCGCGGGCTTCTGCGGCGCGGCCGCCTCGGGCCTGTGGTTCACGGCCATGGCGCTGTCGCCAGTGGGGCCGGTGAGAGCGGTCGGCGTGGTCGAGATGCCCATCGCCGCGCTCGCCGGACGTCGTCTGTTCAAGGAGCGTCTGACCCTCTTCCAACTGGGCGCCGGCGCGATAACGGCGGTCGGCGTGGTAATGGCGGCGCTGGGCTAGATTTCGCCATGATCGAGTGGTTGGACGACTTGACCGCAAAACCCGTGAAAGGCGCGCTGAATAGACCTTGAAATCAACGCTTTCGCAGGGCAAACGGGCTGTCGTCGATGCGTTTTGACGGTCAGGGCGACGGCGCGGCCAGGAGGCTGCGCTCCCGTCCAGCGATCATACGCGCCGACTGGGTGGAAATCCCACTAAATGCGGGAATCATGTTGTCCTCGCATTGATATGAAGTAGGAGCCGTTTCTCTCCGCCGCCTCGCACTCCGGATCTCCGGGGCGGAACAGGCCGGCTCCTTCGAACTGACGTCCGTCTACGCCCCTCCTACCCCCTCAGTCAGGGCCTTCAATGTTCTCTTCCCTCTTCGGCGTGATCTCGAACGACATCGCCATCGACCTCGGAACGGCCAACACCCTCATCTACATGAAGGGCAAGGGGATCGTTCTGAACGAACCGTCGGTGGTCGCCCTGCGTAACGTCGGCGGGCGCAAGATCGTCCACGCCGTGGGCATAGAGGCCAAGCAGATGCTGGGCCGCACGCCCGGCCACATGGAAGCCATCCGCCCGATGCGGGACGGCGTCATCGCCGACTTCGAAGTCGCCGAGGAGATGATCAAGTACTTCATCCGCAAGGTTCACAACCGCAAGGGCTTCGTGAACCCCAAGGTGATCGTGTGCGTGCCGTCGGGCGCCACCGCCGTG
>NZ_DATFAV010000275.1:0-12048 GCF_035254145.1 Caulobacter sp. | reverse complement strand
AACGCATATCAACCGTCACCTTCTCCAGCACCGCGTTGTCGTCGAGGCGCCAGACCTTGACCACGTGGCGGCCGGCCGAGAGGGCGGGGAAGCGGGCCTCGACCGTGTGGAGGTGGTTCTTGACCGCCTCGATCCACGCCGCCTGCTCCGGGCGGCTGACCGCGCCCGGCGTCGGGATCAGGTCGGACTTCACGACCTGCATCGGACCATCATCGATCGAGATCCCGATGCGGATTCCATCGCCGCCGGTCGCGTCCAGTGTCGGGGCCAGGGCGAGGCGAACCGTGACCGGACCCGGGCGGGGGATCTGAACGCCGTACTCCAGTCGCACGCCGTCGGCGGCGGTGGTCGACGGGCGGCCCTGCGGCAGGGCTAGGACCGCGTCGCCGTGGCCCAGGTGCGGGACGACCGTCCAGGACAGACCCTTGTCGCCGACCGCGCGATCGAACTTGGCGGCCTCGAGCGTCACGAGGCTGGGATCGGCGGCGGCCGAGCGGGCGAAGACGATCTTGGCCTTCAGCTTCTCGGGCGGGGTGTCGGCCGACACACGGGCGACGCTGGGCATGGTCTGCTGGGTCGGGTCGTTCCAGATCACATAGCTCATGTGGACCTGGTTCATCATGCCGTCCCACTTGCCGCCGTTCAGGGCGTGGTACTGGGCGGTCAGGTCGGCGTCGCGCTTGAAGGTCGCCTCGACCTTGTCGGCGAAGACGTTGGCGCGGGCGTCGTTTCGCGCGGAGAGGCGACGGTTCCAGGCCGTCGCGTAGTACATCTCGTAGAGGTTGGCGAAGGCCGTGACCGGGTGCTCGACCAGCTGGAAGTAGGCGTCCCGCTGGTCCGGGCGCAGCCGGGCCTTGATCGCCGCCACCTTGGCTTCGAGCGCCCGCCAGCGGTCGACGATGTCGCCGAACTCGCCGCCGTCCAAAGGCCCCGCGCCGTTGTCGGGGCCGAGCGGGAAGCTGTCCTGGTCGATCAGCTCGGGTTTCCGGCGCGAGGCCAGGGTCGCGTAGGTCTCCAGCGCCTCGCCGATCTCGCCGCCCAGCGCCGGACCGAAGGCTTCGCTGGCCCAGTCGCGCGGGAAGTCCGCCAGGGCCTTGGGGGTCATCGCCTCGGGGTTCCAGGCCATGCGCAGGAAGAAGCTTAACGGGTACTCCAGCGGCTTGATGTCGCCGACATTGACGATCCACAGGTTCCGCGCGCCGCGTTCGTAGGCCAGGTCCATCTGCTGCCAGACCTTGGACACCTGGTTGGTGTTGATCCACTTGTAGTTCCGCGGCCCTCCCACGTAATCGAAGTGGTAGTAGACGCCATAGCCGCCGGCGCGCGGCAGCTTGTCCTTACCGGCCACCGGCAGGCGGCGGATTTGCCCCCAGTTGTCGTCGGAGAACAGCAGGGTCACGTCGTCAGGGACCCGCATGCCGTGGTCGTAATAGTCCTGGACCTCCTTGTAGAGCGCCCAGACCTGCGGCGTCTGGTCGGCCGGCTTGCCGGTGACGTCGGCGATGATCTGGCGCTGGTCGGCGACGATCTTTTCCAGCAGCTGGGTCGCCGCCCCCTCGGCCATCGGCTCGTCGCCGTCGCCGCGCATGCCGACGGTCACCACGCTCTCGTACGGCGTCCCGTCGCCTTTCGACATCATCCGATCGATGCCGCCGCGCCAGAAGGTCCGAAGGTTCTCGGCGTTGGTCGTGTAGTCCCAGCGGCCGCCCCGTTCTCCCTTGGAGGCCACGCCCTTGTCCGTATTCCGATGCCACTCGTCCTGGGCGCGGGTCATCGGCTCGTGGTGCGAGCTGCCCATGACCACGCCCATCTCGTCGGCGATGACCTTGCTCCGCGGATCGTCGTCGTTGAACGCCTTGGGCGCCCACATGGCCGGCCACAGATAGTTGCCCTTCAGGCGCAGCATCAGCTCGAAGACGTGAGCGTAGGCCTTGGAATTGACCCCGCCGAACTTGGCCTTGGTCCAGCCGCTGAAGGCCGGGTTCTCGTCGTTGATGAAGAAGCCGCGATACTTGACACGCGGGTGGTCGGCGCGGGCGCCGGCGGTCAGGAAGAGGTCGCTCTTGCGCGTGACCGGCACGTCGGCCCACCAGACCCACGGCGAGACGCCGATCCGCTCGGACAGGTCATAGGCGCCGAACACAGCGCCGCGCCGATCCGAGCCGACGATGACCAGGGCGCGCGGGATATTGGGCGCGGGGCGCTCGACCACCACCTGGCGGAAGCCCTCCCACTGGCCTTGCAGGTCCTCGACCTTCAGCTTGCCGGATTTCACGAGGCCGTCGATCACCGGGCTCTTGCCCAGCACCCCGAGGATCACCGTCGGGCCGCTGGCCTTGGAAAGATCATCCAGCCGGGGCGTCTCGCCGCCGCCGACCCGGGTGAGATCGCCGCTCAGGCTCTCGGCCGCATGACGCACGGCCGGATCGGCCTTGGCGTCGACATAGACCGAGGCTGGGCGACCTTTCTGGATCAGGGCCAGGCTGGTGGCCTTGCCCGTCGCGCAGACGCTGACCGGAGTGTCGCAGGCCAGGGCCGCCGAAGCCGTCGAGAAGACCAGGGCGACGCCGCATGTCGTCCGCGCCAGAAACCGATTTGCCCGCACGCGCGCGCTCCCCAATTTGTTCTTTATGTCATCTGACCAATAGAGCGCCGTGGTCATACCTTCAAGCCTCATGGTCGCCCTTGCCGTCCGGTGGCAATCGCGCTCAACTCCGCCGCGCGGAACGGCTTGGGGGGCGGGTTTGACGGAAGCCTTGATCGTGCGTGGCTTGAGCAAGACGTTCGCCAAGCCCGCGGTGTCTGACCTGGATCTGACGGTCCACGCTGGCGAGCTCTACGCCCTGCTAGGGCCAAACGGGGCGGGCAAGACCACGACGCTGCGGATGGTGGCGGGCCTTACCCAGCCGGACCGGGGCGAGGTCTCGATCTTCGGCGTCGACGCCCGCAAGGACCCCGCCGCCGCCAAGGCCCTGTTGGCCTGGGCTCCCGACGAGGCGATGATCTACGACAAGCTGACGCCCCTGGAATATCTGGAGTTCGTCGCCGGCCTCTGGAACATCGAGCCCGGCGCGGCCAAGGCCAAGGCCGAGGACCTCTTGGCCACCCTGGGCCTGACCGCCGAGGCGCGGCGCCGGTGCGAGGGTTTCTCGCGCGGCATGAAGCAGAAGGTCGCCCTGGCCGGCGCTCTCGTCCACGATCCCAGGCTGCTGATCCTGGACGAGCCGCTGACGGGCCTGGACGCCGCCGCCGCGCGCCTGGTCAAGGACATGCTGAAGGCCCGGGTCGAGGCCGGGGCCACGGTGATCCTCACCACCCACATCCTGGAGGTCGCCGAGCGCATGGCCGACCGCATCGGCATCATCGCCGGCGGCCGCCTTCTGGCCGAGGGCACGCTGCAGGACCTGCGCGACCGGGCGGGCGAGGCCAGCGGCGGCACGCTGGAGGACGTCTTCTTGCAGCTCACGGCCGGGGAGGCGGCGTGACCGTGTTCAGGTCGGCCAGCACGCCCTGGCTTCTGGCTCACGAGCTGCGCCTGGCCTGGCGCGGTTTCACGGCGGGGCGCAAGTCCAGCGGGCCGGGAGCGGTGATCGCCTTCGGGGTCCTCGGAGCGATGCTGCTGATCGGCGGAGTCTTTCTGGCCCTGGCTGTCCGTGAGGTCGAGGTTCCGATCGTTCCGCTGTCGGTGGCGATCGCCGACCTGGCGTTGGCGCTGATCCTGACCCTGATGCTATCCAGCACCCTGGCCGCGGCGGCCGACGCCCTCTACGAGCGGGGCGACCTGGACCTCCTGTTCTCCTCGCCGTTGGCACCAGGCAAGGTGCTGTTCGTCCGGGCTCTGGGGCTGGCCGTGAACGCCGCGGCCTGGTTCATGATCCCGGCCTTCCTGCTGCTGGGCCCGTCTATCGTCCTGGGCCATCCGGCGTGGGCGGCGGTGTTCCTGGTGCTGGCGGCGGCGGCCCTGGCGTCCTCGGGCGTGGGGTTGCTGCTGGCCATGGCCCTGTTCGCCCTGATCGGCCCGCGTCGCACGCGCACCGTGGCCCAGGTCATGGCCGCCCTGATCGGCGCGGCCTTCTTCCTGGCCAGCCAGTACCGCAACCTGATGGGCAAGCAGGCCAGCGAGAGCCTGTTCGCGCGGATCGCCCTGGACGCCAAGGACGGCCGCATTCGCCTGCCGCCCCTGGCCGACCTGCCGTTGCGCGCGGCGCTGGGCCAGCCGGTCCCGCTGCTGGTCATGATCGCGGCGGGGATGGGGATCTTCCTGCTGGCGGCCTGGATCCTGGGCCGTCGTTTCGCGGACGCGGCCGCCGCCACGCAGGGCGCCGAGACCCGCAAGGCCGCGCGCGGCGCGACCCGCGCCTTCGCCGCCGGAGCGTTCCGGGCGACGCTGCGCAAGGAGACGCGCCTGATGACCCGCGACGCGGCCCTGCTGTCGCAGGTGTTGCTGCGAGTGCTGTATATGTTGCCGCTGGCGCTGCTGCTGGCGCGCAACGCCGCCCACCAGCCCGCCTGGATGCTGGCCGGCGGCGCGGCGGCGGTGACCTTCCTGGCGGGCCAGGTGGCCGGCAGCCTGGTCTG
Source organism: Caulobacter sp. (assembly GCF_035254145.1). GTDB lineage: Bacteria > Pseudomonadota > Alphaproteobacteria > Caulobacterales > Caulobacteraceae > Caulobacter. The sequence goes on along the minus strand of NZ_DATFAV010000275.1, from coordinate 7,470 downwards.
GATCACCGTCTCGGCCGAGGACACGCCCGATCTGCTGGCCATGGCGCCGACGCCCATGGCGGTGCTCAACCGCGCCAAGCTGGCGGCGGCTCTGATCCCCGTCGGACTGCTGCTGCTGGCGCCGGTCGCGGTCCTGGCCTGGTTCCAGCCGCTGGCGGGGCTATGGACGGCGCTGGGCGCGGGGCTGACGGCCTGGAGCGCGGGCATGATCGGCGTCTGGCGCCAGAAACCCGGCAAGCGGGCCGACTTCCGCCGCCGTCGCGGCGGCTCCCTCCTGACGGCCATGGCCGAGCTGGTGATCGCCATGCTGATCGGCGGCGCCACGGCGCTGGCCGTGGCCGGCTGGCTGGTCTGGGCCGTTCTTCCCCTGATCGTCGCGGGGGCGCTGATGATGGCGCTGCGACGCACCGACGAACAGATCGCAGCGGCGCTGCGAGCCGCGGCGGTCAGTTAGGGGAGCGGTTCTCAGGCCTCCAGAAGGGCCTGGATACGGCACACCACGCCGTCGGGCAGGAAGTCGATCGCCGCCGAACCCGACAGCTCGGCGGCCAGGCCCTTTTCGATCAGGCGCGAGCCGAAGCCCCGCTGCGTGGGCGGCTTGACGGGCGGGCCGTCCCGTTCGGTCCAGGTCAGGTCCAGGCGCTCGCCGCCCGAGTCCGGCGCGAAGTCCCAGGCGACCCTGACGCGGCCGGCGGCGGTCGACAGGGCCCCGTACTTGATAGCGTTGGTGGCCAGTTCGTGCAGGGCCATCGACAGCGATAGGGCCGTCTTGGGCGACAGGCGGACGGCGGGGCCGCTGAGTTCGAACCGCGCGGGACCGCCGTGCAGGGCGGCCAGGCGTTCGGCCACCTCGTGCAGGTCCGCCCCTTCCCAGTTCTCGCGGGTCAGGAGGTCGTGGGCCTCGGCCAGGGCGACGATGCGGTTGGAGAACGCCTCCTGCGCCTGGGGCAGGGGGCGGGCGCCGTTGAAGCTCTGGGCGGCGATGGCCTGGATGGTGGCCAGGCTGTTCTTGACCCGGTGGTTCATCTCGTTGACCAGCAGGCGCAGATGCAGTTCGGAGCGCTTGCGGTCGGTGATGTTGACGGCCGCCCCGACGAAGCGCCGGGCCTTGCCTGCGTTGTCGAAGAACGCCTTGCCCTTCACGCTCAGCCAGCGCTCGACATGGTCGTCGCGGCCGATGACCCGGAACTCGGCGACGTAGTCGGCCCGGATCGCCGGATCCATGGCCCGCGCGATGGCCTCGCGCACCCTCGGCGCGTCGCTGGGATGGACGTGGGCGAAGGACGACTCCGGGTCCACCGGCTCGCCACGCGGCAATCCGAACATGCCGTAACAACGCTCGGACCAGATCAGTTCGCCGGTCTCGACATTGAAGTCCCAGGTGCCGACATCCGCCGCGTCGATGGCCAGGCGCAGGGTCTCCTCCTGGCGCAGCAGCCGGTCGATCGCCTCGCGCCGCTCGGTGACGTCCGAGACCACGCCGACGAACCGCACGCAGCTTTCGCCCTCGAAGAAGGCGCGGCCGAACACCTCGACCCAGCGCAGGGCGCCGTTGGCCCGCAGCACCCGGTACTCCATGTTCATCGCGCCCGAGCCGTTCGGATCCATCGCCGCCGCGATGGCCGCGCGCACGGCCGGCAGATCGTCGGGATGCACCGCCCGCTCGAAGACTTCCGTCGAAGGCGCCACATCCTGGGGAATGCCGAAGATGGTGCGGGCCCGGGGGTCCCAGTAGCGCTGGCCCATTGAAGGATTGTGGTCCCAGCGACCCATGCCGGCCGCCTGGGCGGCGATGTCGACATCGACGCGGGCCGCGGCCAGGGCGGCCTCGACCTGCTTGCGCTCGGTGATGTCGATGATGACGCCGGTGTTGCGCTCGGGCTTGCCGTTGGCGTCGAGATAGGCGCGGCCCCGCGTATAGACCCAGCGAACCGAGCCGTCGGGCTGGATCAGCCGGTATTCCTCGGAGAAGTCGCCGCCGGTCTGGGCCGAGGCCAGGGCGACGGCGCTGACCCGCTCGCGGTCGTCGGGATGGACGGCGGGGGTGTAGCTCTGCACCGGCAGGCCCGCCTCGGCGAACTCGGGCGCGATGTTGTGCAGCTCGGCGTAGCGGGCGTCGGCATAGACCTTGTTGGCCTTGATGTCCCACTCCCAGGCCCCGACCACGCCGGCGGCCTCGCGGGCCAGCTGATAGCGCTCCTGGGCCCCGCGCAGGTCCTCGGCGGCCTTGACGGTGTCGGTGATCTCGACGGCCGTGACCAGCACGCCGCCGACGCCGTTCGGCGCGGTGGCGTCGGGCACGGGGCTGTAGCTGACGGTGAACCAGCCCATCTCCTGCTGATCCCTGCGCAGCACCCGCAGCGGAAGCTTCTCGAACGCGAAGCCGCCGCTCTCGCCGCTGAGGATCTCCTCGTGCAGCGTGCGGATCGAGGCTTGGAAGTCGGCGGAGGTGTCCCTGAACTGGATCCCCAGGGACGAGGGATGATGCTCATGCAGGGCGGGCGAATAGGCGTCGTTATAGATCAGCACCAACTCGGGACCCCAGCGCAGGGCCATGGGGAAGTTGGTGGCCAGGATCATGTCGACCGCCAGCCGCAGGCTCGGCGACCAGGAGTCCATCGGTCCGAGAGGCGTCGTCGACCAGTCGAAAGCGCGAACGCGCTTCGCCATTTCGCCGCCGGCGATCCTGGCCAGCGCAGGCGCGGCGCGTGGCTTGCCCTCGCCCATCTTTCCGATCCCCCACCCGGCCTCGAGCCCGGTCTGGCCGGGAGGTGACCTCATAGCGGTGGAGGTTTCAAGCGCCTGCAACAAAAGGTCGCAGGCGCCCGAGACGTGGTCTGGAAAGGATCAGTCGACCGGAGACCAGCGCTTTTCGGCGGGAGCCGACTGGCGCTTGGGACCGCGGAACGCGTTGCCGGGCGAAGCCTTCTGACCCTGGGGTTTGCCCTGGCTCTGGCCCTGACCGCGACCCTGGGACTGGCCCTGGGGGCCGCCCTTCTGGCCGCCGCCATTGCGGTTGCGGCTGCGCTTGCGGCGCAGTTCCGACGGCACGTCGTTGCGCGGGTCGGCCCGGCGCGGATCGACGTACTTCTCGGCCGGGACCAGCTTGTCGGCCACGGCCGCGGCCGCCGCCAGCTGCTTGTCGTTGCGGCGGTCGAAGGTCGGGATCGTCTGGCGGGTGGCCTTCTGGATGTCCTTCAGCAGGTTGCGTTCGTCATCGGCGCAGAAGCTGATGGCGATACCGTCCTTGCCCTTGCGGGCGGTGCGGCCGATCCGGTGGACATAGGCCTCCGGCACGTTGGGCAGCTCGTAGTTGATCACGTGGCTGACGTCGTTGACGTCGATGCCGCGCGCGGCGATGTCGGTGGCCACCAGGGCCCGCATCTCGCCGGCCTTGAAGGCGGCGAGAGCCCGCTCGCGCTGGCCTTGGGTCTTGTCGCCGTGGATCGAGGCGGCCTCGATCCCAGCGGCGTTCAGGTACTTGGCCACGCGGTCGGCGCCGCGCTTGGTGCGGGTGAAGACGATGGTGCGGCTGAACGAGGAGTCGGCGAACAGCTCGGCCAGCAGCGGACGCTTGCGCTGGGCCTCGATGAACAGCACGCGCTGGTCGATGCGCTCGACGGTGGTGGCCTGCGGGGCGACCGAGACCTGCACCGGATCCTTCAGCAGCTCGCCGGCCAGCTTGCCGATCTCGCTGGGCATGGTGGCCGAGAAGAACAGGTTCTGGCGGTTCTTGGTCAGCTGGCTGGCGATCTTGCGGATCGGCACCACGAAGCCCAGGTCCAGCATCTGGTCGGCCTCGTCGAGCACGAAGATCTCCGTGCCCGAGACGATGGCCGACTTCTCGGCCATGTGGTCCATCAGGCGGCCAGGCGTGGCGACCAGCACGTCGATGCCGCCGGCCAGGGCCTTCATCTGCGGGCCATACTTGACGCCGCCATAGATGGTGTGGACCGACAGGCCCATGTGGACGGCGTAGGCCTTGAAGTTCTCGGCGATCTGGGTCGCCAGCTCGCGGGTGGGCGACAGCACCAGGCAGCGGAAGCCGCGGCGCGGAGCGGGCTTACGGTCTTCGGCCAGGCGCTGAAGGATGGGCAGGGCGAAGGCGGCGGTCTTGCCGGTGCCGGTCTGGGCGATGCCCAGGAGGTCCTTGCCTTGCAGCACCACCGGAATGGCCTGGGCCTGGATCGGCGTCGGCTCCTTGTAGCCCTTCTCGGCAAGGGCTTTCAGCAGCGGCTTGGCCAGGCCAAGGTCGGAAAATTGAGTCACGTGTTTTCGGTCTTTCATGCGCCAAGCCGAGCACGCGCGATCCTCGCACGGCTTGCTGCTTGGCAAGTCGTCTGGGGAGCGCCCCGCGTGCACGGGCGGTCGAATGAGAAGCTCTTCAGGGCGCTCGACAGGCTGGTCCGAAAGGACCCTCACGCGGCTGGAGCACCGATAGCGCCAAGGGGGCGCAGGCGTCGTATCCGTTATCCCAGCGGGAAAGTCAAGTTTTGGGCTTTGCGCGAGTTCCTCCCCCGCGCCGCGGGGGAGCATCTTCTATCACGTAGCCGGTTTCGCCTTGGGGGCCACGTCGAAGATCTTGTGCACGATCTTCCAGCCGTCGGGCGTTTTGAGCAGTTGCATGTAGTCGGTGAGCACCGCGGTCGGATAGTCCAGCACGATCTTGGCGCTGGCGGCCGAGCCGGTGATCGAGATCGACTCGATCCAGCGCTTGCGCTGGGCCTCGTCGTCGGCGGGCTTGCCGCTCGCGCCGGCGACGTACTCGTCGTCCGAGCGCTGCATCAGCGCGCCGTCGCGGATCCACATCAGCCGGCTGTCGTCATGAAAGGCCTGGCGGAATTCCTTGGGATCGCCAGTGGCGTGACCGGCCAGGTAGTGCTCCAGCACCGCTCGGACGGCGGGTTCCTCGGGATTGGCCGCCTGGGCCAGGGCCGGGGCGGCGACAAGCAGGGCCGTACAGGCGGCCAGGGTCGCGATCGTCTTGCGCATGATGGTGTCCCTCCCAGTGATCGCGCAAGTTACAGGAGTAATTGCGGCGACGATGGGGCGGCGCGCTCTTGCCAGTCCAGCCGCCGCGCGCCAAACCCGCCCCATGAGCAAGCCTACCGTCCTCGTCGCCGCCGCCGCCCTGATCGATGTCGACGGACGGGTGCTGATCTGCCAGCGGCCGCAGGGCAAGCAACTGGCGGGCCTGTGGGAATTTCCCGGCGGCAAGGTCGAGCCCGGCGAGACGCCCGAGCAATGCCTGATCCGCGAGTTGGACGAGGAACTGGGGATCAAGGTCGCCCAGGCGTGCCTGGCGCCGTTCGTCTTCGCCTCGCACACCTATGAGAGCTTCCATCTCCTGATGCCGCTCTATCTGCTGCGCCGCTGGGAAGGGCAGGTCACCCGCAAGGAGCACGAGGCGCTGGCCTGGGTGAAGCCCGATAAGCTGGCCGACTACCCGATGCCGCCGGCCGACGAGCCGCTGGTGGCGTGGCTGCGGGATGTTCTTTGAGGGGGGCGCTTCTCAAATGCCCTCGCAACACATCCGTCATTCCCGCCCTTGTGGCGGGAACCCCTTGTTCAGCTGACACGTGAGACGCAAGCGGACCGCCTGCGGTCCGCCCCTCCTGCCCTTGCGGCCGACAGAGGGGTTCCCGCCACAAGGGCGGGAATGACGGGTGGAGTTGGTGGGCCGCGGAGTTCTACCCCGCCTTGTCCCCCGCCGGCTGTTCCTTGACGCCCAGAGCGTCCGCCAGGCGCATCTTGGCCGAGCCGGGACGCAGGGGTTTTTGCTGGCTCTCGTGCGGCGCCCAGCCGGTGACCGAGACGATCTCGAACGTCGCGGGGACCTTGCCGTCCGCCTCGGCGAAGCGTTCGACATAGAGCTCCATCGCCCGGAACAGCACCTTGCGCGGCAGCGGCTTGCGCGAGCGGTCGAGCAGCACGCTGGTCTCGCCCATGCGGCGCAGGTCCTGCAACAGCGCCAGCGGATGGGCGTAGCGCACCTTGACCCGGTCGACATCCGCGACGGGCAGGGCGAAGCCCGCTCGCTGCAGCAGCCCCGCCGCGTCGATCGCGTCGGCGAACGGCGAAACCCGCATCGAGGCGCCGTCCGTCAGCTCGGCCTCGGCCGCCAGCAGGCATTGGCGCAGCTCCGTCAGGGTGGCCCCTCCGAAGATCGCGCCCAGGAACAGGCCGTCGGGGCGCAGGGCGCGGCGGATCTGGATCAGGGCGCCCACGAGGTCATTGGTCCAGTGCAGGGCCAGGGTCGAGACGACGAGATCCAGGGTCTCGTCGCCGAACGGCAGGCGCTCTTCGTCGACGACGAGGCGCGGGGCGCCGCGACCCGCCAACATGCGTTCCGACAGGTCGGTCTCGATCAGCAGGTCGATGTTGGCGCGCGCGTCGCTGGCCTCCAAGGTCTTGAAAAAATGACCGTTTCTCGCGCCGAGGTCGACGGCGGTCGGAAAGCGTCGCAGGATCGTCTCCAGCCGCATGACCACATCCTGGGCCGCTCGCGCCTTCAGGAAGTCGGCGGCGGCGTAGTTCGGCGCGGCGCGATCCAGGCGGGCGCGGTGGAGGACGCGGTCGAAGAGAAGGGGGGAGGCGGTCATGGGCGCGGAACATGGCGACTTCGGATCGACATGGAAAGCGCCGCCGCGCCTCGTCGGCCCGTTTTGGACAGGTTTCGGACGCGGGCTTCTGGATTTCCTGTTGCCGCCTTCCAGCCTGGACGGCGATGCGGCGCTGACCGGCGGCCTGGCGGCCGGCGCCTTTTCCAAGGTGACCTTTCTGGATGATCCGGTCTGCGACGGCTGTGGTCTGGGATTGGCCTACGCCGAGGCCGGGCATGAGCGTTGCCCCGCCTGCCAGGCGCGTCCCCGGGCGTTCCAGCGGGCGCGGGCGGCCTGCGTCTATGACGAGCACTCGCGCGAGCTGATCCTGAAATTGAAGCACGCCGACCGCACGGACCTGGCGGGCCTGTTCGCCCGCTGGCTGTCGCGCGCGGCCGTCGACCTGCTGGACGAGGCCGAGGCGGTGGTTCCCGTGCCCGTCCACCGTTCGCGCCTGCTGCGCCGCCGCTACAACCAGGCCGCCGAGATCGCGCGGCCCCTGGCGCGGATGGCGGGGTTGACCTATCTGCCCGACGCCCTGGTCCGCCGGCGCGACACCGCCAGCCAGGGCGGCAAGTCGGCGTCGGGCCGCCGCCGCAACGTCGCCGCCGCCTTCGCCGTGCCGCCGTCCAGGCGGGGCCTGGTCGAGGGGCGGCGGATCGTGCTGGTCGACGACGTCCTGACCACCGGCGCCACGGCCGAGGGCTGCGCGCGGGCCCTGCTGGCGGCCGGCGCGGCCAGCGTGAGCCTATCCGTCGTCGCCCGCGTTACAGAAATGCAGGCGCGTCCTATATGAGGGCGAGAAACAGTCGAGTCAGAGCATGGCCCACGTCACCATCTACACCCGTCCCTTCTGCGGCTACTGCGC
>NZ_DATFAV010000274.1:0-7009 GCF_035254145.1 Caulobacter sp. | reverse complement strand
AATATATGTAAGTCGTAAACCCGACATTACGCGAAGATATTTACATGAAATCCGCGCCAAAAAAGGGGAAATGGAGATTTTCTTTTCATCGCGCTACGAGAATAATTGAACATTATTCCCGCACGATTTAACGGCGAAGCTTTATCTCTCAGGCGAAATTTCCCGCTGGCCTCCATTCCGAGGCTGAGCCAACCTTCGCCGCAAAAGCGAGAGGCGACCATGATCGGATACACCCTGGTTGGCAGCAACGACCTGGAGAAGGCCAAGGTCTTCTACGATGACCTGTTCGAAGCCATAGGGATCAAGCGCCTGATGGAATTCCCGAACGGGGGATGCGCCTGGGGCGCGAACTGGGGTCAGCAGATGTTCGGCGTCGGCGCGCCCTATGACGGTCAGACCGCCACCTCCGGCAACGGGACGATGATCGCCCTGGTCATGGACGAGCGCGGCAAGGTCGACGCCATCTACGACAAGGCCATGGCGTTGGGCGGACGATGCGAGGGCGGTCCCGGCGTGCGCGGCCCCGAGGGCGACCAGGCGTTCTACGCCGCCTATTTCCGCGACCTGGACGGCAACAAGCTGTGCGCCTTCCGGGTCGGCCCGGCGCAGTAGCGTCGCCGCGAGCGGGAGCCGCCGCCGCGCCTCCCAAGCCCGTCACCAGTTGAACATCGTCCCGTCCTCCAGCCGGTTCACCGGCAGGTAGGCGCGCTTGTAGGGATGCCTGGCCGCGAGGGCCTCGTCGATGTCGACGCCCAGGCCGGGCTGATCGCCGGGATGCAGCATGCCCTCGGCAAACGCGTAGGCGTGCGGGAACACGGCGTCCGTTTCCGGCGTGTGGCGCATGTACTCCTGCAGGCCGAAGTTCGGGATCGCCATTCCCAGGTGCAGCGCCGCGGCCATGGTCACCGGCGACAGGTCGGTGGCGCCATGGCAGCCGGTCTTGACGTGGTGCAGGTCGGCGAAGGCGGCGATCTTCTTGAGGTTGGTGATCCCGCCTGCGTGCAGCACCGTCGCCCGCAGATAGTCGATCAGCTGCTCCTCGATCAGGGTCTTGCAGTCCCAGATGCCGGAGAAGATCTCGCCGACGGCCAGAGGCGTCGTCGTGTGCTGGCGGATCAGGCGGAAGCCGGCCTGGTTCTCGGCGGGAACCGAGTCCTCCATCCAGAACAGGCGATAGGGCTCCAGATCCTTGCCCAGGCGCGCGGCCTCGATCGGCGTCAGCCGGTGGTGGACGTCGTGCAGCAGGTGGACATCCCAGCCCAGGACCTCGCGGGCCTTCTGGAAGAGCTGCGGCACATGGTTCAGGTACTTGGCGGTCGACCAGACGTTCTCGGTGGGCAGGTCGTTGTCGGCCGGCTCGTAGAACATCTTGTCGCCCGAGACGCCGTAGGTGCTGGCCAGGCCCGGCACGCCGGTCTGCAGGCGGATGGCCTTGTAACCCAGCGCCTTGTACTTCACCGCCTCGGCGATGGTTTCGTCGATCGTCTCGCCGTTGGCGTGGCCGTAGACGGTGACGCCGACCCGGCTGGCGCCGCCCAGCAGTTGGTAGAGCGGCAGGCCGGCCACCTTGGCCTTGATGTCCCAAAGCGCCATGTCCACGGCCGCCAGGGCGCTCATGGCCACCGGGCCGCCGCGCCAGTAGGAGCCCCGATAGAAGAACTGCCAGGTGTCCTCGATCTGGTGCGCGTCGCGGCCGATCAGGCAGGGGATCATGTGGTCGCGCAGATAGCTGACTACCGCCAGCTCGCGGCCGTTCAGGGTGGCGTCGCCGACGCCGGTGGCGCCGTCTTCCGTCGTGATCTTCAAGGTCACGAAATTGCGGCCGGGGCAGGTGACGATGACCTTGGCGTCGATGATCTTCAGCATGGACCTAGTCGTTAAGCGCGGCGAAAATTGGCCTGACCAATCCTAGCAACTCATCAGACAACATACCAGACCGGCGGTCGGCCATCGCCCGCAACGCTGCGTGCGTCAACATTCGGGACGGGTGATCGACAACCTGCTGATCGACGCCCTGGAGCGCGCGAAACAAGATCGCCGGGCCAGCATCACGCAAGAAACGCCCTGATCGAATATCAATGATTATAAATAGATGGCGTTATTGAAAATCGATGTCCCAGAACATGGACAAAATTTCATGTTCTTCGAACAGGGCTTTTTGAGTCACCGGCCACGATTGAAACTATAACTTTCCGTAATGTTTCGATTTGGACAATATTGAAACTCATTTCAGCCGCATTTAGGCGAATGCGTTGCCTGAAAGTGACAGCTAAACGACAATAACATTACAGTTTCTCTCAAACGATTGACCATGTTGTCGCAGCACTCCTATGCCGCGAGTAACCGCCGGATCGCGACGGGAAACCTCATCTTGCATCGGGCCGCGCCGGCGATCACGCCGACGAAGGCGACCCGGAAGGATCGACAATGAAGTACGAGATTACCCGGGGTCGCCTGCTGGCGACTTCGATGATCGTGGGCGTGGCCACGTTGGCTGGCTTCGCCGCGAACGCTCAGACCGCCGCCCCCGCGACGCCGAGCGACCAGAACGAAATCGAGGCCGTCGTCATCACCGGTTCGCTGCTGCGCCGCACCGACTCGGCCACCCCCTCGCCCGTCACGGTCCAGACGAGCGAGCAGCTGAAGGCCCAGGGCATCACGACGGTGGCCGACGCCATCCGCAGCCTCTCGGCCGACAACTCCGGCTCGGTCCCGGCCGCCTTCGGCAGCGGCTTCGCCGCCGGCTCGACGGGCGTGGCCCTGCGCGGCCTGACCGTCAACTCGACCCTCGTCCTGACCGACGGCCTGCGGAACGCCAGCTACCCGCTGGCCGACGACGGCCAGCGCAGCTTCGTCGACCTGAACTCCATCCCGTTCAACGCGGTCGAGCGCATCGAGACCCTGAAGGACGGCGCCTCGTCGCTGTACGGCGCCGACGCCATCGGCGGCGTCGTCAACATCATCATGAAGTCGAACTTCCAGGGCATGGGCGCGGACCTGTCGGTCGGGACCTCCGAGCACGGCGGCGGCGACCAGTATCGCTTCAACGGCGAGATCGGCCACGGCGACCTGGATACCGACAAGTACAACATGTACCTGGACGTCGAGTACCAGCTGGACAAGCGCATCCGCATCGACCAGCGCGGCTATCCGTACGACACGTTCGACCTTTCCGGCATTCCGGGCGGGACCAACGACAACCCGGGCGCCGGCGGCAGCACGATCTACGGCCAGGTCAAGCGCGCCACCATGACCAAGCCGGGCGACATCTCGACGGGTTCGGCCCTGGCCGGCGCCCTGTGGCAACCGCTGCGCACCTGCGGCGCCGACGCCCCGCTGACCACCTCGGCCGGCGGCAGCTACTGCGCCCAGAACACCGGCCTGTACGGCGACGTCCAGCCCAAGCAGGAACGTGTCGGCGCCTACGGCCGCTTCACGATCAAGCCGAGCGACAACTTCCAGGCCTACCTGGCGGCCAGCTTCGTGCAATCCAAGACCTCGACCACCGGCGCGCCGCGCGGGATCTCGTCGTCGACGCCGCACAACCTGTCGAACATCGTGCTGCCGGCGCGGCTGTCGAACGGTCAGCTGAACCCGAACAACCCCTTCGCCGCGGAAGGCTATGACGCCCTGATCCGCTATCGCTTCAGCGATATTCCCAACAGCGCCAACTACACCAACCGCATGGCCCGCATCACGGGCGGCGTGGACGGCAACGCGGCGGGCTGGGATTACAAGGCCAACGTCGTCATCGCCCACGGCTGGCTGGAAAGCGCCAACAACGGCTTCATCAGCTACAACGCGCTGATCGATGCGGTGAAGAACGGGACCTACAACTTCATCGACCCGTCGAAGAACAGCCAGACCGTTCGCAACACCCTGGCTCCGGTCCTGGCCAAGACCTCGACCAGCGATCTGGACGCGATCACCGCCCAGGCCTCGCGCGAGGTGTTCAACCTGCCGGGCGGCCCCGCCCAGCTGGGTATCGGTGGCGAGTTCCGCTACGAAGCGGTCAACGATCCGGCCCTGAACCCCGTCAACGACGCCCAAGGCCTTGGCAACGCCCGCACCATCGGCAACCGCACGGTCGCCTCGGCCTTCGCCGAGTTGGGCATGCCGGTTCTGGACAACCTCGAGGTCAACGTCTCGGGTCGCTACGACCACTATTCGGACTTCGGCGACAACCTGTCCCCGAAGATCGGCGTCAAGTACACGCCCATCAAGACGGTCGCCCTGCGCGCCACCGTCTCGAAGGGCTTCCGCGCGCCGTCGTTCTCGGAATCGGGCGACTCGGCCAGCCAGGGCTTCACGAACTTCTCGTTCGCGAACTACCCGGACTTCATCGCGGCCCACGGCGCCAGCGAGTACACCAAGACCTACTCGCTCTCGAACATCACCGCGGCCAATCCGGACCTGAAGCCCGAGAAGTCGACCAGCTACACGCTGGGCGCCGTCTGGGCCCCGACCCGCAGCTTCAGCGTTTCGCTGGACTACTATCACATCAAGAAGAACGACGTGATCGCGCAGGCCAGCGCGGGTGACGCCATCGCCGCCTACTACGCCGGCGAGGCCATTCCGGCCGGCTTCGTGGTGACCCCGGACCTGCCGGATCCGGACGCCCCGAACGCCCTGCCCCGCATCCTGTCGGTGTCGTCGCCGTACATCAACGCCGACTCGCTGCGGACCAGCGGCATGGACCTGAACGTCCAGAACACGATGTACCTGCCGGCCGACATCAAGTGGACCAGCAACCTGGACGCCACCGTCCTGTTCGACTTCAAGTACACGCAAGGCGGCACGACGTATAACTACGTCGGCAAGCAGGCGCCGTACGTGCTGTCGTCGGGCGCCGGCACCCCGAAGTACCGCGCCTCGTGGAGCAACACCTTCACGCGCGGTCCGGCCACGATCACCGGCACGCTGAACTATGTCAGCGGCCTGCGGTCGATCGACGAGAGCTATCAGGGCGACCAGTCGTGCCTGTACGGCACGGAAGACTTCAAGTGCCACACGAAGGACTTCTACGCCTTCGATCTGACCGGCGCCTATGATGTCACCGAACACACGACGGTCTATGCCGACGTGCTGAACCTGTTCGACGCCGGCCCGATGTTCAACCCGGCCAACTACGCCGCGGTGAACTGGAACCCGACCTATTCGCAGTCGGGCGCCGTGGGCCGCTACTTCCGGGTGGGCGTCCGCCTGAAGTACTAGGTCAGAGCTATCTCGCGTACGGACCGCGTGAGTATGGTCCGATGAGATGGAAGGGGGCTGTCCGCGAGGACGGCCCCTTTTTCATTGCTCCTTAAAAAAATGGGCGCGTCCGGTCGTTGCTCCGGATGCGGAAATCCGATCCAGCTCCGTCAGTCTAAGAGGAGCGGCGCCTGCTGTCGGCGGCCGACGGGCTTACGGGGTGATGCGATGACGCGTGGCGGTGCGATGGCCGGTGCGGCTCTTGGCGTGGTGCTGGCTTTCGGCGGGATCGGAGCGGCGATCGCCGCCGACATCACGCCGCCCGACAAGGCCTTTGTCCAGCCGGTCGGCAGCGACTACTTCCTGGCCGACTACACGGCCTATGAGGCCTATCTGAAGACCCTGGCCGGTCAGTCCGACCGGATGAAGCTGGTCGACATCGGCAAGACCGAGGAAGGCCGCACCCAGTGGATGGCGATCGTCTCCTCGCCCGCCAACCTGGCCAAGCTGGACCGCTACAAGGAGATTTCGCGCAAGCTGGCCAAGGCCGAGGGCCTCTCCAAGGAAGAGGCCGCCAAGCTGGCCGCCGAGGGCAAGGCGATCGTCTGGATCGACGCGGGCCTGCACGCCAGCGAGACGATCACCTCGCAGGGCCAGATCCAGGTCCTGCACCGGATGCTGAGCGCCAAGGATCCCGAGACCCTGCGCCTGCTGGACGACTGCGTGATCCTGTTCGCCCAGGACAATCCCGACGGCATGGAGCTGGTCAGCGACTGGTACATGCGCAACGCCGATCCGAAGAAGCGCGAGTTCGGTTCGTTGCCGCGCCTCTATCAGAAGTATGTCGGCCACGATAACAACCGCGACAGCTTCATGTCGGCCATGGCCGAGACCACCAACGTGAACAAGCAGCTGTTCCGCGAGTGGTACCCGCAGATCATCTACAACCAGCACCAGACCGGCCCGAACGGCATGGTGGTGTTCGTCCCGCCGTTCCGCGACCCGTTCAACTTCAACTACGACCCGCTGGTCATGACCGAGCTGCAGGAAGTCGGCATGGCCATGCACAGCCGCCTGGTGGCCGAGGACAAGCCAGGCTCGGGCGCGCGCAGCGCCGCCCCCTACTCCACCTGGCACAACGGCATGGAGCGGTCGGTCGCCTATTTCCACAACTCGATCGGCCTGCTGACCGAGATCATCGGCGGCCCGACCCCGACCACGGTCAACCTGGTGCCCGAGCTGCAACTGCCCGGCAACGACCGCCCCGCGCCGATCGCGCCGCGCACCTGGCGCCTCCAGGACTCGCTGGACTACCAGATGACCATGAACCTGGCGGTCATCGACTACGCCGCCCGCAACCGCGAGCGCCTGCTCTTCGCCATCTGGAAGATGGGCGACAACAGCATCAAGCGCGGCTCGACCGACAGCTGGACCACCACCCCGACCCGGGTCGAGGCCCTGGCCGCGGCCGGCAAGGGCAAGCCTGGCCCCTACGGCGCGGCGATCGATCCCAGCCTGTACAAGACGGTGCTGCAGACGCCGGAGTCGCGCGATCCGCGCGCCTACGTCATCCCCGCCGACCAGGCCGACATGCCGACGGTCACGGCCTTCCTCAACGCCCTGATCAAGACCGGCGTCGACGTCGACAAGGCCGACAAGGCCTTCACGATCGCGGGCAAGACCTATCCGGCCGGCTCCTATGTCGTCCGCACCGCTCAGGCCTATCGCCCGCACATCCTCGACATGTTCGAGCCCCAGGACCACCCGCACGACCTGGAATATCCGGGCGGCCCGCCCAAGGCGCCCTACGACGTTA
>NZ_DATFAV010000273.1:0-5667 GCF_035254145.1 Caulobacter sp. | reverse complement strand
GCCCTGCGGCGGCGGGAGGCGCGGGCCCTGTTCGCCTCGCCCGTCGTGCTGCTGTCGGGGGTGCTGTACGGCGTGGCGTTCCTGGTGCAGTTCGAGGGCCTGGCCCATGTCAGCGTCACGGTCGCGGCCCTGCTGGTCGGGGCCATGCCGGCTCTGATCGCCGTCAGCGCCCGTGTGCTGGGCGAGACCGTCTCCAAGGCCTCGTGGGCCGGGGTCGCGGCCGCCACCCTGGGCGCGGCCCTGATCGCCGGCAAGCCCGACGGGGCCAGCTCGCCCTGGGGCGTGGCCCTGTCGATCGCGGCCCTGTTCATCTTCCTGGCCTGGCTGCTGATCCTTCGCCGCGCGCCCAAGGCGACCGACGCCATGACCATTCCGGCGGTGTCGATCATCGTGGCGGCGGTCACCATCCTGCCGATCGCCTTCGTGATGCATGGCCCGCCGAAACTGGATCTCAGCGCGCCGGTCTGGGCCGCCATCCTGGCCCAGGGCGTGCTGGCGACCCTGCTGGCCACCGCGGCCTGGCAGTTCGGCGCCGCGCGCGTGGGCGCGGCCAGCGCCGGGGTGTTCATCAATATCGAGCCGCTGATGGGGGCGGCCTGCGGCGTGCTGCTGTTCGGCGACCACCTGACCGCGACCCTGTTGGCCGGGGGCCTGCTGATCATTGGCGGCAGCTTCGCGGTGGTTCTGGGCGAGCGGAAGGCCCGGGCGGGCGACCTGCAGGCGATGGTTCCGCCGACGCCGTAAGGGGCAAGCTCGAGCGCAAACCGAGAACCCGCCTCCCTAGGCCTTGCGCCTAGGGCCCATCGTTCCGCCGCCGCCGCGAGGCGCAGGTGGGCGTCAGGATCGGCGGCGCATGCTTGTCGCCACCCGACCCAGCCGCGCCATGGGTCCTCGCCACAAGGGCGAGGAAGGCGGATTTTAGGGTGGCAGGTTAGGCGCTTGCCCTCAATCCAGCGCGTTGCGGCACGCCGCGCCCATGGCCAGGGGCGACAAGGCCACCGCGCCGACGCAATAGGCCAGCATCAGCATCAGTCCGCCGGTCCAGGGCAGGCCCGACGCATAGCCGTCCAGCGCGCCGGCCCCGAAGATCACCGGCGGGGCGTAGAGCGGCAGGACGATCACCGCCACCAGGAGGCCGCCGCGCTTGCTGCCCAGCGCCAGGGCCGCGCCCAGCCCGCCCAGGAAGGCGAAGGCCAGGCCCCCGGCCAGGGCGCACAGCACCAGGAGCGGCATGACCTTGGGCTCGGCGCCCAGCATCAGCGCCGCCACGGGCGCGGCCAGGGCCAGGGGCGCGCCGGTCGCCAGCCATTGGGCCAGGCACTTGGCGACGGCCACCGCCTCCAGCGGCGCGGGGCCCAGGGCCAGCAGGTCCAAGGTCCCGTCGTCATAGTCGCGCTCGAACAGGCGCTCGAGCGACAGCAGCGCCGCCAGGGCCAGGGCCAGCCAGGCGATGCCCGGCGCGATGGCCGCCAGGCGCTCGGGCGCGCGGCCGGACGCCATGGGCAGCAGCATCACGACGCAGGCGTAGAAGGTCAGGGCCAGCAACGGACTGCCGCCCCGGCCCCAGGCCAGGGAGAGCTCGCGCCGGAGAAGCACGCCGAACGCCTTCATTGGCCAATCTCGCCGATGGAGATGCTCCGCGTCGGGATCGGCAGCGGGTCGTGCACCGAGGCCAGGATCATGCCGCCGCCGGCCAGATGCTCGGCCATGACGGCGCCGAACGCCGCGCGCTGGCCCGCGTCCAGCGGGGCCATGGGCTCGTCCAGCAGCCACAGCGACCGGGGGCTGGCGACCAGGCGGGCCAGGGCCAGGCGCCGGCGCTGGCCGGCCGACAGCCGCCGAACCTCCAGGTCCAGCAGGCGGGTGAGATCGAACCGCTTCGCGGCCGCTCGGGCCGAGGCCTCGGTCCCGCCGGTCCACAGGGTCTGGAAGCGCAGCTCCTCCCAGGCGGTGCGGCTGGACTTCAGTCCGTCCTGGTGGCCCAGCAGGTGAAGATGCTCGGCGCGCGCCGCGTCGGCCTCGATCGGGCCGGACGCATCCTGGAAGGTCACCGTTCCCTCGGCGGGGCGCAGCAGGCCGGCGACGGCGCGCAACAGGCTGGTCTTGCCGGCGCCATTTCGCCCCACCAGGACGGCGGCTTCCCCGGCGGACAGCGTCAGGTCGAGGTTCGAGAACAACCGACGCTCGCCGCGCGAAATCGCCAAATCCTTTATGAGAACAACTCTCAACACGCCAAGACCCCGCGCGCGACATGGACGTTGAGCGACGGCGGCGCTAAGAAGCGCGCGGTCGTCCCCCTCCAGTCGGTTTGGGTGGTACGCGGCGCGGAGGCGGACGCTGTGGGTCCTCTTCGATCAGCGCGTGATCCCGGGAGTGGTTTTCGGGCGGCCGTGGACAGAGAAGGATCCTTGAATATGGCGTCTGTGGACAGCCTGAAAGCCCGTCGCGAGCTTACCGTCGGCGGCAAGTCTTATGTCTATTACAGCCTTCGCGCCGCCGAGGAAGCCGGTCTTGCCGGAACTTCGTCGCTGCCGGTCTCGATGAAGGTGCTTCTGGAGAACCTGCTGCGCAACGAGGACGGCGTCTCGGTCGCCGAGGACGACCTGAAGGCCGTCGCCGCCTGGCTGCAGAACAAGGGCTCGGTCGAGCACGAAATCAGCTTCCGCCCCGCGCGCGTGCTGATGCAGGACTTCACCGGCGTTCCCGCCGTCGTCGACCTGGCCGCCATGCGCGACGCCATGGTCGCCCTGGGCGCCAACCCGGCCAAGATCAACCCGCTGAACCCCGTCGACCTGGTCATCGACCACTCGGTGATGGTCGACAACTTCGGCGACGCCAAGGCCTACGACGCCAACGTCAAGCGCGAGTACGAGCGCAACATCGAGCGCTACCGCTTCCTGCGCTGGGGCTCGTCGGCGTTCAACAATTTCCGCGTCGTGCCCCCCGGCACCGGGATTTGTCACCAAGTAAACCTTGAGTACCTCGCGCAAACCGTGTGGACGAACGAAGTCGACGGCGCCGAAGTCGCCTATCCCGACACCGTGGTCGGCACCGACAGCCACACCACCATGGTCAACGGCCTGGCCGTGCTGGGCTGGGGCGTGGGCGGCATCGAGGCCGAGGCCGCCATGCTCGGCCAGCCGATCCCGATGCTGATCCCCGAAGTCATCGGTTTCAAGCTGACCGGCGCCATGCCGGAAGGCGCGACGGCCACCGACCTCGTTTTGACCGTCACCCAGATGCTCCGCAAGAAGGGCGTGGTCGGCAAGTTCGTCGAATTCTACGGCGACGCCCTGGCCAACCTGACCCTGGAAGACCAGGCGACCATCGCCAACATGGCCCCGGAATACGGCGCCACCTGCGGCTTCTTCCCGATCTCGGCCTCCACCGTGGCCTATCTGAAGGGCACCGGCCGCACGCCGGAACGCGTCGCCCTGGTCGAGGCCTACGCCAAGGAACAGGGCCTGTGGTGGGAGCCGGGCGTGCCCGAGCCGACCTTCACCGACACGCTGGAACTCGACCTGTCGGCGGTCCAGCCCTCGCTGGCCGGCCCCAAGCGCCCGCAGGACCGCGTCCTGCTGGCCGACGCCTCGGTCAAGTTCGCCGAGTCGCTGGCCGGTGAGTTCGGCAAGGCCGAGCAGCCCGACCTGCGCGCCCCGGTGGAAGGCGAGAACTTCGACGTCGGCCACGGCGACGTGGTCATCGCCGCCATCACCTCGTGCACCAACACCTCCAACCCCTCGGTCCTGATCGCCGCCGGCCTGCTGGCCAAGAACGCGGTCGCCAAGGGCCTGAAGGTCAAGCCGTGGGTGAAGACCTCGCTGGCCCCCGGCTCGCAGGTGGTCACCGACTACCTGGCCAAGGCGGGTCTCACCAAGTCGCTGGACGCTCTCGGCTTCAACCTGGTGGGCTACGGCTGCACGACCTGCATCGGCAATTCGGGCCCGCTGCCGGAAGCCATCAGCAAGACGATCAACGACAACGACCTGGTCGCCTGCTCGGTGCTCTCGGGCAACCGCAACTTCGAAGGCCGCGTGAACCCGGACGTGCGCGCCAACTACCTGGCCTCGCCGCCGCTGGTGGTGGCCTACGCCCTGGCCGGCAGCCTGAAGATCGACCTGGCCACCCAACCGATCGGCCAGGACAAGAAGGGTAACGACGTCTATCTGAAGGACATCTGGCCCTCGAACGAGGACATCGCCGCCCTGCAGCGCAAGGCGATCAACGAGAAGATGTTCGCCACCCGCTACGGCGACGTCTTCAAGGGCGACAAGAACTGGCAGGGCATCAAGGTGACCGGCGGCCAGACCTACGCCTGGGAAGGCGACTCCACCTACGTCCAGAACCCGCCGTACTTCCCGAACATGTCGATGACCCCGACCCCGGTCACCGACATCGTGGAGGCCCGGATCCTGGCCGTGTTCGGCGACTCGATCACCACCGACCACATCAGCCCGGCCGGTTCGATCAAGACGACCAGCCCGGCCGGTCAGTACCTGATCGACCACGGCGTCCAGCCGGTGGACTTCAACGGCTACGGCGCCCGCCGCGGCAACCACCAGGTGATGATGCGCGGCACGTTCGCCAACATCCGGATCCGCAACAAGATCACGCCGGACATCGAAGGCGGGGTGACCAAGCACTTCCCGACCGGCGAAGTGATGCCGATTTACGACGCGGCCATGAAGTACCAGGCCGAGGGCCGTCCGGCCGTCGTCTTCGGCGGCAAGGAATACGGCACCGGCAGCTCGCGTGACTGGGCCGCCAAGGGCACCAAGCTGCTGGGCGTCCGCGCGGTGATCTGCGAGAGCTTCGAGCGCATCCACCGCTCGAACCTGGTCGGCATGGGCGTGCTGCCGCTGCAGTTCGTCCAGGACGGCTGGCAGAAGCTGGAGCTGACCGGCGAGGAAATCGTCTCGATCCGTGGTCTGACGGATCTGGCGCCGCGCAAGCAGCTGATCGTCGAGCTCTACCGCCCGACCGACGGCCGCATCGCCCGCTTCCCCGTGCGTTGCCGCATCGATACGCCCACCGAGCTTGAGTACTTCAAGAACGGCGGCGTCCTGAACTACGTGCTGCGCAACCTGGCCAAGGCCGACTGAGCGTCGCGCGCGCGATCGTGAGAAAGGCGGCCGGCTCCTTCCAGGGGCCGGCCGTTTTTCGTTGCGCCATTCCCGTTCGGGGGCTCGTGACAACGATGTCTCCACCGTTTTCTCCCCATGGACCGCCGCTATTCACGGCCTCGTGAACGGATAAACCAGGCGTTCTTGGCTTAAGTGACCCGCAATGCGTAAGGCCGCCCTTTCCCTGATCTGCCTGGCCCTGTCCGGCGCCCTGGTTTCCCTGTCGGGAGGAAGCGCCGCCTGGGCCCAGGGGCCGCGGTCCAAGCCGCCCGTGGTGGTCGAACTGTTCACCGCCCAGGGCTGTTCGTCCTGCGGCAAGGCCAACCAGCTGGCCGCCGAGCTGTCCCAGCGCGACGACGTCCTGGCCCTGACCTATTCGGTCGACTACTGGGACTATCTCGGCTGGAAGGACACCTTCGCCAAGCCGGTGTTCGCCGAGCGCCAGCGCGCCTACGCCAAGAAGTTCGCCCTGCGCGACGTGCCCACGCCGCAGATGGTGGTCGGCGGCCGCGTCCAGGCCTCCGGGACCAAGGCCGAGGCGGTC
>NZ_DATFAV010000272.1:0-13305 GCF_035254145.1 Caulobacter sp. | reverse complement strand
GGGCGGCCAGGTGCTGTTCCAGCCCAAGGCCCAGGTGGTGCACCTTGGCCACACCAGCCTCGAGCACCCGGTGAAGGTCGAGTTCCACAAGGGCGTGGGCCTGACCCGCTACTTCATCAAGCGCGCCGACAGCCTGCAGCTCTTCGCCGCCGCCGTGCTGCTGGCCCCGGCCATCATGCTGATGTCGGTGTTCCGTCCGCTGCTCTGGAAGATGACCGGGCGGCCGATTTAGGACGGCGCGGCCAGGACGGCTTTCGACCCTTAGCGGACAATGATGCCGTCCGCCAACGGCGCAGCCCTCCTACCTTGTCTGCCTTGTGGAGTTGTGAAAGCGTAGCCTTATGCACACGCCGGAAAGCCAACAGGCCCTAGCGCTTTCAGATCGCGAACGGTTGGAGGGGCGGGAGGGACGGCTCGTTTGGGCGGCGAGTATCGCGAACGCCGCTGTTCTGCTGGCCCTCATCGGACTGATAGGCAACGTCACCAAACCAGATGCCGCCATCCAATTTCTTCGCTGGCCTATTGTGTGGCTGGGCTTTGGCGTGATGACCGGCGGTGGGTGCGCCTATCTCTACGCCGCACGAGCCCGACGGACCCTTCGCCACAGCGACGCCGAAGTCTGTATACGCGTGGCGCATTGGCTCGTCGAACAAGGGCGGACAAAGGAGGCGGTATTTCAAGTCGCGGTCGCGCGATCCCGAATTTATGACAACATCGAGCTAGCGGAAAATCATAAGTTCGACGCTGCTGATCCTCAGTCCCAATTTTCTGGGCTGTTCGCGCTCTACATAGAGGGAGCGCGTGAAAACTGGCGCTACGCTCGGCGCTTACGGCGTTGGATGGATGGTTTTTTCTGGCTCGGCATGGCCTGCCTTGCGATTGCCTCTGCCACGCCGCTACCTGTTTCCAGCTAGGCTATCGTCTCCAGCCTTAGCCACTTTCCCTCGCGCGACATGCTCGCCATCAAATGGGTTGGCGCTCTCGTTCATGAAGAGAGATTTGCAGACAGACGGCCAGATGTCAGCAATCCACCCCAGGCGGACGCTGGAAACGTCACCTTTCCGGCTCGGTCATAGCGCCTTAGGGTGACTGAATGGACGTCCTTATAGACTGGCTTGGACAGCACGAGGCAGCTTCACTTTTGCTGATTGCGCTGCTGCTTTTGGCTACGGCAGCGCTGTCGGCTTACTGGATCCGTCAAGCCTTAATCGACCGCGCGACATGGCTGGACGCCTGGATAAGACCCCATCGAAGTTCAACGCCCGCGTTGTATTGGATGGCGATTGCCGGTCAGGTCACGATGGCTATTGGCTTGTTCATCGCGGGGCTATGCCTCTTGGTCTGGGGAATAGTGCTCGCCCTGGCCTGACGTCCGAGATCCACCCTATGCCGACGCCAACAGCGTCCGCTCACATCGGCCCGATCGTCTCGAACCGCATCCCCTCGGGGCCCTCGATGGACGTCGGGGCCTTCAGGGTCCGGGCGGGCAGCATCGCCCGGTAGCGCTCGTACATCGCCTTGGTGTCGCGGCCGGGTCTAGCGGCCAGGCAGAGGTCATATTCGCCCTCGCGTCCCCAAGGCCTGCGCTCCGAGCGGGCCACGTCGCGGTCGGTCTTCACCGCCGCCGCCACCCTGTCCGCAAGGTCCCGGTCAATCCCCATGCCGTAGCTGGCGAACTTGATCGTCACGTCGCAGCGATCCGCCGGGACCGGCGCCGCCGCGCAGGCGCCCACGACAAGAGCGGGGGAGAGGGCGAGCACGGCGGCGAGGCGGAGCATCAGGCGGGAAACCCTCCGGCGCGAGCCAGGGACGAGGCGGGGGCCTTGCCCAGGCGGTCGCTGATCTCGCGGCCGATGGCGATCAGGGCCGCCAGATCGTAACCGGTCTCGAAGCCGGCCCGTTCCAGCATGTAGACCAGATCTTCGGTGCCGATGTTGCCGGTGGCGTTCGGTGCGAACGGACAGCCGCCCAGACCGCCGACCGAGGCGTCCAGCACGTCCACCCCGGCCTCGACGCTGGCGTAGGCGTTGGCCAGGCCGGTGTTGCGGGTGTCGTGGAAGTGCATGCGCAGGCGCGCGTCCGGCGCGGCGGCCCGGACGGCCTCGATGCGCTTGCGGACGGTCCAGGGATCGGCCACGCCGATGGTGTCGGCGATGGCGATCTCCGGCACGCCCAGGGCGGCGGCCTCGCGCGCGATGGCCACGACCTGGTCCTCCGAAACCTCGCCGTCGAACGGGCAGCCGAAGGCGACCGAGATGGTGGCGGTGATCGGCGGGCCGCCGTCGATCGCCTGCCGTTCGGCGATGGCGGCCAGGGTGTCGATCTGCTGGCTCACCGTGGCGCCCTGGTTCTTCACGCCGAAGCCGTCCGAGGCGCAGACCACGACATTGGCCTCGTCGCAGCCGGTCGAGACGCAGCGCTCCCAGCCGCGCATGTTCAGCACCAGGCCGATGCGCGAACGGACAGGATCAGGAGCCAGCGCGTCCATGATCTCCTCGGCCCCGGCCATCTGCGGCACGCGGTTGGGATTGACGAACGAGACCACCTCGGTCCGCCGCGCTCCGGCGGCCTCCAGCTTGCGGATCAGGTCGAGCTTCTCCTCGACCGACAGCGAGGTCTTCTCGTTCTGCAGCCCGTCGCGCGGGCCGACCTCGACGATCTGGATAAAGCGGCTCATCGCAGCGGCTCCGCGGGGTTGGGTTCGGTGGACTCGGCGGCTTCCTCGGCTGGGGCCAGAACCTCGCCGCGATAGACGGTCAGCCGTTCCTGGTCGCCGTCGGAATAGTTCAGGCCCTGGATCGCGGTGACCGGGTGAGGCGTCAGGCCCAACTGGCCCAGGGCCTTGCGGAAGGGCTTTTCCTCCCGCCCCTCGACGACGGCGGGACGGCCCTCGACGATCGCCTCGGCGGCGCCTTCGCCATCCGTAAGTTCGGTCGTCGTGCCCAGCTGGAAGATCAGGCTGGGCTCGGCGTAGCCGGTCACCGCCACCGGGCCCGGGGCGCCCGAGCGCGGCGAGAGCCGGGCCTGGTCCAGCGCCTGGGCGACGTCACGCGACAGGAACAGCGGCTCCAGGCGCGGGATCAGCCCGGCCGTCAGGGCGATGTGAGCGGCCACGCCCAGGGCGCCGGCGACGAACAGCGCCCGGACGGCGTGTCGGCGCGCCAGCAGCACCGCGCCGGCGACGCCCGCGGCCAGGGCCAGGCCCGTCGCGACCACGGTCCAGACGAGGTCGCCGCCGGTTCCAAATTGCTTCTGGCCATAGATCGCCACGGCGGCCAGCAGCGCGCCGATCAGCACCGAGAGCCCGCCGCCCAGCCAGCGCACGATCCGGCCCAGCGGCTCGCGCAGGGCCGCGGCCATCAGCATGGCCAGGCCGCCATAGGCCGGCAGGGCGTAGTGCACGAGCTTGGTCGGCAGCAGCTCGAACATCAGCCAGGTCGGGATCAGCCAGCAGACGGCGAAGCGCACGCCGGGCTCCCTCCGGCGCGCCCAGCCGACGACCAGACCGGCCGGCAGCAGCAGGGTGGCCGGGAAGGACAGCAGCGGGGCGAGCAGGGCGTGATAGCCGAACGGGCCCGCGTGACCTTCCTGGCCGCCCGCTATCTTCGGCGCCAGGTCGCCGCCGACCGCCGCGCCCCAGAAGGCGCCGTCGGTGGCCACGGTGATCATCATCGCCCAAGGCAGGACGACGGCCGCGAACAGAATCAGGCCCCAGGTCCAGCCCAGGTCCTTCAGCCAGGCGGCCTTCCGATCCCAGATCGTCAGGGCGACGAGGGCCAGGAACACGACCAGCAGCCCGACCGGCCCCTTGATCAGCGCCGCGACGGAGAGGCCGATCCAGAACGCGAACTTGGTCAGCTTCCCCGCCGACTCGCCCTTCAGCTGGGCGGCGTAGATCCGCGCCAGGGCGCCCATGGCCAGGGTCGTGGTTCCGCACAGGGCCGCGTCGGTCTTGGCGATGAAGGCTTCCGACGAAAGCAAGAAGGTCGCGCCCAGGATCGAGCCGGCGATCAGGCCGGTGCGTGGATCCAGCAACGCCGCCGCGCCCCAGGCGCAGGCCGCCGCCGCCAGCATCGCGCCCAGCAGCGAGGGGATGCGGTAGGCCCAGATCCGACGGTCCTCGGCGTCGGAGAAGGTCTTGACGCTGAGCGCCTGCAGCCAGTGGATGCCGACCGGCTTCTTGAAGCGCGGCTGGTCCTGAAACCTGATGACGACGTAGTCGCCCGTCTCCAGCATCTGGGACGTGGCCTGGGCGAAGCGGGATTCGTCGCGGTCCAGCGGCGGCATGGCGAAGAGACCCGGCAAGCCGGCGATCATGGCCACCAGGGCGGCGAATAAGGGGCCGCGCCATCCCCGGCTCAAGGCGTCCAGGCGAGATTCGAGCGTCATGGGATGTCGTTTAGCACGATCTTTCCCGAAGCGACTTTTGCTGTATGAGGAGGCGATGAACGCCACCGCCTCGCCGACGCCCGATTTTTCCGTCGTCGTCCCCGTCTTCGACGAAGGCGGCGCCGCGCCGAAGCTGGCGCGCGAGATCGCCGCGGCCTTCGCCGGCGAAAGCTACGAAATGATCTTCGTCGACGACGCCAGCCGCGACGACACCAAGGCCCAACTGGTGGCGCTGAAGGCCGAGATTCCGCAGCTGCGCGTGCTGGGCCACCGCAAGAACTCGGGCCAGAGCCGCGCGGTGCGCAGTGGGATCCTGGCCGCGCGCGGGCCGATCATCGTCACCCTGGACGGCGACGGCCAGAACGATCCGGCCGACGCGCCGCGGCTGGCCAAGGCCCTGGCGGCGGGGCCCGAGACCCTGGCCCTGGTCGGGGGCGAGCGGGTCAAGCGCCAGGACAGCAACGCCAAGCGCTTCGCCTCTAAGTTCGGCAACGGCGTGCGCAAACGTCTCCTGAAGGACACCGCCAACGACACCGGCTGCGGGCTGAAGGCGTTCCGGCGCGAGGCGTTCCTGCGCCTGCCGTACTTCGACCACATCCACCGCTACATCCCGGCCCTGATGCTGCGCGAGGGCTACGAGGTGGCCTTCCAGCCCGTGAACCATCGCCACCGCGAGACGGGCGTCTCCAAGTACACGAACCTGGGACGTCTGAAGGCCTCGGTCTCGGACCTGCTGGGCGTGATGTGGCTGCAGTCGCGGGCCCGCAATCCCCAGGGCGTGGACGAGGCCTGATCGGCGAGCGGCTTCACCCCGAGGGGAAATCCCGCTACGCCTTGACCCTGGCGGCGGCGTCTCGGCCGGCGCCCAAGGGGGTGTACGAATGTTCGCCGCGGTTCCGCTGCTGGCCCTGCCGGTGCTGGTCTACAATCTCGTCGTCCTGACCCTGCCGGGCGGGTTCAAGGCGGCCGACGCCAGCATGCGCCTGGCCGACACCCTGTTCACGATCCACATGACCTCGGGCGCGGGCTGGGCCGTTGGCCTGGGCGACCTGCTGCTGGCCGCCTCGCTGGTGGTGCTGTTCGTCGAGCTCCTGAAATCGACCAACAGCCGGCGCATCGCCATCGTCAACCACTCGCTGTCGATGGTGCTGTTCATCGTCTGCCTGGTGGAGTTCCTGCTGCTGCCGGCCTTCGCCACCTCGGTCTTCTTCCTGCTCGCCCTGATGGTGCTGCTGGACGTCCTGGCGGGCTTCATCGTCACCATCGTGGCGGCGCGGCGGGACGTGGATTTCGGGGAGTAGCGGCTAAATCCTCTCCCCGGGGGAGAGGTGTCGGCGAAGCCGACGGAGAGGGAAGAAGCCGGCTCTCCAGGACTTCCCCCTCCGGTCGCTTCGCGACCACCTCCCCCGCTGGGGGGAGGAATTCCTACTCCGGAAACCCACCCGTCTGCCTGAGCGCCTCGCCCAGCGCCATCGCCGCCGTCGTCGCCAGGTTCATCGAGCGGGTCTCGGGACGGATCGGGATGACGATGCGCCCTTGGGCGGCGGCGCGGACCTCGTCGGGCGCGCCGCGACTCTCGTTGCCGAACAGCAGGGTGTCCCCGGGCTCGAACGAAAACCTGTGGAAGGGCGTGGCGCCCTTGGTGGTGAACAGCAGCAGGCGACCGTCAACGCGTTCCGGCGCCTTAAGGAATGTCTCCCAACTGTCGTGCCGCTTGAGGTGCGCCAGCGGGCCGTAATCCAGGGCCGCGCGCTTCAAGCTCTTGTCGTCCAAGGGAAAACTGCAGGGCTCGATGACGTCCAGCCCCACATCGAAGCAGGCCGACAGCCGGATGGCCGCGCCGACGTTTTGGGGAATGCCTGGTTGAAAAAGTGCGATACGCATAATAAGCGAACCAACCACAAGGGCAGCAGGGGCTTTGCCGGGAATCGAAAGGGCTTGCGGACTCGGTCCGCGCGTCCGATACGACGATCCGACCGCTGCCTTGTGGCGGAGATCCGCTTGCGGGTCGAGCAAGATATGGCGCTGAAAAGCGCTTCTCCAAGTCGGACCGCGTTTCGCGGACTGACGGAACTAGAGGGTGACGTAGGTGGCCGACACCGCCGTGGGCGCAACGACCGAGCCGGAACACGGGAGCGATCCCTCCCGGCGCGACTTCATTCATATCGCCGCGATCGCGGCCGCCGCCGGCGGCGCCGCGACCCTGGTGTGGCCGTTCATCGATCAGATGAACCCGTCCGCCGACACGCGGGCCCTGGCCTCGACCGAGTTCGACCTGACCAAGGTCGCCGAGGGACAGCAGGTCACGATCAAGTGGCGCGGCAAGCCGCTCTTCGTGCGCAACCGCACCAAGGCCGAGATCGCCAAGGCCGTCTCCGACGACCACGCCGCGATGAAGGATCCCGAGACCGACGCCGCGCGCGTCAAGCCGGGTAAGGCCAACTGGCTGATCGTCGGCGGCAACTGCACCCACCTGGGCTGCGTGCCGACCTTCGGCGGCGGTGAGTACGGCGGCTGGTTCTGCCCGTGCCACGGCTCGGTCTACGACACCTCGGGTCGTATCCGTAAGGGCCCCGCGCCCAAGAACCTGGTGGTTCCGGAATACGCCTTCCTGTCCGACACCAAGGTCAAGATCGGTTAAGCGACATGAGCGGACATTCGACCTATCAACCGAAGACCGGTATCGAGCGCTGGCTCGACGCCCGTCTGCCGATCGTGCGTCTGGGCTATGACTCGTTCGTCGACTATCCCACGCCGCGTAACCTGAACTACTGGTGGACCTTCGGCGGCATCCTGTCGCTGTGCCTGGCCTCCCAGCTGATCACCGGCATCATCCTGGTGATGCACTACACGCCGAGCGCCTCGGGCGCCTTCGCGTCGGTCGAGCACATCATGCGCGACGTGAACTACGGCTGGCTGATCCGCTACATGCACGCCAACGGCGCGTCGATGTTCTTCATCGCCGTCTATATCCACATGCTGCGCGGCCTCTACTACGGCTCCTACAAGGCGCCTCGCGAAGTGCTGTGGCTGCTGGGCTGCGTGATCTACCTCCTGATGATGGCCACGGCCTTCATGGGCTACGTCCTGCCCTGGGGGCAGATGTCGTTCCACGGCGCCGTCGTGATCACCAACCTGTTCGGCGCCCTGCCGCTGGTCGGCGAGAGCATCACCACCTGGCTGTGGGGTGGCTTCGCGGTCGACAACCCGACCCTGAACCGCTTCTTCTCGCTGCACTACCTGCTGCCCTTCATGATCGCGGGCGTCGTGATCCTGCACATCTGGGCCCTGCACGTGGTGGGCCAGAACAACCCGACCGGCGTCGAGCCGAAGTCGAAGGCCGACGTCCTGCCCTTCACGCCGTACGCGACGGTGAAGGACGGCTTCGCGATGAGCGTCTTCCTGATCCTCTTCGCCTTCTTCGTCTTCTACATGCCCAACGCACTGGGCCACGCCGACAACTACATCGAGGCCAACCCGCTGGTGACGCCGTCGCACATCGTTCCGGAATGGTACTTCCTGCCGTTCTACGCGATCCTGCGCGCCGTGCCGGACAAGCTGATGGGCGTGCTGGCCATGTTCGGCGCCATCGCCTGCTTGTTCGCCCTGCCGTGGCTGGACACCTCGAAGGTGCGCTCGATGCGCTACCGCCCGACCGCGAAGATCTACTTCGTGTTCTTCCTGGTGGCGTCGTGCATCCTGGGCGTCTGCGGCGCCAAGCTGCCCGACGATCCGGTGATCCCGCACCTGACCACGTTCCAGCTGATGGGTTCGGACCTGAACAGCTTCGTGTGGCTCAGCCGCGTCGCCGCCCTCTACTACTTCGCTTTCTTCCTGGTCGTGCTGCCGGTCCTGGGTCTGGTCGAAAAGACCCTGCCCGTGCCGGACTCGATCGCCTCGCCGGCCCTGTCGGCCGACGCCAAGAAGGGTTGATCCCGATGCTCCGCAAACTCTCGGTTATCGCGGCGGCCGTCGGTGTCCTGACCGCCGGCGTCGCCGGCCCGGCCCTGGCCTCTGGCGGCGCTTTGGAAGCCAAGGACGTCCACTGGTCGTTCGAAGGCCCGTTCGGCAAGTTCGACCAGGCCCAGCTGCAACGCGGCTTCAAGGTCTATCGCGAGGTCTGTTCGGCCTGTCACTCGCTGAAGCTGGTGGCGTTCCGGAACCTCGGCGACAAGGGCGCTCCGTTCTACAACGAGAAGTACCCGAACTCGAACGACAACCCGTGGGTCAAGGCGATCGCCAAGGACTACGAGGTGGCCGACATCGACGGTGAGACCGGCGACGCCATCAAGCGTCCGGCCACCAGCGCCGACCACTTCCCAGGTCCCTTCGCCAACGAAGCCGCGGCGCGCGCCAGCAACGGCGGCGCCCTGCCGCCGGACATGTCGCTGCTGGCCAAGGCTCGCGAGGCGGGTCCGGCTCACATCTACTCGATCGTGACCGGCTATGTGGATCCGCCCAAGGGCCTGACGGTCCCGACCGGCGGTCACTACAACCCGTACTTCCCGGGCGACCTGACCTCGGCCTGGCACGGCAGCCATGAGCACGTCCCCGCGGGCGGCTTCATCGCCATGGCCCCGCCGCTGAAGGACGGTCTGGTTTCGTTCGACGACGGCACCAAGTCGACCCTCGACCAACAGGCCAAGGACGTCTCGGCCTTCCTGATGTGGGCCGCCGAGCCCAAGCTGGAAGAGCGCAAGCAGACCGGCTTCGCCGTGCTGATCTACCTGCTCCTGCTGTCTGGCCTGCTGTACGCCAGCTACAAGACGGTGTGGCGCAACGAGTCGCACTAAGGGAGCGCGTTAGCGCGCTCCAGGCGATCTCGTCGCTCTGAAGTTCGAAGGGCCCGGTGGCGACACCGGGCCCTTCTTCTTTGGCGGCTAGACTTGCAGTCGCCAGCAGATCAGCAACCCGTCCTCGGCGTCCTCCCGCTCGCCCACGGCCTGGAAGCCGTTGCGGGCCAACACCGTCTGGGAGGCGGGATTGTCGACCGAGGTCTCGGCCGTCAGCGCCAGGACGCGATCGTCGTCCCGCGCCCAGGCGGCGAGGTCGGCGACGGCGCGGGTGGCGATTCCCTTGCCCCATCGCGTCGGCGCGACGCCGTAGCCGATCCGCAAGGATCGGTCAGATGCGTCGAGCGCCTGGGTCGGCGAGATCAGGCCGACGATCTCGCCCTCCTCGACAATCATCCAGGCGGAGGGGCGAAAGGTCCCGCCGATCCGGGCGGCCAGTTGGTCCAGCATGGCCAGCACCTCCGGCGGGGCCAGAGGGCTGTCGCATAGGCGGTGGGGCGCCGGCGCCTCGCCGCGCAGCAGGGCGGCGAAGTCGTCGGACTTGGCTTCGATAAGCATGTCTTTGGTCTCGGTGTCTGGAGTCGCCCCTAGAGCCTGTCTGGTTTAGATGGAACCATCTAAACCAGATAAACAGGCTCTAGAATCAAACAGTTAGAGCGCGTCCGGGTGGGTTAGCCGCGTACGCCTAACCCTAACGCGCTCTATGGCGCATGACCGAGCGGCGGCGTCAGCCAGGCAGGCGCGCGTCGCCGCGACGGCGGCTGTGCGTGAAGGTGGCGACGATCAAAGGCGCTCTCCTGCGTCTGAGCCTCCAGCCTTACGGGCTGGGGCGACGGGAGGCAAGCTCAGGGAGCGACCGCCAGGGTTCGCCCCTCGGCGTCGAGGCGCAGGCGATGGCGCGCCCACAAGCCGGTTCCCAAGGTCCCGGAGACGCCCTCGGGCAGGTCCTCGGCCAGGCTGGCGGGAACGTTCTCGGCCAGGACGCCGCCGATCGACAGGGCGCGCAGCCGGGCGGGGGCCTTGTGGCGGGCGGCCGGATCCAGCTTGCCGGTGGCGCCGGCGTCGCGAGTCGACAGCCTGGCCATGGCCAGAGAGGCGGTGTCGATCGCGAAGGCGCCGCTGAAGGCCCTAGGGCCGTCACTGACGGCCGCCGACACCGTGGGCAGGCCCTCGATCACCTCGACCGGGAAAACCACCTGTCGGCGAGCCTTCCACGGCCTGTCGATCCGCAGCTGGCATCGGGCGAAGTCGATCTCGACGCTGTGGCCAGCCAGGACGTCCATGCCGATCACCCCGGCGATCGGGGTCACGAAGCCTGCGCCCCGCGCGTCGAGGTCGGCGATCTTCACCGATACCGCCGGGGCCCTGATCCCGGCGACCTGCACCGAGGTGGTGAGCTCGGGGTCGAGGATGCCTTCCATCTGGGCCTTGGTGTCGTGCAGCAGGGTGCGCGGCGCCGAAAGGTCGATGACGTAGTCGCCGGCCATGTCGCCGATCACCGCCGGCGCCACGATCGCTCCGTTCTCGAACCAGCAGGCCGTCTCTCCGGCGTGGGCCAGCGGGGCCGCCAGCAGAGGTGAAAGCAGGCTCAGGAGGGCGAGGCGGGCGCGCATGAGCTCAGCCTAGAGCCTGTCTAGTTTAGATGGAAACATCTAAGCCAGATAAACAGGCTCTAGATCTTGTACTTAGAGCGCGTTCGAGCGGTTTAACCGCTCACACTTAAACCTAACGCGCTCTAGCGCAGCCGTGGCGCGCGCGCGACGCCTCAACTCTCGCCCTTGGCGCCGCCCGAGCGCTGGAACAGCTGGAAGGTCCGCAGCAGGGCCAGGTGGGCGCTGTCGGGATGATGGCCGCTGGGGGCGACGAAGGCGTGGCCGGCTTCGTAGAGATAGATCGGCAGGTCGGGATGGGCCTCGCGGATCGCCTCGACGTCGGCCGGTGGGATCAGCGGATCGGTCTTTCCAAAGTGCAGGATGGTCGGAACCTTGGGCGTCTCGTCGCGATAGGCCGCGATGTCGCCGCCGTAGAAGGCCGAGACGGCGGTCAGGCCTTCGCACCGGCAGGCCGCCAGCCATGCGGTCGTGCCGCCGTAGCAGAAGCCCATGGCGAAGACCGGGCCTCGCAGCATGTCGATGGCCGCCTGGACGCGGGGCAGGGTCGAGGCGCCCCAGCCGGTCAGCCGCCCCATCTCCATGCGCGCGTCGAGGATTTCCGGTTCGGTGTCGCGCGTCGGGAAGTCGGCGTCGGCCGCGTCCATCAGGCTGGGGGCGATCACCTCGTAGCCCTGCTCGGCCAGGCAATCGGAGAGCTCGCGGATGTGGGGCGTGACGCCCCAGATGGCGTGCAGCATGACGACGCCCCCGCGCCGGGCCTCAAGGGGCGGGGCGTGGTAGGCGGAGAACGGCGCGCCGTCCTCGCGGCAGGCCAGGGCGATACGCTGGCCCATCCTCAGAGCGTTCCGTGCTCGGCGAAGAAGGCGACCGTGCGCTGGCGGGCCAACTCGGCGTCGGCGAGGTCGGAATCGGGGCGGCCGTCATTGTTGAAACCGTGGCCGCTGGCCGCGTAGACATGGATCGGAACCTCGGGGTGCGCGGCCCAGATGGCGGCCTTCAGGTCCTCGGCCGGGATGTGGGGGTCCTTGGCGCCCAGGTGGACGATCACCGGCGCGCGCAGGGCGAACTTGGCCATGCCGGCGACCTGGCCGCCGTAGTAGCTGGCGGCCGCCGACAGGCCCTGGGTGCGCGAGGCGGCCAGCCAGGCCATGGTCCCGCCGTAGCAGTAGCCGACGATGAACACCGGCCCGCGATCCTTCAGGAAGTCGATGCAGGCCTGGATGTCGCCCATGGCGTTATCGGGGCCATTGGCCATGGCCAGCTCGCGACCACGGGCGAAGCCGGCCTCGTCGTGCAGGGCGGTGAAGCCCTTCTCGCCACGATCGAACATCGACGGGGCCAGCACCTCGAAGCCGCGGGCGGCCCAGCGGGCGACGTCCTCCTGGACGTACTTGTCCAGGCCGAAGATCTCCTGGATCACGATCACTCCGCCCTTGCGAGAGCCTTCCGGCGCCGCGTGCAGGGCGGTGAAGACGAAGCCGTCATGGGCGGCGGTCAGGGTGATGGTCTCGGCCATGGCGTGCTCCAGGATCTTGTCATCCCGGCCGTAGCGTAGCGGAGAGCCGGGACCTCGGCACGCGCCGAGTTCGTGGCGGTCCCGGATCGGCCCGTCGGGCCGTCCGGGATGATAGAAGACGCTAGACGTTGAAGCGGAAGTGCATCACGTCGCCGTCCTTGACGACATATTCCTTGCCCTCGGCCCGCATCTTGCCGGCCTCCTTGGCGCCCGCTTCGCCGCCCAGCTTGATGAAGTCGTCGAAGGCGATGGTCTCGGCGCGGATATAGCCCTTCTCGAAGTCGGTGTGGATGACGCCGGCCGCCTGCGGGCCGGTGTCGCCGACGTGAATGGTCCAGGCGCGGGCCTCCTTGGGGCCGACCGTGAAGTAGGTCTGCAGGCCCAGGAGCTTGTAGGCCTCGCGGATCAGGCGGTTCAGGCCGGGCTCTTCCAGGCCCAGAGTCTCCAGGAACTCGGTGCGCTCCGCCGCGTCCAGCAGGGCGATCTCGCTCTCGATCTGGGCCGAGATGATTACGCTCTTGGCGTTGTCGCGGGCGGCGCGCTCGGCCACCAGGTCCGAATACTTGTTGCCCTTGTCGGCGCTGGCTTCCTCGACGTTGCAGACATAGAGAGCCGGCAGGGCCGTCAGCAGCTGCAGCATGGCCCAGGCCTTGGCGTCTTCCTTGTCGATCTTGGCGGCGCGGGCTGGGCGGCCCTCGCGCAGCTGCTCCAAGGCGAGATTGATCAGGCGCAGGGTCTGGATCATCTCCTTGTCGCCGCCGCTCTTGGCGCGCTTCTCGACGTTGGGCAGGCGCTTTTCCAGGCTTTCCAGGTCGGCCAGCATCAGCTCGGTCTCGATGATCTCGAGATCGCTGATCGGGTCGATGCGGCCCTCGACGTGGGTGATGTCGCTGTCCTCGAAGCAGCGGGCCACGAAGGCCACGGCGTCGCAGTCGCGGATATTGGCCAGGAACTGGTTGCCCAGCCCTTCGCCCTTGGACGCGCCGCGCACCAG
>NZ_DATFAV010000271.1:0-13733 GCF_035254145.1 Caulobacter sp. | reverse complement strand
GCGATGTCGACCAGCGTCTCGCGCGGGGCAGCGAACGCCTGGTCCTGGTTCTTGTAGATCGCGTCGACGACGGCGAAGTACTTGTCCTTGCCGGCGCAGCGGGCCAGCAGGAACGCGGCGGCGGCCACCTCCTGCGGCGGGGTCAGGATCTCGCGGTAGACGTAGTTGATCTTGCCGGTGTCGATGTATTTGGCCTTGAAGGCCGGATAGACGTCCTTGTTCCAGCGCGCGCAGTGGGCGCACGAGGCCGAGGCGTATTCGACGACCGTGACCTTGGCGTTCGGATTGCCCTGGGTCATGTCGTCGGCGGTGACGGTCTCGCCCTTCGGACCGCAGCTGGCGAGGCCGGCGGCGAGCGCGGCGACAAGGGTGACTCGGCTGATCAGCGAACGCATCAAATGGCCCTTCGGCGGTCGATTGGAAACTTAAGCCCGATTCTCGTCAGAAGAGGAAAAGGGCTCAACGCTGACTAGCGCAAGAGCGCGACGGCGAGGCGGTTGTCAATGCCCATGGCGGCGCCGGCGAGGGCCTCAGCGGTCGGAGGCCAGCACGCCTCGACCCAACTTCAGCAGGGCCTGTTTCAGGCCCCCTTCGGGCTGGTCGGCCAGGCTGTCGGCCAGCTGCTTTTCCAGGGCCGCGTCGAGCGGCGGCTTGCGTCGGGGACGCTGGGCGACGGGCGCGGCGGCGGCCTTGACCGGGCCCTGCACGATCCGCAGGCGCGTCACCACGCCCTTGCCCAGCAGCATGTCGAGGCGGGCGGTGATCTGCGGCGCCTGGTGCTGGATCAGCGAGGCCACGGGCCCGTCGACGCGCAGTTCCAGCGCCCCGCCTTCGCCGTTGCGGCCTTTTATGATGCGGACGGGCTCCGTCCGACGCGCGAGCGCATCGCCGACGATCTCGCGCCAGCGCGCCTGCAGGGCGGCCGGGCCCTGGCCGAAGCGGTTCTCCAGTTCCTTCAGCAGCGGCGCCACGCTCTTGCCGGCGGGCGGCGGCGGGCGGCGCTGGGGCCGCGTGCGCTTGGCCCGCAGGATCGCGATCGCTTCTTCCGGGCTGGGCAAGGGGCGGCGGGCCATGCGGGAAAGCTAGCACGAGGCGGCCCGCTTGCGGTAGGCGAGGGAGGATGAAAGACCGCGCGCCGCTCCGCTCAAGCCTGCTGTCCTGGTACGACCGCCAGGCCCGGACGCTCGCCTGGCGCGTCTCGCCCGAGGACCGGCGCGGCGGCGTCAGCCCCGACCCCTATCGTGTCTGGCTGTCGGAGGTGATGCTGCAGCAGACCACCGTGCCGCACGCCACGCCGTATTTCCTGAGCTTCACCCAGCGCTGGCCGACGGTCTCGGACCTGGCGGCGGTGGAGGACGGCGACCTGATGGCCGCCTGGGCGGGGCTGGGCTACTACGCCCGGGCTCGCAACCTGCTGGCCTGCGCCCGGGCGGTGGCCGGCGAGCATGGCGGCGTCTTTCCGGACACCGAGGAGGGCTTGCGAGCCCTGCCGGGCGTCGGCGCCTACACCGCAGCCGCCGTGGCGGCCATCGCCTTCGACCGGCCGGCCAACGTGGTCGACGGCAATGTCGAGCGGGTGATGGCGCGGCTGTTCGCGGTCGAGACGCCGCTACCCGACGCCAAGCCGCAGCTGAAGGCCCTGGCCGGCGGTCTGGTCACCGAGGACCGCCCCGGCGACTGGGCCCAGGCGCTGATGGATCTCGGCGCCACCATCTGTAAGCCCAAGGCGCCGCTGTGCGACCGCTGCCCGATCGCGGCCTGGTGCGCGGCGTTCAAGACCGGCGCGCCCGAGACCTATCCGAGGAAGAGCAAGAAGGCGGACCGCCCGCGTCGCCATGGCGTGGCCTACGTCCTGACGCGCGGCGACGCCGTGGCCCTGGTCCGCCGGCCGCCCAAGGGGCTGCTGGGCGGCATGCTGGGCCTGCCGACCTCGGACTGGCGCGCCAGTCCTTACGACGACGCCGAGGCGGTCGCGGTCGCCCCGGCCGCCGGCGCCTGGCGCGACCTGGGCGCGGTCGAGCACGTCTTCACGCACTTCTCGCTGACGCTGCGGGTGTTCGCGGCGGCCAAGGATGAGAATGGGGCCGCTGGCGGCGACTTCGTGTGGACGCCGCGCGAGGGCCTGAGCGCCCTGCCCAGTGTCTTTCTGAAGGCGGCGCGGGCGGCGGAACGGCTTCTCTAGGTCCCCGTCGACATTCAGTCGCCGGACTCAATCCCCCGTCATTCCTGGCCCAAGAATGACGGAGCGCGGGGCCCAAGAGCGGATAGAGTCCTCTCCCCCGGCGTTCGCCGCATGTCAGCCCCCGCTACCGGCGCGCTCGTCGAACCGTGCCTGGGCGTCGTGGAGATCGGCCTGATGCTCCACCGCCCAATCGTACAGGGCCAAGAACGGATCTTGAAGAGTCCGCCCCAGGGGCGTGATCGAGTAGACGACCGCGATCGGTGACATCGTCGTGACGCAGCGATCGATCAGTCCATTGCGTTCGAGCCTGCGCAGGGTCTCGGTGAGCGCCTTCTGGGTGATCCCGTCGAGACGGCGTTTCAGAGCGTTGAAGCGCTTGGGCTCTTCACAGAGGAACGTCAGCACCAGGATCGACCACTTGTGAGCGACCTGCTCCAGGACCGGACGGACGATCGGAATCGTCTCGACAACCTGCTCTTCCGTGTAGGGCATCTGGTCTCCCCGGGTACACCTAGTCTAGCAAAAGTGCCTAATTGACACTTAGTATATAAATTATACCTCCACCAGGTGCTGATTGATCAGTCTTTGTGGAGCCCGTCTTGACCAACCAACCTTCCCCAAGGGCCGGAACGGCCATCGTGACCGGCGCATCATCGGGCATCGGCAAGGTGTACGCCGAACGCCTCGCGGCGCGCGGCTACGACCTCGTGCTGGTCGCGCGCCGTGAAGATCGCCTTCGGAAAATCGCCGCGGATCTCGGATCGCGTTTCGATGTCCACGCCGAAGCGCTCGTCGCGGATCTGTCCCAGGCCGCCGGCGTGGCGGCTGTGGCCAACCGCATCCTGAACGACGTCAATGTCTCGCTGGTCGTCAACAACGCCGGTTTCTCGGCCTTGAAGCCGCTGACCGAGACACCCGATGATGTGATCGCACGGATGATCGCCCTGAACATCACGGCGCTGACCACGCTGTCGAAAGCCGCTCTCGTGGCTTTCAAGGCGAAAGGAAGCGGCACGCTCGTCAATGTTGGATCTGGGGCTGGATTCGCGAGCTACCCAGGCATTCCCGTGTATGGCTCCACCAAGGCCTATGTGTACCTGTTCACCCAGAGCCTCCAGAGCGAAGTCGAGGGATCCAGCGTTAGGGTTCAATTGGTCCTTCCGGGCGCGGTGGTGTCGGAGGGCTGGGACGTTGCGGGCGGTGCGTCGCTGGAGCCGCTGCCCGAGAGCATCGTCATGACGACCGAGGATTGCGTGGACGCGGCCTTGTCAGGCTTGGACCAGGGGGAGCGGGTAACGGCGCCGTCGCTTCATGACGCCTCGCTGCTTGCGGCCTACGAATTGGCCGGGACAAGCCTGTTGCAGGCGGTGTTCGATTCCAGACCCGCTCCTCGCTACACCTGAAAGGCCAGGCTCCTTCGGCGTCGGTCTCGGGCTGACGTCCGCGAGAGGAGCGGGAAGGGCGATCCGCTGGGCGGATCGGCTGGACGGGCCTTCCCGGGCGCCGCCAGCCGTCGGCTTTCGCCGACGCCCCCTCTCCCACAGGCGGTGTTCTAGTTCATTCCAGCGCGCACCTGGGCGCGCAGCACGTCGATCGGGGCCAGGCCCGCGTCGGTCTTGAAGTGCCAGTAGGTCCAGCCGTTGCAGGCCGGGGCCGACTGCACCAGGGCGCCGATCTTGTGGATCGAGCCCGACAGGTCGCCGACCGTGATCGAGCCGTCCGGACGGACCTTGGCGGCGTGATTGCCCTTGGCGCAGTAGAGGGTGTCGCCCGGCGACAGCAGTCCGGCCTCGACGATCGTGCCGAACGGCACGCGCGGCTCGGCGCGCTTGGAGCCCATGACCTCCAGGTCCTCGGGCGCGATCGGCACGACCTTGGCGATGCGCTCCTTGGCGTGCTCGATGTACTCGGCCTCGCGCTCGATGCCGACGAACCTGCGGCCCAGGCGCTTGGCGGCCGCGCCGGTGGTGCCGACGCCGAAGAACGGATCCAGGATCACGTCGCCCGGCTTGGTCGTCGACAGGATCACCCGGTAGAGCAGGGCCTCGGGCTTCTGGGTCGGGTGGGCCTTCTGGCCGTCGGCGCCCTTGATGCGCTCCTCGCCGGTGCACAGCGGGATGGTCCAGTCCGAGCGCATCTGCACCTCGTCATTGGCCATCTTCAGGGCGTCGTAGTTGAAGGTGTAGCGCTTGGCGTTCTGGCTCTTGGAAGCCCAGATCAGGGTCTCGTGGGCGTTGGCGAAGCGGGTGCCCTTGAAGTTGGGCATCGGGTTGGACTTGCGCCAGACGATGTCGTTGAGGATCCAGAAGCCCAGGTCCTGCACGGCCACGCCGACGCGGAAGATGTTGTGATAGCTGCCGATCACCCAGATCGCGCCGTCGTCCTTCAGCACGCGACGCGCGGCCTTCAGCCACTCGCGGGTGAACTTGTCGTAGGCGGCGAAGCTCTCGAACTGGTCCCAGTGGTCGTCGACCGCGTCGACCTTGGAGTTGTCGGGACGCAGCAGATCCCCGCCCAGCTGAAGATTATAGGGCGGATCGGCGAAGATCAGGTCGACTGACTTCTCCGGCAGGGCGTTCATCTGCTCGATGCAGTCGCCCATGATGATGGTTTCCGGCCCGAACTTCATGACCCGCGTCCTCAAGAAAGAGAGCGGAATCATGAGTCTTGCTGGTAAACGCGGTGTGTAGAGACGTGGTTAGCGTAAGGTAAACACGCTATTCGGCCTCGTCGCCGAACGACAGGTCCAGCGTCAGCTCGCCCGCCAGGGCGGCCTTGACCGGCGCCCAGCCCAGGCGATGGATCGGCGAGGGGCCCAGCCTGATCAGGCCTTCGACATGCACGCGCGCGTGATAGCCCTTGTGGCCGGCGAAGCCGTAGCCGGGATAGACCGCGTCCATCTCGACCATGATCCGGTCGCGGGCCTCCTTGGCCAGGATCGAGGCGGCCGCGATCGAGCACGACAGGGCGTCGCCCTTGACCACCGTCTTGACCTGGCAGGGCAGGGGGAAGCGGTAGTTGCCGTCGACCAGGGCGAAGACCGGCGTCACCGACAGCCCCTCGACGGCGCGGCGCATGGCCAGGCCCGCCGCGTGCAGGATGTTGAGCTGCGCGATCTCCTCGATCGAGGCCATGCCCACGCACCAGGCGATGGCGACCTCCTTGATCTCTTCCTCCAGGGCCGCGCGGGCCTTGGCGGTCAGCTTCTTGGAGTCGTTGAGGCCCTTGGGCACGCGGTCGGGATCCAGGATCACCGCCCCGGCGCTGACCGGCCCGGCCCATGGGCCGCGCCCGGCCTCGTCCACCCCGCAGACAGGCCCCTGTCCGCAGGCCAGCTCCAGCATCATGTCGGGTCCGGACCGCATGGGTGGCTGTCTAGAGGGATTTGGCGCGATTGAAAATCGCCGCTAGATGCACGAGGCAGCGGCGAGGGCCGCCGGAGGGGTTCGAATGCAGGCCGCCACCATCGTCTTGCCGCTTCTGTGGCTGGCCGCGTCCTCCGCGGCGTTCGTCTTGGTGTTCCGGCCGAACGCGCGCTGGCCTGTGGTCGCCACCCCGGCGCGGGCGCTGGCGGCGTTCCTGGCGGTGTTCCTGGGCGGCGGCGTGCTGGTGGCGGTCACCCGGCCCAAGGAAGACGTCCCCGCGCCCACGCCCAGACTGGCGCCGGCCGCGCGGGCCCTGCCCGACCCCGCCCAGGTCCGCGCCCGTCCGGAGCGGTTCGTGGTGCTGGACCGGGTCCGAGCCGACCGCAACGAGGCCGGCGACGTCCTGCTGACGGGCGGCGCGACCAATGTCTCGGGCCTGGCGATCGCCGATCCGCGCCTGACCTGCCGGATGACCAAGGCCGGCGCGTCGGCGGGAACCGTCTCGGCGGTGGCCCAGGGCGTCATTCCGCCCGGCGGCAAGATGATCTTCGCCGCGATCAACCTGGGTCCGGCGGCCGGCCCCTGGGACGGTTGGACCTGCCGGGTCGCGGCGGCTCGCGCGTCGTAAGCGCCCGCTTATCGGGCCGCGTGTAAGCGGTCTGACGATGGATGGGCGGGATGTTTGGGGGCTTTCTTGGGGCTTCAAGCACGGAGAACCCCGATGAAGACCCTATCCGCCGCGGCCGTTGGCGCTGGCTTGCTGCTGTCGCTGGCCGCCCCCGTCCTGGCCCAGCAGGCCAAGCCGCAACAGGCCCCCGCCGTGGCCGACCAGAAGGCGCCGGCCGCGAAGGTCCGGAGCGAGCACGAGCGCAGCGAACGCCCCGAGAAGCGCCCCGAGAAGAACGGTGAGAAGAACGGCGAGAAGCACGAGCGCGAACACGCCGCGAAGTCCGAGAAGGGGGAACATCATGACCGCGACCACGACTGAGGCGCGCCCTCGCCGCTGGGATCCGGTGGTCAAGCTGACCCACTGGACCGTCGTGGCGGCGATCATCGCCAACGCCTTGATCACCGAGGAGGGTTCGGACGCCCACGTCTGGGTCGGCTACGCCCTGGCCGCCACCCTGGCGCTGCGTCTGATCTGGGGCGTCATCGGCCCGGCGGAGGCCCGCTTCACGGCCTTCCCGCCCAGCCCGCGCCGCGCCCTGGCCCACATCCGTGAGATCGCGGCCGGGAAGAAGTCGGAGCACGCCTCGCACAATCCGCTGGGCGCCCTGATGGTCTACGCGATCTGGAGCACGCTGGCGGTCATCGTCGTCACCGGCGTCCTGATGGCCGGCGGTCCGGGCGGCCCCGATCGCGACGCCGAAGCCGCCCGGGAAGCCGACCGACCGGCGGCGACCTCCACGCTCGCCGCGCGCGAGGAGGCCGGCGAGGAGGCCGGTAAGGAGTCTGGCGAGGCGCTTGGGCGCGAAGGCGAGGAAGGCGAAGAAGAGGAAGGTCCGCTGGTCGAGGTCCACGAGGTCGCGGTCAACCTGCTCTATGTCCTGATCGTGCTGCACATCGCCGGCGTGGTCTTCGAGACGCGACGCAGCGGACGGCGAATTGTCATGGCGATGCTTCCCGGAGGGCGCTAGTCCTTCGGCATGATCCAGCGACGACACGCCTTCGAGCGCAGGACCACGGTGATGACCATCATCGTGATCCTGCAGCTCGTCGCGACGATCTTCTTCCTGGTCGACTTCGCCGGCGACCTGCGGGCCGACGGTCTGGGCTCGCACCTGCTGGCCGAGGGCGCGGCGGCGCTGGCCCTGCTGGCCGGCGTCTCGTTCGGCGCCGCCCAGATCCGCTGGCTGGTCCTGCGCGTCCGCCAGGACGAGGCCGCCGTCGCCACCGCCAAGGGGGCTCTGGCCGACCTGATCCGCCTGCGCTTTTCCGATTGGCGGCTGACGGCGGCGGAAGCCGATGTGGCCCTGTTCGCCCTGAAGGGCTGCGACGTCGCCGAGATCGCCGCCCTGCGCGGCGCGGCCGCCGGCACGGTCCGCGCGCAGCTGGCCAGGGTCTACGCCAAGGCCGGCGTCCGCTCCCACGCGGCGCTGATGGCGCTGTTCATCGAAGAGCTGGTCGAGACCGGCGGAGGCTGAGGCCTGCCGCCCAGAGGTCGGCTTCCGAGCTTACGGACTCAGCCAGCGGCTCGCGTGGCCGCCAGTCCTTCCGTCCGCGCTCTCACGGCCGGCGATGCGAGGCAGGTTGCGACCGCCTCGTAGCCCGGAGCGCCGGGATAGGGAGCGACGACCGTCGGCGGGCTGTGATTGGCCGGGCAGAGAAGGATCAATTCGTTTGGCCCCACGGCGGCAAGATCAAGCAGCGCGCAGGAGCGCGTCATGGCGAATAGGGGACGGGCGAGCGGCCCTCGTCGGCGAAGATGGGCGATAAGCGCTCTCTGGGTCGTCTCATCGAGACCCTGCTCGATCATGTCGATCACCAGAGCGCCGCCGGTCTCGCTCTCTAGCGCAACGATCAGGGCTAGCAGCGGGGCCGAGATTTCAGCGCCCTCCTCGGCGAGCCAGGCCAGGGCGCCCTCGACGCGAGCGCGGAGGGCCGGGTCGGCCTCCAGCCGCCGCCGCGAGGCTTCGGCGGTCCGCCCCGCGCGGTCCAGACCAACGAACACGGCGTCCGGCAGGGCCTCGGCCAGCCGCATCGCCAATCTCGTCTTGCCGCTGCCAAGCGAGCCGATGATGTAGTTGATCGCCCGGACTTCGCGCAGCTCGAACCGTTCGCCGCCCCAGGGCCAGGGCAGATCGAACGCCACGATCGGGTCCGCGGCGGGTGGCGTCAGGCGCGCAAGATCCGCCGCGCTGGGGGATTTG
Source organism: Caulobacter sp. (assembly GCF_035254145.1). Lineage (GTDB taxonomy): Bacteria > Pseudomonadota > Alphaproteobacteria > Caulobacterales > Caulobacteraceae > Caulobacter. The sequence goes on along the minus strand of NZ_DATFAV010000271.1, from coordinate 5,316 downwards.
CCTTGCGCGAGATCCTCTCGCACGGCGCGGATCCGCTCGACGATATCCCTCAGTTCGCCCAGTTGGCCCTCGAGCTGCGATTGATGGCGCGCCAGCGCCGGCTCCAGCCCCCGTGGATCGCCCGCCAAGACCCGTTCCACCTGCGCCAGGCTGAACCCGAGTTGGCGCAGCGAGACCACCTCCGCCGCACGCCTCATCATCTCCGGCCCATAGGCGCGCCACCCGGCGTCCGTACGATGCGGCGACACAAGGCCACGCTCTTCATAGAGGCGCAGAGCCTTCGCCGAGACCCCAAGCCGTCGAGCGGCTTCGGAAGCACTCAGGAACCAAGCGGAAGCAGTCACGAATCACCTCGCTGCTGGCTGACCGCGCTCCTTATGGGAGCGGCCCCAGGGGCCGGGTCAACGGGGCCGTCGCTCTCAAGTGATACGCACGGCGACGCCTTGCGACGCCCCGCGTCAATGCCGATGTCCCAGCGCCTCGCATTCCTCGCGTCGGTAGCAGGTCACCAGGTGGTCGTTGACCAGGCCGGTGGCCTGCATGAAGGCGTAGACGATCACCGGGCCGCAGAACTTGAAGCCCTTGGCCTTCAGGGCCTTGGCCATGTCGACGGCCAGCGGCGTCTGCGCCGGGACCTCGCCGGCCCGCCACCGGTTCTGGATCGGCGCGCCGCCGACCATGTCCCACAGGAAGGTCCCGAAGTCCTCGCCGCGCTCGCGCATGTCCAGATAGATCCGGGCGCCCGCGATCGCCGCGTCGATCTTGCCGTTCGAGCGGATGATGCCGGCGTCGGCCATCAGCCGGGCGCGGTCGGTCTCGTCGAAGCGGGCGACCTTATCCGGGTCGAAGTTGGCGAACGCCGCGCGAAAGGCCTCGCGCTTGCGCAGGATGGTGATCCACGACAGCCCCGCCTGGAAGCCGTCCAGCACCAGCTTCTCCCACAGGGCGCGCGAATCCCACTCGGGCACGCCCCATTCGTCATCGTGATAGGCCTCGTAGAACGGGTCGCCGTTCATGCCCTTCCAGGTGCAGCGCGTCAGCTCGGTCATGCGGCGAAGCTGTCAGAAAGATCGCGCCCTGGCTAGAACCTTTCATGAACATTCTCCGGGGCGCGACGGGAATGGCGATGTCGCGCGTTGAACGGACGAGGGATGAAATCAGAGGAAGACGCGATGAAGCGCTTCAAGACCTTGGCTCTGCTCGCCCTGGCGACGACGACCTTGACGACGACGACCCTGGCGGCGACCCCGGTTCTGGCCCAGCGCCACGACCGCGACAACAATCCGCCCGGTCCGCGCGGCGGTCCGGGAACCAACTGGGAGAACCCTCCGGGCTGGCGCGGCGGTCCCGGCGCCTCGCCCGATCGCCGCTACTACAGCTGGCACGGCAAGCGCGTCGAGTTCCGCTATCGCAACGGCTACTACTACAACCGCGCCTACGGCTATTACCATCCGCGCTACGGCTGGTGGAACCAGGCCGCCCGGTGCTGGCTCGACAATGACAACAACCCGCCGGGTCCGCGCGGCGGCCCGGGGACCAACTGGGAGAACCCGCCCGGATGGCGGGGCGGCCCGGGCGCCTCTCCCGACCGCTACGGCCGCTGCCGCTAGCTGACCGCTGGAAGCCAGGAGGGCCGGTCGACCGCGACAGGCCGGCCTTCCACGGTGAGCGGTCCGCTCTCGATGCGGTCCAGGCGCAGCAGGGCCATGGCCCGGCCGTCGCGGCCGCTCAGCACCTCGCCGGCCCGGAGTTCGCCGGCCAGCACCTCCGCGCCGAATGCCGGCGGCGGGCCCTCGAAAGTGATCGGCAGCATGCGGGTCTTGATCGTTCCCCGCCGCTTCATGCGACTGGTGGTCTCCTGGCCGACGAAGCAGCCCTTCTTGAAGTCGATCCCGGCCATCAGGTCGAAATCGGCCTCGATCGGATAGGTCCGCTCCTCGCCCCAATCGGTCGGGCCGGGGACGCCCAGGGCCAGGCGGTGGGCGTCATAGGCGTCCTCGTCGGCGGTGACCGGGCGGTCGTCATAGGCGCGCGCGCCCAGCGCCGGCAGGCGCGGATCGGCGTAGAGCCCTTCGCCCGCGACCTCGCCGCCGAACACCGCCAGCACCGGCCGGTCGCTGGCTTCCAGCGTCACCTTGGCCCGCAGCCGGTACATCGCCAGGCGCTGCAGCAGGGCCTCGCGCTGGGCCGCCTGCACGTCCAGCAGGGCGCCGTCCCCCATTTCCTCTGGCGTTCCCGCGACGAACAGGTCGTGGAGCAGCTTGCCCTGCGGGGTCAGCAGGCCGGCGAACCGCAGCTCGCCCGGCGCCAGGGTCTCGACGTCCTGGGTCAGCAGGCCCTGCAGGAAGCTTCGCCAGTCGGGGCCGGAGACGGCGATGACGGCGCGGGAGGTCAGGCGGGCGACGGTCGGGCTGCTCATGCCCGCAGATGTGGCGCCGGGGCGACGCTCGCGCCAGTCCCGAAAAAGACGGAAAGCTGAAGTGTTAACGTGGGATGCGCCGACTCGCCGACCAGCCTATAGATGGACCGATGACACAGCGGGCCTTCCCGATTCTCTTCATCACGGCGACGCGCATCGGTGACGCGGTGCTCTCGTCCGGCCTGATCAAAATGCTGGCCGACCAGATCCCCAACGCGCGCTTCACGATCGTCGCCGGTCCCCTGGCCGCGCCGCTGTTCGCCCACGTGCCGGGCCTGGACCGCGTGATCGTGATGGAGAAGGCCAAGGGGAAGGGCAAGGGCCACTGGTTCAAGCTCTGGCGCCAGGTGCGCCACAAGAAGTGGGGCCTGGTCGTCGACCTGCGCGGCTCGGCCACGGCCCTCTTCCTGCGCCGCGACAAGCGGGCGATCTGGAAGAAGTCGTCCGGCGAGCCGGTGCACAAGGTGATCGACGCGGCTCGCACCCTGAAGCTGGAGGGCGATCCGCCCGCGCCGTACCTCTACATCACGCCGGAGGTCCAGGCGCTGGCGGACGGACTGCTGGCTGGCGACGGGCCGATCCTGGCCGTGGGGCCGGCGGCCAACTGGATCGGCAAGGTCTGGCCGATCGAGCGCTTCACCCAGACCGCCGCTCAGCTACTGGACAAGGACGGTCCCCTGGCCGGCGGCCGGCTGCTGATCCTGGGCGGACCGGAAGACACCCGGATGGTCGACGAGCTGCGCATGGCTTCGGCGCGGGGGCGCACCATCGACCTGACCGGCAAGGTGGACCTCTTGACCGCCTATGCCTGCCTCAAGCGCGCCAGCCTGTTCATCGGCAACGATTCCGGCCTGATGCACATCGCCGCCGCCGCCGGCTGCCCGACCGTCGGCCTGTTCGGGCCCTCGGACGAGCGCCGCTACGGACCCTGGGGCGACAAGACCGTGGCCGTGCGCGGACCGCGCGGCTTCGACCAGTTCCTGGCCGTCGACCCCGACCTTTCCCAGGCCATCCGCCATATGAGCGACCTGCCGGTGACCACCGTGGTCAAGGCGGCCAAGGCGCTGCTGGCGCGAGTGGCCGCCGAGGATGCGGCGAAGGCGGCGGCGGTGGTCGAGGCCGAGGCCGAGGAGACGTCTCCCTGGGGCGAGCCCATCGAGGACGTCGACGTCGAAGCGCCCAAGGCCGAGGTCGCCGAAGAGCGCGTGTCGGAGCGCGACGTGGGCTAGTTCCCGGTTGCCTCCGGCGCGGGCCGGCCCTAGACCGCCGCAAACCCTCGCGAGGAGCCGTCCCATGACCCAGACCTTCGACCTGATCGTGCGGGGCGGCGAGGTGGTCAATCACGCCGGCCGGGGCTTTACCGACATCGGCGTGCGGGACGGCAAGATCGTCGCCATCGGCGACCTTTCCCAGGCCAGCGCGGGCGAGGTGTTCGACGCGACGGGCCTGACCGTGCTGCCCGGCGTCATCGACAGCCAGGTCCACTTCCGCGAGCCGGGCCTGGAGTGGAAGGAAGACCTGGAGAGCGGCTCGCGCGGAGCGGCCCTGGGCGGCGTGGTCGCCGTCTTCGAGATGCCCAACACCGAGCCGACCACCACGGACGCCGACGCCCTGGCCGACAAGCTCTCGCGCGCCAAGGGCCGCATGCACACCGACCACGCCTTCTATGTCGGCGGCACCCACGAGAACGCCAATTTCCTGGGCGAGCTGGAGCGTCTGCCGGGCTGCTGCGGGATCAAGGTGTTCATGGGCGCCTCGACCGGCAGCCTGCTGGTGCAGGACGACGAGGGCGTCGAGAACGTGCTGCGGCACGTCAACCGCCGCGCGGCCTTCCACTCCGAGGACGAATACCGCCTGGCCGAGCGCCGCGGCCTGGCCCGTCCCGGCGACTGGACCAGCCACCCGGAGGTGCGCGACGCCCAGGCCGCCCTGCAGTCGACCCATCGCCTGGTCCGCATCGCCAAGAACCTCGGCAAACGCATCCACGTGCTGCACGTGACCACCAAGGAAGAGATCGACTTTCTGGCTCGGCACAAGGACGTCGCCAGCGTCGAGGTCACGCCCCAGCACCTGACCCTGGTCGCCCCCGAGGCCTATGAGCGCCTGAAGGGCTTTGCTCAGATGAACCCGCCGATCCGATCGGCCGACCACGTGGCCGGCGTCTGGCGCGGGATCGAGACGGGGATCGCCGACGTGCTGGGCTCCGACCACGCCCCCCACACCCGCGAGGAGAAGGCCCGGCCCTATCCGGCCTCGCCCTCGGGCATGCCGGGCGTCCAGACCCTGGTGCCGATCATGCTGACCCACGTGGTCGACGGGCGGCTCTCCCTGGAGCGCTTCGTCGATCTGACCAGCCATGGCGTGAACCGCATCTTTGGCCTGGCCGACAAGGGCCGCATCGCCGAGGGCTTCGACGCCGACTTCACCATCGTCGACATGAAGGCGCGGCGGACCATCACCCACGACTGGATGGCCACCCGCTCGGGCTGGACCCCGTTCGACGGCTTCGAAGCCAAGGCCTGGCCCAAGGCGACCATCGTGCGCGGGATCGTGGTCATGCGCGACGACGAGATCGTCGCCGAAGGCCGCGGCGAGCCGGTGCGGTTCCTGGAGACGCTGGCGGGGTAGGGCTCTTCTTACCCACTTCCTCTTCCGCCGATCTCCCCGGCGAATGCCGGGGCCCAGATCGTAGAGTGGCGGGGCTGACGGGATCGAACGCCTGCGCCGATCGCGCCCTCAGAGCTCTCCATCTGGACCCCGGCATTCGCCGGGGAGATCGAATTCTTGGTTCCTGGGGAACATTTCCGTCCGTCTACAGACTAACCACAATCGCTCCGCCGGTCCGGGCGCGGCGTTCAGCGCGCTATCATAGGCCGCCAGGGCGTCCTCGCGTCGTC
>NZ_DATFAV010000270.1:0-20071 GCF_035254145.1 Caulobacter sp. | reverse complement strand
CTTCCGCATGGGCCTGCTGCCGGTGGAAGTGCCGTTCGACTTCTACAAATCGGTGGAAGTGAAGACCGGCGGCTACCCCGCCGAGTTCGGCCGTTCGACCGGCGGCTTCGTCAACGCCATCACCAAGTCGGGCACGAACAGTTTCCACGGCGGCGTGACCGCCACCTGGGAGCCGGGCGACCTGCGCGACAACGCTCCCAACACCTTCCGCAACAACTATGAGGACGCCACGGCCGAGCGCGAGGAGTGGGTGGCCGAGTTGGGCGGGCCGATCCTCAAGGACCGCCTGTTCTTCTACGGCCTCTACAACCAGCGCAAGCTGAAGACCTTCACGCCCCAGGCCACCGGCGCCAACGCCACCCGCGTCACCGACGACGCGCCGTTCTGGGGCGGCAAGCTGGATGGCTGGCTGACCAGCAAGCAGCACCTGGAGTTCACCTATTTCGACACCACCAAGGACGTGCGCAATCGCAGCCTGAACTACGATCCGGCGACCAAGACGGTCGGGGCGGAGACGGGCGGCACCAACCAGCGCTCGGGCGGCGAGAATTATATCGGCCGCTACACCGGCACCTTCACGCCCTGGTTCACCCTGTCGGCGGCCTATGGCGTCAACAAGTTCCGCGACGGCCAACTGCCGTTGGACACTACTCATGAGCAGGTTGTCGACTACCGGACCAACACGGCCGGCGTGAACATTGGCCTGAACAAGGTCACCGACGCCCAGTCGTTCAACGACGACAAGCGCACGTTCTACCGCGCCGACGCCGACTTCAACTTCGACCTGTTCGGGGCCCACCATCTGCGGATCGGCTACGACCACGAGAAGAACACCGCGACCCAGTTCTTCGAGACGATCGGCCGGGGGGCCTTCAAGCTGTACCGCTCGAACGGTGCGGACCAGAGCAACCTGCCGGCCGGCGTGGAGTACGTGACCACCCGCGTCTATCGCAACAGCGGCAGCTTCGGCACCGTCAACCAGGCGTTCTACGCCCAGGATCAGTGGTCGCTGTTCAACGACCGCCTGCAGGTCGAGGCGGGCGTCCGCAACGACCGCTTCGACAACCGCAACGCCGAGAACAAGAGCTTCTACGATCCAGGCGACCAGTGGGCGCCGCGCCTGTCGGTGTCGGGCGATCCCTTCGGCGACGGCAAGTCCAAGCTCTACGGCTTCTTCGGCCGCTACTACCTGCCGCTGCCCAGCGATCTGTCGCTGAAGTTCGCCGGCTCGCTGGTTACCTATACCCGCTACAACCTGCTGAACGGCGTCGGCGCCAATGGCGACCCGACTATCGGCGCGGCGATCACCACGGCCAACGGCGTGTCGGCCTGCCCGGACACGGGCGTGTCGAACTGCCTGGTCTCGGCCTCGGGCTTGGTGGCCGACACCGCCGAGTCGATCGCCCATAATCTGAAGCCGCAGTCGGCCGACGAGTTCGTGGTCGGATACGAGCGCCGGTTCGGCGACCTGATCAAGGTGGGCACCTACTTCACCCACCGCGAGCTGAACAGCATCGTCGAGGACGTGGCCATCGACACCGGCGCGCGCGCCTACTGCGTGAAGGCCGGCTTCACCGCCGCCCAGTGCAAGTCCAGCTTCGGCGGCGGCCGCCAGTGGGTGATCGTCAATCCGGGCGAGGACGTGAAGATCCGCCTCAACAGCCTGCCGGACGGCTCCAAGCCGGTGGTCACCCTGTCGGCGGCGGACCTGACCTATCCCAAGCCCAAGCGCGACTACAACGCCCTGACCGCCACCTTCGACCGCGCCTTCGACGGCAAGTGGTCGGTGTCGGGCTCGTACACCTGGGCCAGCCTGAAAGGGAACTATGAGGGCGGCGTGCGCTCGGAGAACGGCCAGCTGGCGATCAACACCACGGCCGACTTCGACTCGCCGGGCTTCCTGAACGGCGCCGACGGCTACCTGCCCAACCATCGCCGCCACACCTTCAAGGCCTATGGCAGCTACCAGGTGAACGACTGGCTGACGCTGGGCGGCAACGGCCTGGTCCAATCGCCGCGCAAGTACAGCTGCATCGGCATCGTGCCCAAGGATGTCGATCCCACCGCCTACGGCTACCAGGGCTACGGCTTCTACTGCCAGGGCAAGGTCGTCGAGCGCGGCTCGGCCTTCGAGGGCGACTGGCTCACCCAGTTCAACGCCTCGGCGGTGGTGACCATCCCGACGCCCGGCGACCGGTTCGACGCCTCGCTGCGGCTGGACGTCTTCAACCTGTTCAATTCGCACGCGGCGACCGCCTATCACGAGTTCGGCGACGTGGGCGGCAGCGGCGTGGCGGACACCAACTACCGCAAGCCGGTCGAGTACCAGACACCGCGCTATGCGCGGATCCAGTTGCGCGTCGCCTTCTAGCGATCGCGCCGCCCCCGGCCGCACTCCACCAACCCCCCGGCGGCCGGGGGCGCTCTTCATGCGCCAGGACTCAAGCGGTAGTGTCTTGGAAGACCTTGTCGGCGAGTCGCCGCCGACGGAGACGGACAGAGAATGCTCAAACGCCACGATCGTCAGCGCGACATCCTCAACATGCTGGAGCCCAATCAGACGCGCGCCATCGCCGACATCGCCAAGGCGCTGTCGGTCTCGGAGGAGACGATCCGGCGCGAACTGCGGGTTATGGAGGAGGCGGGGTCGATCGTGCGCCTGCACGGCGCGGTCCGCCTCCCGCCGCAAGAGATCGAGGGGCCGTTCGACCTGCGAATGCAGAAGAACGTCGCGGGCAAGACCCGCATCGCCGAGGCGGTGGTCAAGTTCATCGCCGACGGCGACACCCTGTTCCTCGACAGCGGTTCGACCTCCTGTTTCGTGGCCAAGGCGCTGGGCGAGCATCGTCAGCTGAAGATCATCACCAACTCGCTGGCCGTGGCCCAGGCCGTGCGCAAGGACCGGGGGCATACGCTGTTCCTGGCGGGCGGCGAGCTGAACGCCGCCTATCAGGCCTTCTCGGATCGTTACGCCCAGGACTTCCTGGCGGGCTTCCGGCCCAGCCTGTCGATCCTGACCGTCGGCGCCGTGAGCTTGGAGCATGGCCTGATGGATCATTCGCCAAGCGAGGCGATCATGAGCCGCATTGCCTATTCGACGGCCAGTCGCGTGCTGTTGGCGGTCGACCACGGCAAGTTCGGCCGAATCGGCCTGGTCCACACCGCCGCGCTCAAGGACGTCGACATCCTGGTGACTGACGAGCCCCTGACGCCGGCGTTCCAGGACGCCTTCTCCCACGCCGAGGTCGTCGTCGCCTGAACAACGCCGTCGCCGCGGCGACGAGTGCTCTGCGATCCGAAAGTCCCGTTCCCGGGCCCGCATCAATGTCCGATATTGACGCTCCAACGACGTCGCGACGGTCCAGCGACGGATGGTCCCCGTGTTTGCGGCCGGCTTCAAGGAACTGGCGGACCGGGTCAAGGGTGAGGACGCCGGCTGAGGCTACTGCGCCGATCACTCGTGCCGCAGCGCATCCATCGGGTTAAGCTGCGCGGCGCGACGGGCGGGGAAATAGCCGAAGACGATGCCGATTGCGGCCGAGAAGGCGAAGGCCACGGCGTTGATGGTCGGATTGAAGATGAACGGCAACCCCATCATCGGCGTCAGGATGAGGCTGGAGATCAGGGCCAGCGCCAGGCCGAGCAGCCCGCCGAGGCTGGCGAGCGCCACCGCCTCCACCAGGAACTGCATCAGCACGTCCCGTCCCAGGGCCCCGATGGCCAGCCGAATGCCGATCTCGCGGGTCCGCTCGGTCACTGAGACCAGCATGATGTTCATGATGCCGATGCCGCCGACCAGCAGGCTCACCGCCGCCACCGCCCCCAGAAGCGCCGTCAAGGTGCGCGTGGTGCTCTGAAGCGCTTCGGAAATCTGCTGGGTGTCGAAGATGTTGAAGTCGTCGGCCTTGCCGGACCGAAGCCCCCGTCGCTCGCGCATCAGGGAGCGGATCGACGCCTGTACGGTCTTGGAGTCATAGGCGGGGTCGACCGAGATGATGATCGTGCCGACGTCGTGGTTTCCCGTGATCCGCCTTTGTACTGCCTTCACCGGCATGATGACGACGTCGTCCTGATCCCCCGGGCCCATGCTGGAGCCGCGCTCGGCCAGGACCCCCACGATCTCGCATGACAGGTCGCGAATGCGGAAGGATCCGCCGACCGCCGTGTCCGTGCGGAAGAGGTTGGTCCGCAGCGTCGAGCCGATGATGCAGACGGTCTTGCCCGCGCTTTCCTCGGCGGCGGTGAAGGTGCGGCCCTCGGCCACCGACCAGGCCTGAGCCCTAAGATACTCGTCCGTGGTGCCGTAGATCGTGGTCGACCAGTTGGCCGCGTTGCGCACCGCCAGCCCCGAGGCCTGGACCAGCGGCGATACGGTAATGACGCCGGACACCTGTTCGCGCAGCGCGGACAGATCGTCGGTCTTGAAGTTCTTGGGCTGGGATCCGCCGCCGCCCCGCATGAATCCCTGGCCGGGCCGGATCTGCAGGATGTTGGCGCCGAGGCTGGAGATCTGCTCCTGCACCGCCGCCGTCGCCCCGTTGCCCAGGGTCACCATGGTGATCACCGACCCTACGCCGATGACGATGCCAAGGACGGTCAGGAAAGACCGCATGAGGTGGCGGCGGATCTCCCGCGCCGCCAATCCCACGGTGGTGAAGAGCATGCCGTTCATGCCGTCGCTCCAGACCGAGCCTGGTTCTCTTCAATGCGCTCCACCAGGCCGTCCCGAAAGTGCACGGTCGTATGGGCGAACTCGGCCATGTCGGGTTCGTGCGTCACCATCACGATGGTGATGCCGGATTCCACGTTGAACCGGTCCAGTAGCTGCATGATCTCGATCGAGCGGGCGGTGTCGAGGTTGCCGGTGGGCTCGTCAGCGAGCAGCACCTGAGGCTTGGCCACGATGGCGCGCGCGATGGCGACACGCTGCTGCTGGCCCCCGGACAATTCCGAAGGTGTGTGGTGGGACCAGGCCTCCAGACCGACCTTCTTCAGAGCCTCCATCGCCATGTCGCGGCGGACGCTGCGCGCCTCGCCGCGGTAAAGCAGGGGCAGCTCGACGTTCTCGAGCGCGCTGGTGCGCGCCAGCAGATTGTAGCCCTGGAAGATGAAGCCCAGATAGCGGCGTCGCAGCAGGGCTCTCTGATCCTGGTCGAACCGCTCCACGTGCTGTCCCATGAACAGGTATTCGCCGCCGGTGGGCGTATCGAGGCAGCCCAGGATGTTCATCATCGTGGACTTACCCGAGCCGGAGGGGCCCATGACCGCCACGAAGTCCCCGGCGTTGATCGTGAGGTCGATCCCCCTCAGCGCCTGGAACGCCGCATCCCCCTCGCCGAACGCCTTGGTGATCCGCCGCAGCGAGATGATCGGCTCCGCCGTCACTTGGTGTCTCCAGCGAGCTGGCCGGTGACCACCTTCATGCCCGCCTTCAGGTCAGGGCTCGTGACCTCCATCTGGCGGCCGTTGCTATCGCCAGCCTTCACCGGGATGGCCCGCAGACGATTGTGCTCGGTGAGCACGTAGATCGTCTGGTGACTGCCGCGACCGATCGCGACATCGCTCGAACTCTGCTGCTGGCGCGGACCGCGGGGCAGCATGCTCATCAGCCCGCCGCCGCTCGAGGCCTCGGTCGTCGACGGGGTGAACCGCAGGGCGGCGTTGGGGACGAGCAAGACGTTCTTCTTGAGGGCGGCCAGAATCGAAGCGGTTCCCGTCATGCCCGGCCGCAGCGCCAGGTCCGCATTGGCGGCGGTGAGGACGGCCGTATAGGCCACCACCTGTCCCGACCCGCTCGAGCTGGAGGTCGTGGTCGAGCCCATGTCCAGGCGCTTGACGATGGCGTTGAAGGTGCGGCCTGGATAGGCGTCTACCTGGAAGGTCGCCGTCTGGCCGTCCTTGACCTGGCCGACATCGGCCTCGTCGACCTTTACCTCCAACTGCATCTTGGACAGGTCCTCGGCCAGGGTGAACAGGACCGGCGCGTTCAGGGTGGCGGCCACGGTCTGTCCCGGCTCCACCGCCCGCGACAACACCACGCCGTTCACCGGCGAGCGGATATAGGTCTTGGAAAGCTGGGTGCGGTTCGACGACAGCGTGGCCTGCGCCTGGGCGACCCCGGCGTGGGCGGCCTGCAGATTGGCCTCGGCCCGCGCCCTGGTGGCGCGCGCGGTGTCGAGGTCTGTGGCGGCCGGCGCCTTGCCGCCTGACAGGCGGTTGACCGTCTCCAGCCGTGTCAGACTGGACTCGGCCTCCATCAGCGTCGCTTTGTTCTGCGCCACCGTGGCCTTGGCCGAGGCCAGGGAGGCCTCGCTTTCGTGGACCGTATCGAGCAGCCGCGAGGTGTCGAGTTGAGCGAGCACCTGACCTTGAACGACGCGGTCGTTGTTGTCGACATTGACCTTGCTGACGATGCCCGAGAGTTCCGAGCCGACCTCGACCTCGTTCGTCGGCGCGAGATTGCCGGTGGCCGACACCGTGACCTTCAGGTCGGCGCGCACGACGTCCTCGGTCGCGTACTGCGGCTTGTCGCCCCCGCCCCGCAGAAGCAGGAACGCCACCACCAGCAGCAGCGCCACGCCCCCCAAGATCACCACCCATGCAATCGGCCGGCGGAGGAGCGAAGTCGACGTCCCGCCGAGAAATTGGTCGATGGCGGCGCGGTCTTCGGGCTTGGAGGCGGGCGTCTGGTCCATGGGGTCTCAGGGTCCTCTAGCGGGCGGAGACGCTCGGCGGCTGAGGCGCGGCCTGCCAGCCGCCGCCAAGGGCCTTGTAGAGCTGTACGGCGGAGGTCGAGCGCGCCACGCGGGCCGACGCCAGGCTGTCTCGGCTGGAAAGCAGGGTGCGCTCGGATTCGAGCAGCGACTGGAAATCGATCAACCCCGAGCGGTAGCGGACGCGCGCGATCTCGGCGGCGCTTTGCGCGGCGCTCTCGGCCGCCGCTAGGGCGCGTTCTCGCCGGTCGGCGGTCGACACCCCTACAAGGGCGTTCTCTGCCTCCTCCAGAGCGGTGAGCACCGTGGAGCGGTAAGACGCCAGGGCGGCGGCCGTCGTGGCGCGCTGCGCCTCGACCTGCGCGTGGATTTGTCCGCCGTGAAAGATCGGCGCGGTGATCCCAGCGACCAGGGCGCCCGCCAGGTCGTCGGTCGCCTTGCCGAGGGTGCCGCCGGTGTCACTGAAGGCTCCGCTGAGCGTGAGGGCCGGATAGAGCTGGGCCTTCTCGACGCCGATGCGGGCGGTCTCGGCGGCGAGGGTGCGCTCGGCCAGCGCCACGTCCGGCCGCCGCCGAACGACGTCGGCGGGTATGGCGCTCGCCTGCGCCTTGGGCGCGGCGGGCGCGTCGCGCGCCGGCTCCAGCAGGGCGGTGACCGATCCAGGCGCCGCGCCTAGGAGCACGGCTAGGCGGTTCGCCGCCTTGCCGTAGTTGCTTTGCAGCGTCGGCACGGTCGCGGCCGTCTGCGCTTGCAGCTGGCGCGCCTCCTCCAAGTCGAGCGCGCTGACAAGGCCTGCCTGGAGGCGCCAGCTCACGATCTCCACCGTGTCGTCGAGCGCCGTGAGGGTGTCTTGCGCGATGCGCAGCCGGGCCTGGGCCTCCCGCGCGTCGAAATAGTTGAGGGCGATCTCCGAAGCGACGGTGAGCTGGGCGGATCGCAGGCTCGCCTCGGTTCCCTCAGCCGTGGCGCGGTACGCCTCCGCCGACCGGCGCCGTCCGCCGAACAGGTCGACCTCATAACTGGCGTCGAAGCCGGTCTGGAAGCTCGCGCGGCTGGCGGACGTCGTATCGCCGACCTCGCGCGTCGCCGAGCCGGAGACGTCCAGGCTTGGCAGCAGGGCGCCGCGAGCCGACCTCAGGTCGGCCCGCGCCTTGCGCACGCGCGATCCTGCCTCGTCGATGTCGAGATTGGCCCTCAGGCCGCGGTCCACCAGCTCCGATAGCGTCGGATCGTCAAACGCCCGCCACCACAGCGCCAGATCAACCTCGGCGCCCGCCGATTGACCCGTCGACGCCGCGAACCGCTCGGGAATGTTCAGCTGAGCGATTGTCGGCGAGCGGTAGTCGGGACCGACCGCGCAACCGGCGAGCAGGACCGCTGAACAGCTGGCGGCCAGCGATATGGGAGCATAGCGGCTCAATCGTCCTTCCCTCTTTGGCGCCGCGACACGGCCCAGAGAATCGTCTGCCGAACCCGCCGGGTCGCCGCATTGATGTGGCGCAAGACAGAGAGGACGCCCGAAGGGCGGGTCCCCACCGTCCCGGCGAGGTCGCGGCACCCATCCGGCGTGGCCTTCGCAAGCATCGCAGACAAATTACCACCCTGCCGCGGCCCCGACGCCGCCAACGTGTCCCCGTCATGGCCAAACTATGCCGTCGCCGACGGGCCGAAGTTGGGCGTTGCCTGACGGGATGTTCCATCCTGTGTCGTCGGAGTCATCCGCGGTTACGCCTCGGATGGGCGAGGAGCGCGGGCGGGCCGCGTCCTGACGGCGACCGAGCGGACCTCGGGGTTGGACGGCGACGCTTCGCCGGCCGCGGGCCTGCGTTCTCTAGTTGTAGCTGGCCAGCAAATCCTAAGCGTCGCTTGCCCCTTCGCCGACGGATCGCCGCGACCAATATCCCCTTCACCTAGCTGCGTAACATCTTCGCCTCTGCGTTAACGAAGGAGCAGAACCGCAGATTCTGACTCTTAGGCGACCTTGGAAAGGTCCGCTCATCGGTGATCAGCACGTGGCGCGGCTGTGGATAGGTTCACGGCGGCGAAGAGCAGCTTTCGGTCTTCGCGGGCGTCTGCGGCGCGCTGCTTCCAGTACGCCAAGTCCAGGACTGGCGGCCGTCCGCCCGTCGGCGGCACATCAATCGCTCGTGCAGGTCGTACATGCCGGGCATGAACCGGGTCGCCGCACGCGGGCGGTCGGCGAAAGCCATGAAGGCGCCGGTCGAACCGAAGGCGTCCCAAGCCGGACCGCCTCGCGAGGTGGGTCGTCCCTTGCGTGCGAAGTTGGTCCAATAGTTCAGCATGGCGTTGGAGAGATTTCGCTCGGTCGCCGTGTCCGGAATGGCGGGCCAGGATGGCGGCGTGGCGGCGATCGTGCCGAAGACGACTGGCACTTCGCTGGCGTGGAAGGCTGCCAGGCCGGCGGCGTCCGCACTCGGATAGCTGTGACTGAAATAGTAGAGGAACGCCGGTTGACCCAGGGCGGCCTGCTTGCGCACCAGGCGTTCGGACGTCCAGCCGAAGACGGCGTCGCGCGTGCTGTCGAGCCCGTTTTGGGCGAGATCGTTGGTCGCCGGATAGAGACGGAGATAGTCGTCGGCTAGGTCGCCGTAGCGGTTCTTGATGATGTCGATGTAGGCCGCGGGGCTCGCCGGAACGGGCGGGGCGAGGAAACGAAGGCTGCGGATCTCGCCGCTATTGAAGCCCGAGATCAGCGGTACGGGGGCCTGCTCACCGTGATCGAAGGTGTCGACCAGCTGGCGCTTCAGCACCTTGCCGTCGATGGTGCCATAGGGGACGTATCCGGTCTTGGCGGTGGCGTCGACGAGTTCGCGCGCGTCCAACGCCCGCAACGCCGCGAGGCTGGGCGCCTTCAGTTGGCTCGCCAGCCACAGGCCGATGTCCTCCGCCGCATACTCCTCTCCCCGCCGGGTGCGCAGTTCGGGCGTAGTGAACAGATAGCCGCTTTGGACGATCGCCTTGTCGAAGGCGCCGCGGGCTTTGGGCGAGGCCAGCAGATATTCGACGCTGAGCGCGCCGGCGGACTCTCCGAAGATCGTCACATTGGACGGATCGCCTCCGAAGGCGGCGATGTTCTCGCGCACCCAATGCAGGGCCTGGATCTGATCGAGCAGTCCGTAGTTGCCGGAGGTGTCGTCGGACGACTCCTTGCTCAGTTCGGGATGCGCCAGATAGCCGAGCACGCCCAGCCGATAGTTGATCGAGACCAGCACCACGCCGCGCTTGGCGAAGGCTTGGCCCGAATACATCGGCGAATGACCGGAGCCCCAGATCAGGGTTCCGCCGTGGATCCACACCATCACCGGCGCCTTGCGCGCCTTGACCGGGGCGGTCACGTCCAGCGTCAGGCAGTCCTCGGACATCGGTGTCTCGCCGCGGTCGTAAGGACCCGCCGCCATGGGCGGCTGCATGCAGGCCACGCCCATGACCTGGGCCTTGCGGACGCCCGTCCAGGGCGGCATCGGCGCTGGAGGCCGCCAGCGGCGGTCACCGACCGGCGGCAGGGCGTACGGGATCGCCTGGAACACCTCGGCGTCGCCCACGCGCACACCTATGATCGAGCCCGCGGGCGCGTTCACGACCGGAGCCCCCGCGGGTGTCGCGGAGGCCGGAACCCCGATCCATGCCGTGACGAACGCACCGAGGGCGACGGCCGCCAGGTGCTTGAAACCTTTCATCGCAGTCTTCCTTCGAAAGCGCGTTCCCTGCGACGGATCAGGCGCGCGAGGATCAGAAACAGGGCCGCGCCGACCAGGTACACGGGGGCGAGGGCGTAATAGGCCGCCTGCAGGGCGTGAGCGCCGTGGGTGGGCCGGAAGAGGTCGCTGAGCGCGCCGACATAGGTCGGCCCCAGGCCCAGGCCGATCAGGTTCATTACGAGCAGCAGCAAGGCGCCGGAGATCACGCGCTGTTCCGGCGGCGCCTCGCCCTGGACGAACGTGACGGTCGCCGACAGGAAGAACGAATTCAGGAACATCGGGAAGCACAGGAACAACAGGGCCACCTGCCAAGTTGGCGCCCAGACGAAGACCAGGAAGAAGGGCAGGGCGAGCAACAGCGAGGCGGCAGGGATTGTCGCATAGGCCGTTTTGCTTCGGGCTGCGAAGTGGTCGACGATCCGTCCCGAGGCGTAGATGCCTGCGCCCATGCCGAGTCCCACGACCAGGGCGTACCAGAGTGCGACATCGCCTAGGCGCATGCCCTTCTCGCGCATTAGGAACAGCGTCGCGAAATTCAGCACGCCGTAGGTGATGAAGTTGCCGGCCCCGCTGGCTAGCGACACCATGGCCAGCAAAGGGTTGCCGAAGAACTGCGCGATCATCGCGAAGAGGCTCGCTGATGGAGCGCCCTTCGTGGGCGGGGCGGCCGGACCATCCATCTGGCCGCGTAGGGGCTCGCGGACGACCAGATACACCACGAGAGCTGTGATCACGCCGACGCCGCCGATGACGTAGAAGGGAATGCGCCAGCTGGAGGCCGAAGCCAAGGCCGCGCCGAAGGCCACGCCCAGCGCCGAGCCCAGCGGCGGGCCGAGGTTGAAGATCGCCATGGCCGTGGTCCGCCGCTCGCGCGGGAAGGAGTCGGAGATGATGGCGTAGGATGGGGGCACGCCGCCCGCCTCGCCAACGCCGACCAGCATGCGGGCGACGACGAGCTGTCCGTAATTGCCGACCATGCCGCAGGCCGCCGTGGCGGCGCTCCAGAGCGCGCAGGCCAGCGCCAGGACCTTCACGCGACTGGTGCGGTCGGCCAGCCAGCCGACGGGGATGGCGATGAAGCAGTAGAAGAGGGCGAAATAGAAGCCGGTGATCATGCCCAGCTGCCCATCGGTGATCTTCAGGCCGTCCTGGATGGGCTTGGCCAGGATCGAGATCAGCTGGCGGTCGAGGAAGTTGAGTACGTAGACGAAGCACAGGATCGCCAGGGTGATCCGAGCGACGACCCGCCTCGAAGGCGGCTGTCTCGTTTCTTCGGAGTCCATGTCTAAGCTTGCCTCTGCGGATACATGAACGCCCGTCGGCGCTCGGCTTCTCATCCCAGGATTATTGTCGGTCGCCCGCCGCCTGGGAGGAAAGGACGGGCGGGCGACCTCGTGGCGACGACGCGCGCGATCAGAAGTGCTTGCGTAGGTTCAGCGCCACGTAGCGGCCGATGGGGTTATAGGCGCCGCCGATCCCATCGGAGGCCGGGAAGAACGGCGGCTTCTGGTCGAATATGTCGTTCACCTGCAGGCCCAGCTCGGTTCCCTTTGTCAGGCCGGTATCGGGCAGCATCATCGAGGCGCGCAGATCGACCGTCGTGTAGTCGCCGGCGTGATAGCCCGCGACGCCGGTGGGGGTGGCGTACTGGCTTCGCACGCCCGCGCGATAGTTGACGAAGCCGACAAGGTTGAACCGCCCCCTCTGAGCCCCGAGCGTGCCGCGCGCCGTCGCCTTGGGCACGCCGAGCAGCAGACTGTTCGAGATCGGCGCCGTCGGCGAGAGCTGGGTTTCGAAGTGGAGGATGTAGTTGGCGGCAAGGCCGGCATAGAGCGCGCCGAAGCGGGTCGGCTGGCGGTATCCCAGATCGACGTCCAGGCCGTCCGTCTTCCGCACGCCGAAATTGCCTTGCCGGAAATCGAGCAGGTTGCCGATCGGGGGAAGGGCTCCCGCCGCGAAATTGACCGGCACGGCGATGGCCAGAAGGCTCGACAGCTGAGCAGCCGTGGGATTGCGGAAGACGACCGAGGCGAAGGTGGGGTCGGTGAAGGCGATGGCGCCGCCCGGCGTCCCGATCACATTGGTGTAGCGGATATCGTAATAGGTGATGCTGCCTCGGAAATTGGGCATGACCGCCAGACGCAGGTCTACGCCGAACGAGTAGGTCTTGGCCTTTTCCGGCTGCAGGCCGCGATTGCCGCCCAGCAGGAACACGGTGTCGACCTGGGCGGCGCCCCGCAGCGGGTCGCGGAAGGTGCTGCCGGCGATGGCGGCGGCGTTGTAGTAGTAGGCGCCGACCGTGGCCCCCACGTCGCGCAGGCCGGGGGCCCTGAACGAGCGGCCGTAGGTGCCGCGAAGCGTCAAGCCGCTGACCGGCTCCCAGGTAACCCCGACCTTCGGATTCTTGGTCGAGCCGAAGTCGTTGTAGTGATCGTAGCGGCCCGACAGCGACAGGGCCAGGCTGCGCATGAACGGCGCTTCGTTGCCGGCGCCGACGATCGGAATGAACAGCTCGCCATAGACCGACCCGATGTTGCGGGTCAGGTTCTCGGGCACGGGCTGACCGCCGTAGAGCCCTCGCTGCTGGAACGTCTCGTGGCGGTACTCGGCGCCCACGGCGATCTTCAACTGACCACCCGGCAACTCGGCCAGGGGACCGTCGATCTTGGCCGCGCCCAGATAGGTCTTCTGGTGGATGACGAGATCGCCGGCGTAATCGGTGATCTTGGCCGCGACCGGGGGCGAGGTGCCGCTACCGAAGGGATCCAGAGCGGTCGCGGTCGTGGTTCCGTTCGCCGCGGCGTCCAGCGCGGCCGGATTGATCGCGGGCAGGTACGCGTCGTTCCTGGCCCAGTCGTAGGTGCCGTAGACGCTCAGCTTCAGATCGCGAGACAGCTTGGCGTCGACGCCCGCGGACGAGTTGCCGGCGCGGACGCGGAAAACGTTGTCGATATGGTCGGCGCCATAGAGGTTGTCCGTCCGGAACTGGACGAATTCCGTCGTGGCGCCCGTGCCCGGAGGGGTCTTGAAGAACGGGTTGGAGAAGCCGGGCAGGTTGTTGAGGATCACCCCGCCCGAGGCCCCCGCGCCGGCGGGCGGCGGCGCCCGGACCGTGTCCTTGCGATCGGAATAGAGCAGCTCGCTCCATAGGGTGACGCTGTCGCTCAGCTCCTGCTGGGCCGAAAGATAGGCGCTATGCAGCCGTGATTTCGGGACAAGGTCCGTGACCGCGCCATTGTCGCAAAAGTTGGTGGTGTTGGCGACAAGACCGGGCGCGGCGTAGTTGACCGCATAGGCGGTGGTGTTCACCCGCACGTTCGCGGTCGGGCAGACCGTGGTGCGGGTGTCGACGCCGCCGTAGGGACGGAGGTCGACGATGCGATAGTCGCGGTCGCCGCCGACGATGTTGCCGTTCTCGGCATATTGGTAGGCGCCAACGATGGACCCGCTCGCCCACGACTTGCCGAAGAGGCCGCTGGCGCTGAAGGTGTGATAGTCGTCGGCCATCCCGTAGCGGACCGACGCGTCGAAGCCGGAATAGCGCTTGCGCGTGATGAAGTTGACCACGCCCGCGACCGCGTCCGAGCCATAGATCGCCGAGGCGCCGTCCGCGACGATCTCGACGCGTTCGATGGCCAGGTCGGGCAGGAACGGGAAGTCCGGATTGGTCTGGTTCGTGCCGCCCGCGACCAGCCGGTGACCGTTCATCAGCGGCAGGGTCGCGCTGGCCGGCAGGCTGCGCAGCCCCGGCGCGAAGGCGCCGGCCCCGCCGTTGGCGGCCCGGGGCGCGGTGTTGAAGCTGTTCAGTTGCGGGACGCTGGCCAGCAACTCCGGCGTCGTGTTCGCACCGACGGCCTTGATGTCGTTGCGCGAGACGCTGATCAGGTTCGAGCCGGTGGGCGGCACGCCCCGAATGCTCGTGCCGGTCACGACGACCTCGGAGACCACCTCCGGGGCGTCCTGCGCGGCCTGGGCCCCGGCGACGCCCGGAGCGAGCAGCATGAGCGCCAGCGCCGATGCGCTGGTCCGACCAAGACGGATTCTGCCGGTAGAAGAATTTCCCAAGGTATCCCTCCCTTATGTGATGCGGCTCTGCTGGGCGGCGGCCGCATTCTCCCTGTTGCCGGGAGTGTCCATTTTCGCTTCGACGATGGTCTCAGGCCCCAGCCTTGGCCGGCGCCTGAGACGCCTCGCCGTTCCCGTGGCGTAGCTGCCACGCGCGGGCTGAGCGCGGGACGGCTGACTATCGATGTCGAAGGGGCAAGGGGTTGGCCATAGCGCGGATGACACCGTGATTTGACACAAGTGACCAACTCGCGACGCGCCTTGACGGGCTTGGCGACCGTGCGATGAAAGCGGGGCGAGCGCCTCAAGAACGACGCCGTCTGACGGGGAAGGATAGAACGCTGGAACACGGCCTGGACGGCGAGGCGGTGGCGGCTCTGCTGGGCGGGGCCGTCCTGAAGGGCAAGGAGCCGGACGTCATTCTGCGTCGGGCGCTGATCGACCCAGGCGTCTACGCCAATCCCGACGCCGCGATCGACGGCCCTTCGCTCGTGCGCTTGGTGCGTGAGATCCAGTTCTCCCTGGACGACGTCTATCTGGGCTTCATGGCGCAAGAGTGCCGGATGGCGCTTGAGACCGAGCGACTGCTGTCGTTCCTGAACTGCGCGACCTTCGGCGAGGCCTTGCGGGTCAGCATCCGGTTCACCAACGCGATGTCGACGGATGTCGGGCCGGGCATCGTCGAGGAGCACGGCGCGGGGCTGCAGCACATCTGCAAGTACCACACCGTGCCCGGCGTGGACCGGGACATCCTGGTCTGGATCCGCTTTGTGTGGATCTATCACCTCTTCAGCTGGCTGATCGGGCGTCCGCTGGCCCTGCGTGAGGTGTCCGTGCGCGCGCCACGGCCCCTGCAGCGCAACGGCTTCGATCGCTTCGCACTATTCAGCTGCCCCGTGCGCTTCGAAGCGCCGCTCGATGCTCTCAGCTATGACTTCAGCGACCTGACCGTCCGGCTGGTTCATGGGTCGATCCAGGAATACGACGACTACTACGCCAGCGCGCCGGACTGGTTCGCCGCGCCGGCCGGCGAACCCAGCTGGCGCGAACGCACCCAGCAGGTGCTGATCGAACTGCAGAAGGCCGGCCTGTGGTCGGCGCCGATCGAGGTGGTGGCGGCGCGCCTGCGGACCCGCCCGAGGCGCCTTCGGCACGACCTCGCACTTGAGGGCGAAAGCTTCCTGGATATCAGGACCCGCCTGCGCGGCGAGTTGGCGAGCGCCTATCTGCTAGGCAGCGATACGCCGGTCACGGCGATCGGTTTCGCGCTCGGGTTCAGCGAGCCGGGAAGCTTCTCGCGGAATTTCTTCGCCTGGGCGGGCATGGCGCCGTCGGCCTACCGCGCGGCCTATGCCAATGACGCGGCCAAGGTCGCCGCCGCCACGGCCCTGCTCAAGACGCGGCGTATCGCCTAGGACCGGTCACTTCCGGCAAATCGTTTTGTCAGTCTCGCCATGTTCTTCCTCCTGGCGAGTGTCAGTTTCCCCGAACTTCCGACGGTGGAAAGCCACTGCGACGCGAGAAGGTGGGGAGGGAATGAGCCAGGACACTAGTGGCGCGAGCCTTGATAACGCAGCGTCGACTGACGGGGCGGAGCTCCCCCCCATCCCGCAGATCCGCCTCTATCGCGAGTGGCTCGAGCGCGAACGCGGCCTGCGGTTCGCCGACCATGAGGCGATGTGGCGTTGGTCGACGACCGATCTGGCGGCGTTCTGGCGAAGCATCTGGGATTATCATGGCGTCCAATCGCCTACGTCCTTCACGGCTGTGGTGAAGGGCGAGATGCCGGACGCGACCTGGTTCGACGGCGCCCAGGTCAACTATGCCCGCGAGGTCTTTCGTCACGTCGAGATGGCCGACGCCGCCGGTCAGCCGGCGATCGTCGCGGAGGACGAGCAGGGGCGGAGCGTCGAGATCAGCTGGCGGACGCTGCGCGAGCGCAGCGCCTCCCTGGCCCTGGAACTGCGTCGCAACGGCGTGGCGCGCGGGGACAGGGTGGCGGCCTATCTGCCCAACATCCCCGAAGCCGTTGTCGCTTTCCTCGCCTGCGCCAGTCTCGGCGCCGTGTGGACCTTGTGTTCCCCCGATATGGGCGCGCCGGCCGTGCTGGACCGCCTGCGACAGGCTTCGCCCAAGGTCCTGATCGCCGTCGATGGCGTCTTCTATGGCGGCAAGGCGATGGACCGCGTCGCCACGGTCCTGGAGATCAGCGCGGCTCTGCCCACCGTGTCGGCGCTGTTCGTGCTCGACACCGGGCACAGCCCGTCGCGCATCGTCGACGCCGTGGACCTGACGACGGCGATGGCCCGGCGGGACGAAGAGGTCGCCGCGTTCGAGCCCGAGCCGCTGCCGTTCGATCATCCGCTATGGATCCTCTATTCCAGCGGCACAACGGGCCTGCCCAAGGCCATCGTCCACGGGCACGGCGGGGTCATCGTCACGACTATCGTCGGCAACATGCATCTGGACCTTGGCCCTAGCTACGCCCGCAACTCGTTCGGCGAGCGTTTCCACTGGTACAGCGCCACGGGCTGGGTGATGTGGAACCAGCAGGTTGGCGGGCTGATGAGCGGCACGACGATCTGTCTGTTCGACGGCTCGCCCAGCGGCTCCAAGGCGCGGCCGGACTGGAGCGTGCTCTGGGACTTCGCCGAGCGCCGGGGCGTGACCTGGTTCGGCGCCGGCGCGGCGTTCTACAGCAGTTGCCAGAAGGCCGGCGTCGCCCTGGCCGATCGGCCGGCGCTCCGCGCGATCCGGGCCTTGGGTAGCACCGGCTCACCCTTGCCCGCCGATGTCCAGCTCTGGGGAACCGATCAGTTCGCCCGCCTTGGGCGCGCGTATATCTGGTGGTGCAACATCAGCGGCGGCACCGATATCGCCGCCGCGTTTCTGACGGGCCATCGCGAACTGCCCGCCGCGCCTGGCCGGCTGCAATGCCGCCACCTCGGCGCCGCCGTCGAGGCCTGGAACGAGGAAGGCCAATCCGTGATCGGCGAGGTGGGCGAGCTGGTCTGCACCCAGCCCTTCCCGAGCATGCCGCTCTATTTCTGGGGCGATGCGGACGGCGGCCGCTACCGATCCTCCTATTTCGCCATCTGGCCGGGTGTCTGGCGGCACGGTGACTGGCTGCGCATCGAGACCGACGGCAGCTGCTCGATCAGCGGGCGCAGTGATGCGACGATCAACCGGCATGGGCTGCGCATGGGCACGGCGGAGATCTACGCGGCGGTGGAGGGCCTGCCCGACGTCGCCGACACGATGGTCGTGGATATCGAGGACGATCGCGGCGGCAGTCAACTCCTGATGTTCGTGACGCCCGTCGCCGGCCGCCGGCTGGACGCCGACATAACGACTCGCCTGGGCGAGGCCATCCGCGCCAGCCTCTCGCCGCGCTTCATTCCGGACAGGTTCATCGAGGCGCCGGGCATTCCGCGCACCCTGTCGGGCAAGAAGCTGGAGCTCCCCGTTAAGCGCCTGTTCCAGGGCTGGCCCGTCGCCAAGGTGATCAACCGCGACACCATCGCCAATCCGGAACTCGTCCCCTGGTACGTGGAGCAGGCGACCCGCAAGGAGGAACGGCCATGAAGATCGGTGTCGTCGGGGCCGGGCTGATGGGCGGCGAAATCGCGCTCGTCTTCGCCCTGGGCGGGTTCGAGGTGCTGCTCCATGATCGCGATGCCGCCGTCCTGCGGCGCGCGATCGACCGCCAGACCGCGCTGTTGGACAAGGGCGTGGCGCGCGGGATGTACGCCGCGTCGGACAAGGACGAGGCGTTGGCGCGGATCACCCCAGTCGCCGCCATCGACCAGCTTTCCGAATGCGACCTGGTCAGTGAGGCGGTGTTCGAGGCGCTGGACGTCAAGCAGGCGGTCCTCGGGGCGCTCGACGCAATCTGCAAGCCCGGCTGCATACTGACCTCGAACACCTCGACCCTGCCCATCTCCACCCTGAGCGCGGCGCTCGCGCCCGCACGCCGTCCGGCGTTCGTCGGGGCGCATTTCTTTTCGCCCGTCTCGCGAATGGCGCTTGTCGAAGTCATCTCAAGTTTCGACACCGCCCCGGCGACCTCCGCTCGGGTTATCGAGATTCTCCAGCGGATCGGCAAGGCGCCGATCGTGGTCAAGGACGTCGCCGGCTTCGCGGTCAACCGTCTACTGCACGCGATGCTAATCGAGGCGGTCAAGTTAGTCGAGGAGGGCGTAGCCACGCCCGAGGACCTCGACACGGCCTGCCGTCTGGGGCTGGGCCATCCGATCGGGCCGTTCGCCCTGATGGACGCGGTGTCGTCGGGCCTGTGCCTGCAGGTCCAGCAGATCATGCACGACGCCTACGGGGAGCGCTTTCGCCCGCCGGCTTTGCTGAAGCAGCGCGTGGCGGCCGGCTTCGTCGGCGCGGGCCGGCGGGGCTGGACGCGGAGCTCGATCGAAGGCGCGCCCAAGGCTGAACAATGAGGTTGGCGGCGCGCCTGCTGCGGCGTGTGAGCGCCAGCCCGCTATTCGCATCTCGATAGGGGAGAGTGTGATGTTCAACACGCAACCTCGTGATTTGGCCGAACGCCTTCTCACGGTCCTTCGGCGGTGTCTCGGCTTCGCGGCCGCCGCGATGGCATGGGGCGTGGCGTCGCAAAGCTGGGCGTCGTCGTGCGAGGCGCTCTCCGCCCTGAAGCTGCCGAATACGTTGATCAAGAGCGCGGTGACGGTTCCGGGCGGCGGCATGGCAGGCCTCAAGCTCTCGGCCGATACCCCGGCCTTCTGCCGCGTGGTGGCTTCGGTGCGGCGGGCGCCGGACTCCGATATCGGGGTGGAGGTGTGGCTGCCGCTGACCCACTGGCGGGGCGTCTTCCACGGCAACGGTAACGGCGGCTTCGGGGGCGTGCTCGCCGCCGGGTACGGCGCCATGGAGGTGGGCGTGCGCCGCGGTTACGTTAGCGCCGTGACCGATACGGGAACCTCCCCGGCGACGCCGCTCGACGGCGACGCCCTGATAGGCCACCCGCGCAAGTGGCGCGATTGGGGGCGGCTTTCGACACACGTGATGACCGTGACCGGCAAGGCGATCGCGGAGGCGTACTACGGCGTCAAGCCCGCGCGGGCCTTCTACACCGGATGCTCCACCGGCGGACAGCAGGGCCTGATCGAGGCGCTCTACTATCCCGAGGACTACGACGGCGTGCTGGTCGGAGCGCCGGTCATTAATCGCACCTGGGGGCACGCGGCAGTCCTGTGGAACGATCTGGCGGCCAATCTGGGGCCCAGCGGCCACCTTTCGGACGCCAAGCTCCAGACCCTCAACACCGCGGTCCTGGCGCGCTGCGCGGGTAGCGGTAGCGGTGTGGCGAGCGACCCGTTCGTCGGCGACCCGCGCGCCTGCCGGTTCGATCCGGCTGAACTGCTGTGCAAGAACGGGGACGGCGCCAACTGCCTGACCCAGGCCGAGGTCTCGACAGTCCGCGCTTTCTATTCGGGGCCCACCGATCAGGCCGGCCGCGCGCGGTTTTTCGGGTGGCCCAAGGGCAGCGAAGCGCCGGGCCACTTTGGCTGGGATTTTCTGCAGTCGCGACCGAAGGCGCAGCCG